>CALUIU010000017.1 GCA_944320795.1 Candidatus Paraprevotella stercoravium | reverse complement strand
TCTTCCTAAAACGCCTATCTGCCAATAACTTTGCTACATTTTTCTGTTTATCACTTTTTATTCGTACTTTTGTAATTGAGATTTATCAAACAAGCAGGCGATCATATGAAGATAAGAACAATATATAGCCTTTTTCTGGCGCTCTTATGTGTGCTGCCGGCAAAAGCTGCGAATTATGTAGGCCCCACAGACTCCCCCAAACGCGAAAGCCGTGCCGTATGGCTCACTACACTGAGCGGTCTGGACTGGCCGAAGACCAAAGCGACCGACGAGGCATCGCGCCGAAAACAGCAACAGGAACTGTACGACATACTGGACAGTCTGAAAAAAATCCGTATCAATACCGTACTGCTGCAAACCCGTGTACGAGGCACCGTGATCTATCCCTCAGCTATTGAACCGTGGGACGGCAGCATGAGCGGCACCGTGGGGCGCGACCCGGGCTACGACCCATTGGCCTTTGCCATTGAGGCCTGTCACGAGCGAGGCATGGAACTGCACGCCTGGATGGTGACCATGCCGTGCTTCAAAACCTCTGCGGCCAAAGCACTGGGCAGTAAATCTGTGCTGAAAAAACATCCGTCACTATGCAAAAGGCATAATGACACCTGGTATCTGGATCCGGGCATGCCGGGCACAGCCGACTATCTGAGTTCACTGTGCGAAGAGATTGTCCGCAATTATGATGTAGACGGTATCCACTTTGACTATATCCGTTATCCCGAAAACGCACGCAGTTTTCCCGATCAAGCCACTTACCGAAAATATGGCAAGGGAAAGGACAAAGCCATCTGGCGCCGCGACAACATCACGCGCTGTGTGGAACAGATGTATCGCACGGTGAAAACGCTCAAGCCGTGGGTCAAGGTGAGCAGTTCGCCCATCGGCAAATACCGTGATCTGACGCGCTTTTCTTCTTATGGATGGAATGCCTACGACGCCGTGTATCAGGACGCCCAGAAATGGATGAAGGAAGGTATTCACGACATGCTCTTCCCGATGATGTATTTTCAGGGAAACCACTTTTATCCCTTTGCAGCCGACTGGAAAGAGGACTCGGGGGGCAAGCCGGTGGTGCCGGGACTGGGTATCTACTTCCTGAGCGAACGTGAAAAGAACTGGGATTTGGAAGTCATTGAACGCGAATTGCAGTTCATCCGCAAGGAAGAGATTCCGGGACAGGCTTATTTCCGTGCCCAATTCCTGCTGGACAATGTGAAGGGACTGTATGATTATCTGAAAACTTTCTACTACCCGTATCCGGCACTGACTCCGGTATGCAACAGTTGCGACTCTGTAGCCCCTTCGGCTCCGGGCAATCCGAAAATCAGCATGTCGCAATACCATGCTGCCTTGTCATGGAACCGTTCCTATGATGCGGTAAACGGACACGATGTGCGTTATAATGTATATGCCTCACGTACCTATCCTGTGGATGTGACACAAGCACGCAATCTGATCCGCACTGCCATGCGCGACACCGTATTCGAATTCAACCCGATGTATGTGGGCCTCTATGGTTATCACTTTGCCGTGACAGCCACCGACCGTTCGGGTAATGAAAGTGTGGTTGCCGCCCCTCAGGAAATATTGGAACAGCAAGAGCGTGCAGCCCTTTGCCCGCATGGTCAGGTTACTCTGGACGAAGACGGCACTACCCTACGGCTTCCGGAAAGCAACGCGGAATTTTTCATCATTCAGGATATGCAAGGCCGCCTGATCCGCACAGAACCCTATCAGCGGCAATATGACACCGACGGACTGAAAAAAGGAGTATATCAGGTACGCACACTGGAAAAGAAAGGTTATTCACGCACACTGGGCGAATTTATCAAATAAAAGATTACATTTAACGAACAAGAGGATGTACCAAAACTAAAATAACAAATCCTCAAAGTTTCAGATTGTAACTATAATATTTAAAGGGTCGTATCAAACTCTATATTGAGTAATGATATGACCCTTTCTTTAGTCTTTAAGATGCCCAAATTTTAAATTAAAAGTTCATCTTCTCAAAAAATAAGTTTTGACATGCCCTCGAGTATTTATCAGCAGACCACATCAAGCAGTCATTGGTTTTCTCTTTCTTCGCACCACCAGCCAGTAGGCGATTACAACCATCGAACCGGTCAGCAACCACGATACCGGATAAACCAGCATCAGCGCATTGAAGCTGCCCCACTGTGGCGTCATGAAATACACCCACACGATACGAAGCAGACAAGTACCGAATATGGTCAGTACCGCCGGAGTGAGCGACCATCCCATACCACGCATGCTGGAACCGGCAATCTCATAGCTGCAAGCCAAAAACTGCAAGGCCAATACAATATGCATACGAATACGGCCATACTGGTGTACACCAGAAGTCTCTGAAAAGAAATTCAGGAAAAAATCGCTCCAAGTGGCAAAGATGATATTGAAAGTTCCGCAGAACAGGACACTCAGTCCCATGCAGATCCAGAATACACGATGCACGCGGTCCAACTTTCCGGCACCGTAGTTTTGGGCAATAAAACTGATGGCAGCTCCATTGAATCCCTGAATAATGAAGTAGCAATAGTATTCAAAATTAAGCGCCGCAGCCGATCCGGCAATGGCATCGGAACCAAAACCGTTGATGGATGACTGCACCACGACATTGGAAATGGAGAAGATAACTCCCTGCACTCCGGCCGGAAGACCGATACGGAGCATATGAGCCAACTCCCGTGTATGGATACGCATCTGATCAAAATGAAGTCGGTAAGGCTCGTCTTCATGGCGCAAGACACGGATAATAAGCAAAGCACTCAGCAGATTCGCAAAGCCAGTGGCAATGGCCACTCCCAACACTCCTAACTGAAAGAACACCACAAAAATCAGATTCAGAACCGTATTCAGTACTCCGGCAGCCACCAGAATATAAAGTGGACGGCGTGTATCCCCCACACTGCGCAAGATGGCAGAGCCGAAATTGAAGATCATAATAAACGGCATACCCAAGAAATACACGCGCAGATACATCACGGCATCCGGAAGCACATCGGGCGGAGTACCCATCCAGGTGAGAATCGGACGAGCGCCTACCCATCCCAAAAAGAGCAGAAAGATTCCGCTGATCAGGGCAACCAGGCCAACGGTATTGACCGTACGGCGGATGCGCTCCACATTCTGCGTACCGATATGATGCGACAATACGGCACAGGCTCCCATCGATACGCCGACAAACAGATTGATCAGCAAACCGATGACCGGCGCATTGCTACCCACAGCGGCCAAAGCATTGCTACCAACAAAATGGCCCACCACAGCCACATCAACCGAATTAAACAACTCCTGTAACAAACTGCTTGCCGCCAAAGGAAGGGCAAAAAGCAGTATTTTCTTCAACAAAGGTCCGTGAAGCATATCGATCTCATTGCTCTGAGAGCGCTTCACGCTTACATCCTGACTCATCTTCTTACCTGTTTTTACCATAAAATTTCGGCAAAGTTACAGGTTTAAAAAGGATTCTGAGGAATAAAGGCCTGGATTTTCTGTTTTTTTCGCAATTCATTTTTTCTAATGTCGAACAGGAATATGAAAAGACAAACCTCAAAAGCATGAAAATCCCAATCCCCAATATTCTGTTTTGAAGATTCGGCGAAGGAACGGCTATCATAAAAAAGAACCGCATCAAACTTGCCGTGAAGTTACAAGTTTGATGCGGCCCTTATTCTTCCATTCATTAAAAATATATTTCTTTTAGAAACTCTTCGTTTTCATACAGAAAAAATATTTCTTTTATTCAAAACTATTTCCAGTGTCTATTTTGAAAAAATCCAAAGCAGAATGACAGCGCCGACAATGGCGGTAACCATCTCGCCCAACCAGCTGTAGGCTTCCAGACCTACCAGACTGAACAGCCATCCTCCAATCAGACCGCCAATCAGTCCCAAGAACAAGTTGGTGAGGCAACCGCTGCCCTGTCCCTTATGAATACGGCTGGCCACATATCCGGCCAGAATGCCGCTGATAATTCCGGTAATCATATCCTTGTATCTTTAAAAACGCTTTTTGTAAATATGGCAATAAGGCTCCTCACCGGTCTTGGCATAATAGTTCTGGTGATACTCTTCAGCTGTCCAGAACTCTGTAGCCGGAGTCAGACGGGTGACGACATCATATCCCTTTTCCTTCAGAATGGCAATGAGTTTCTCAGAAACCTGTTTCTGCTCCTCACTGGTATAGAAAATCTCCGAACGATACTGCGGACCCAGGTCTGGACCCTGACCGTCGGTCTGTGTCGGATCGTGAATCTCAAAGAAATAGCGGGCCAGTTCCTCAAAACTGACTACCGAAGGATCAAACTGTACACGCACCGCCTCGGCATGACCGGTAGTGTGTGCCTTTACTTCCTCATAGCGAGGATGGTCTTTATGTCCACCGATATATCCCGGCATCACGGATTTTACTCCCGGAAACTTACGCATCATATGCTCCATTCCCCAAAAACAGCCTCCTGCAAAGATGGCTGTTTCCAATCTTTCATTTTCCATTAATCTAGTTTTTATCTTCCAGTCTGCAAAGATATGCTTTTCTGCACAGAAGCAAAAAGCAATGCGATATTTTTATCTCCCGCACTCAAGAACAGCACTTCACTCGCTTTCGGCAGACTCCACGACAAGACAAGCCCGGTAATTGGTATCGGAATAAACCGGAGTGAGCGACAGACACCCGTCAACCAACTTTCCGTCAAGAAAACGCGGCGGTCTGCATTCGGCATCTTCCAGAGCCCGTTTCTTCAGTTCTTCGCCATTGGAGGAATAATTTATATAGTAACGGGCCTGTACACCTTCAGCCAGCCAGCGCTGTAGCTCCAAGGCTACCATTCCCATGGTCATGCGCAAATTGATCTCCACACACGGATGCAGCAGAAAGCGCCCGTCGTCCGACCGACAGACCATCATATCCACTCCCAACGGACCGCTATAGGCCGTTCCCAAAGTGTCGCTCAAAAGACGGCTCAATTCGCAGCACACCCAATCCAGAAGTCTGAGGTCGAGCCACTGGGCCAGAATCTTTTCTTTTTCGCTTTCCGGAGCCACCACATTTCCGGCATAAGCTCCCTGATGAGTCGTGGTAAAGAGCGAAAGTCCCTCATAACAGACATGCCCCTGACCATCGGAACGGAACTCACAGGCAAAATCGCACACCTTATTATATAGTGGTTCCACTACAACCCCTCTCTGCTCGCGGATCAGACGAGTGCACCATCCGGTAAGAGGCGGTTGCAACTGCGGTTGTCCGAGGCGTAGTCCCTTACCGCTACCCGACCATGGAGCCTTCAAAATGGTACGCGGATATTGCCGGAACAAAGCATCAATCTGCTCTGTCGTAGTGCAATAGTACGAACGACCACACAACGCATCGTCCCAACAGGCATGAGCTGCGGCTGCCGAACGGAGTTTCTGCAAAACGGTTACGGCAAATCCTCTGCCGGAATATTCCCGGAAAATACGCAACTGTTCCTCATCGGGTAACAACGAATCGTCCACGCCTCCTCGTTGCAACTGAGATTTGATAAGCGGGCTCCATCCCCAAGGCTCTACAGAACCTAGCGGACAGTCGCCGGGATGAACGACAAAGCGATCATTCAAAGACAGGAACTCCAACGGTTGATGAACCGGATAACGGCTCACCCACACCCGATCCAAAGCGGACGTCCACCACACGGGCAATATCTCCAGATCCAGACGCATTTTGCGCGCCGAAGCCGGAGCGATAAAGTTCCACTGATTGTTGGCCAACGCCAAATCATTCTCGGGATTAAATACAAATAGCTTCATAAGTGCAAATTTAGAAAAAACATAAATATTTTGCCAACTCTACTTTGCATTTTTGTAGTTTTACACTATCTTTGCATGATGTAAGAAACAAAAATTTATGGAGACATTTTTCAGAACACATGCTTATCTGGTAGAGCACTTGAATGTGCCCGTACGGAGAGCTTTGATGGACGAAATAGACTGGAATGACCGTCTCATTGGTATCAAAGGCACACGAGGTGTGGGCAAAACCACCTTCCTGCTTCAATATGCCAAAGAGCACTTCCGCCTTTCCGACCGCAAGTGTCTGTTTGTCAACATGAACAACTTCTACTTCCAAGGACGTGGCATCGCCGACTTCGCCCGTGAATTCTACGAATCCGGCGGACGGGTACTGCTGATTGACCAGGTGTTCAAACAGCCGAACTGGAGCAGCGAGCTCCGCAAATGCTACGACGAACTCCCCAATCTGAAAATCGTGTTCACCGGTTCTTCGGTCATGCGCCTGAAAGAAGAAAATCCGGAGCTGAACGGTCTGGTCAAGACCTACAACCTGCGCGGCTTCTCTTTCCGTGAGTTTCTGAATCTGCAAACCGGCAATGAGTTCCGCTCCTACACCTTGAAGGAAATTCTCGAAGACCACGAGCAGATAGCCCGACACATCCTGTCGAAAGCCAGTCCGCTCACTCATTTTCAGCACTATATCCATCACGGTTTCTATCCGTTCTTTTTGGAAAAGCGCAACTTTTCAGAGAATCTGCTCAAGACCATGAACATGATGCTGGAAGTGGATATTTTATTAATCAAACAAATTGAGCTGAAATATTTGGCCAAAATCAAAAAGTTACTATATTTGCTCGCGATAGACAGCCCGGTGACACCCAACGTCAGTCAGCTGGCTTCCGAGATACAGACTTCGCGGGCCACAGTCATGAATTACCTGAAATATCTGGCTGATGCACGGCTCATCAATATGATCTATCCCAAGAATCAGGCGTTCCCCAAAAAACCGGCCAAGATCATGATGCATAATCCGAATCTGATTTATGCCATCTACCCCAACCGGATGGAACTGAAAGACATTCTGGAAACATTCCTGCAGAACACCCTGTGGAAAGACCACAAGGTGAACAAGGGAGACAAAGACTGCTCTTTTCTGGTGGACGGCTCACTCCGCATCAAGGTTTGCGCCGATGATGTCAAGAAGAAAAAGAACGATGTCATCTATGCCTGCCACCAAATGGAAATCGGTCACGGAAAACAGATTCCGCTTTGGCTCTTCGGATTCTTGTACTAATCAAACCAAGAAGTTACAGACAACTACTATACTATCTAATAATATTTAATATTATGGCAAAAGAAAAAAAATTCATCACTTGTGATGGTAATCAGGCTGCTGCACATATTTCATATATGTTCTCAGAAGTAGCAGCGATCTATCCGATCACCCCATCTTCAACAATGGCTGAATATGTTGACGAATGGGCCGCTCAGGGACGTAAGAACATCTTTGGCGAAACTGTATTGGTTCAGGAAATGCAATCAGAAGGCGGTGCAGCCGGTGCTGTTCACGGTTCTTTGCAGGCAGGTGCTTTGACCACAACTTACACTGCTTCTCAGGGTTTGTTGCTGATGATCCCGAACATGTATAAGATTGCTGGTGAATTGTTGCCATGCGTATTCCATGTATCTGCCCGTACTCTGGCTTCTCACTCTCTGTGTATCTTCGGTGACCATCAGGATGTGATGTCTTGCCGTCAGACTGGCTTCGCTATGTTGTGCGAGGGTTCCGTACAGGAAGTTATGGACTTGGCCGGTGTAGCTCACTTGTCTACTATCAAGAGCCGCGTTCCATTCCTGAACTTCTTCGACGGTTTCCGTACTTCACACGAGATCCAGAAGATCGAAATGTTGGAGAACGACGACTTGGCTCCACTGGTTGACCAGGAGGCTCTGAGCGAATTCCGCAACCGTGCCCTGTCTCCAGAGCATCCAGTTGCTCGCGGTATGGCCGAGAACCCGGATACATTCTTCACTCACCGTGAGTCTTGCAATCCTTACTATGACGCAGTTCCTGCAATCGTTGAGGATTACATGAACAAGATTTCTGAAATCACTGGCCGTAAGTACGGTTTGTTTACTTACTACGGAGCAGAGGATGCAGACCGCGTCATCATCGCTATGGGTTCTGTAACCGAAGCTATCCGCGAAACTATCGACTACCTGAATGCTCAGGGACAGAAAGTCGGTTTGGTTGCCGTACACTTGTATCGTCCATTCTCTGTTAAACACTTCCTGGATGCTGTTCCTGCTACTGCGAAGAAGATCGCCGTATTGGATCGTACCAAGGAGCCGGGTGCTCACGGAGAGCCTCTGTACCTGGATATCAAGGAAGCTTTCTATGGCAAGGAGAATGCTCCTGTTATCGTGGGCGGACGCTATGGTCTGGGATCAAACGATACTACTCCAGCTCAGATTCTGGCTGTATACGAGAACTTGGCCTTGCCAGAACCAAAGAACCACTTCACTCTGGGTATCGTAGACGACGTAACCTTCACTTCTCTGCCTCAGGGCGAAGAGATCGCAGTTGGCGGCGAAGGTATGTTCGAGGCTAAGTTCTACGGTTTGGGTGCTGACGGTACTGTAGGTGCCAACAAGAACTCAGTGAAGATCATCGGTGACAACACCAACAAGCACTGTCAGGCTTACTTCTCTTACGACTCTAAGAAGTCTGGTGGTTTCACTTGCTCTCACCTGCGTTTCGGTGATGATCCTATCCGTTCTACTTACTTGGTAAATACTCCGAACTTCGTAGCTTGCCACGTACAGGCTTATTTGAACATGTACGATGTAACTCGCGGTTTGAAGAAGAACGGTACTTTCTTGCTGAACACAATCTGGGAAGGCGAGGAATTGGCAAACAACCTGCCTAACAAGGTTAAGGCTTACTTTGCAAAGAACAATATCAAGGTTTACTATATCAACGCAACCAAGATCGCTCAGGAAATCGGTTTGGGTAACCGTACCAACACCATCCTGCAGTCTGCATTCTTCCGTATCACTGGTGTCATTCCAGTAGACTTGGCTGTTGAGCAGATGAAGAAGTTCATCGTGAAGTCTTACGGTAAGAAGGGTGAAGACGTTGTAAACAAGAACTACGCTGCTGTTGACCGCGGTGGTGAGTACAAGGAACTGGTTGTTGATCCGGCATGGGCTTCTCTGGAGGCTGACGCTGCTGCAGCAAACGACGATCCTGCATTCATCAACGAAGTAGTTCGTCCTATCAATGCTCAGGATGGTGACCTGTTGAAGGTTTCAGCATTCAAGGGTATCGAAGACGGTACTTGGCCACAGGGAACTGCCGCTTATGAGAAGCGTGGTGTAGCTGCATTCGTTCCGACTTGGAATGCAGAAAACTGTATCCAGTGTAACAAGTGTGCTTACGTTTGTCCTCACGCTGCTATCCGTCCATTCGTTCTGAATGCAGACGAGAAGGCTGACTTCAGCGCTGATACTCTGGAAATGAAGGCTCCTGCCGCTATGAAGGGCATGAACTTCCGTATTCAGGTAAGCGTTATGGACTGCTTGGGTTGCGGTAACTGTGCCGATGTTTGTCCGGGTAATCCGAAGTTGGGCAAGGCTCTGACTATGGTTCCTCTGGAGCAGGAATTGGACGAGGCTCCAAACTGGGAATACTGCGTGAAGAACGTAACCAGCAAGCAGGATCTGGTAGACATCAAGTCTAACGTGAAGAACTCTCAGTTCGCTCAGCCATTGTTCGAGTTCTCAGGAGCTTGCTCTGGTTGTGGTGAAACTCCATACGTGAAGTTGATTTCTCAGTTGTTCGGTGACCGTGAGATCATCGCCAACGCTACCGGATGTTCTTCTATCTACTCTGGTTCTATCCCATCAACTCCTTACACTACCAACGCTAAGGGTCAGGGTCCGGCTTGGGCTAACTCTTTGTTCGAGGACTTCTGCGAGTTCGGTTTGGGTATGGTATTGGCCAACAAGAAGATGCGTGCCCGCATCGAGGCTATCCTGAACGAGGCTATCGCTTCTGAGCACACTCCAGCAGAGTTCAAGGAAGCTGCACAGGCATGGATCGACGGTAAGGACGATGCAGACGCAAGCAAGGCTGCTGCAGAGAAGCTGGTTCCACAGATCGAGGCTGGCAAGGCTGCCGGATGCCCATCATGCGCTAAGCTGTCAGAGTTGAGCCACTACTTGGTAAAACGCTCACAGTGGATTATCGGTGGTGACGGTGCTTCTTACGATATCGGCTACGGTGGTTTGGATCACGTAATCGCTTCTGGTGAGGATGTAAACATCCTGGTTCTGGATACTGAGGTTTACTCTAACACCGGTGGTCAGTCATCTAAGGCTACTCCTCTGGGTGCTATCGCTAAGTTCGCTGCTTCTGGTAAGCGCGTACGCAAGAAAGACCTGGGTATGATTGCCACAACTTACGGTTATGTTTACGTAGCTCAGATCGCTATGGGTGCTGACCAGGCTCAGTGCTTGAAGGCTATCCGTGAGGCAGAGGCTTATCCTGGACCATCTATCATCATTGCTTATGCTCCATGTATCAACCACGGTTTGAAGAAGGGTATGGGTAAATCTCAGGCTGAAGAGGCTGCTGCTGTTGAGTGCGGTTACTGGCACTTGTGGCGCTTCAACCCAACTCTGGAAGATGAAGGCAAGAATCCGTTCTCACTCGACTCTAAGGAGCCGAAATGGGAGGCATTCCAGGATTATCTGAAGGGCGAGGTTCGTTTCGCTTCTGTAATGAAACAGTATCCTACTGAGGCTGCTGACCTGTTCAACGCTTGCGAGGATATGGCTAAGAAGCGCTACGCTTCATACAAGCGTATGGCTGCCATGGACTGGAGCGACGAGAAGGTTGCTGAATAATTAGAATTCACATAACTCAAATAATGAAGATGCCCCGAAAGTCAACTGACTTCGGGGCATCTTCTTTTCTTTTTACACAAATCCTATAATTTTATAACGGAAACCATTGCGGGTATAAATTCTTTTATAGAGTATTCTTTCACAAACCAGGTACTCTTGTCCATGACGATGCACCACGTGTACCCTTCGGGGCAATACAGGTACTATCATACCGATAAAGGGGCGGAAGCGTTCATAATAACCTCCGGAACACGGACGATAATAGAAGCCGTCATGATAGTAATAGCATTTCTTTCCATGGTACACTTTGGTATAGTGCGGAGGAATTTTCTTGATGTGATGATCTTTCCTTTTCTTATACTCTTTGCGGTGATGATCATAGCGATCTCTATCCGGTCGTCCCGGTTTACCGCGCGTTACCACCTGAGCTGTTTCTGCCGCAGAAAGAGACAATAGTCCTCCTTCACTTACTCCCCCAAAGAAAAGGGCCATTCCTAACATACAAATTCTGATTCTCATGATTTTTTCATATTAAAGTTTATCCATAAATATATACGCAATCCGGCAATCACCCTTATCGTAAGGATGATTTTAATAATTAGACCACAAAAATAAAGTTTGGTTTAATTACCGGTTTAAATAAATCTATGAATCTAATTGGAGCAACCTGCAACTATATTTTTAAATATCGGCAACAAATAGCCAGCCCAAAACGCCAATATCCTATATTAAAGACTGTGTATCCGTAAAGTAACAGCTTCAGTCAGAAAGGAACGTAAAACACAGGCCGCTCTTGTTCCAAAGAAAGAAGAATGTAGCCGAACATAAGCAAAGCAGGCGGAACCCGATATACGATTTCCGCCTGCTTTATGGTTATACAAGTCTTTATATTCAGAAGCATTATTTTTTCCGGATGAAGACAAGGCCACGAGTATCGTTACCATTTATACCGTTTGCTTCAACCTCAATATAGAAAGGCGTTCCGGCCTCAAAGGCATCTACTTTAAGCGAACCGAGAATCGGATTACCGCACTGCGATGACCGGTTTATTGAGATTTCTGCCAGTTTCTCATCGCGTTTCAGCAAAGACAGATTGCCCAGCTTCAATACATTCTGTCCGCCGGTCTGAATGAAAGCAATTTCATATTCTCCGTTTCCGGAAATCTTTCCAGTACATTCAAAGCGCCATTTTGAAGGAGAAGTCTGCACTTGAAGTGGCTTCCATTCTGTTGTAAACTCACCATATTGCTTATAAGCCGAATAATCAGGAGCAAAATAAATCGGTAGAGAATAATGGCGGTCATTCACCACAGTCATGGCATGAAAGTCGGACTTATTCTTTACCCGCAGCGGACCGTTATACACAGCAGAGTGGATGGTCGGATAACTGCCGTCTGTAGTATAGCGTATCGGAGCACCCGCCACCGTAGGAGCCAGTGTAAAGCACAGGCTGTCTCCCTCCTGAGTCATTGACAGAATTTTCGGCTCGGGTACACGATAGTTACATCCCTTGGCATCCAGTTTGGCATACTGAAGCGTCATGCGCTCCGCAAAATCGGCATACTTGCGTTCCGCCTTAGGCAGCCAAGCCAGCTCAGCCAGCGCCAACATACGTGGAAATATCAGATATTCGGCATACTGCTCCGAACGGTTTTCGTTCAACGGAGTAATCTCCTGAAGCACGGTACCATGAATAAACTGATCGCTCCAGAAGCATCCTTGCACTCCCATCACCGTAGATGACGGACTGTAATCGTTGACTTCCATTCCATAGCACTTTTCTAAAGAGATTGGTGGCATCCAGGTTGCAGCCTTCACCTCACCGGGAGTACGGCTTTCGGGAAAATCAAAATACAAGTGTGTTGCTGGAGTCAATATAGCTTTATGACCCGTACGTGTAGCCTGAATCGTATCTCCGACGTTATGCCACATCAGAGCCACAACCTGCTCATTCAGTTTTCCGCGCTGGATAATCTCTTCCCAACCGATAACGGTACGGTTCTTTTTCTTCATCATATCGGCCACCACGTTGGTGAGATATCCCTGCAATTCAGAAGCCTTGCTCAATCCCTCTCGCTTCATGACTTCTTGACAGCGCGGACACTGCTCCCAATTCGTATAAACAGCCTCATCGCCACCGATATTGATATATTGAGACGGGAAGAGTGCCACCGTTTCATCGAGCACATCCTTCAAAAACTGATAGGAACTTTCCTTACCGACACAAAGCAGATCGCGGCTGATAAAATGCTGATCGGGCACTTCGTGCTGCTTGCCCGTACAGCCCAGCCAGGGATAAGCCACTACGGCCGAAAGCATGTGGGCCGGAAACTCTATCTCGGGAATTACCTCCACCTGACGCAAACGGGCGTATTCCAGAATCTCACGGATATCGTCCTGAGTATAATAACCTCCCAAACGGCGACTGTCGGGACCAGCCCATGCTCCCACCTCTGTCAAGCGGAGATATTTCTTGATTTCCAGACGCCATCCGGAATCATCGATCAAATGAAACTGAAGTTTGTTGAGTTTGTACATGGCCATCATGTCGATAAACTTCTTGACAAACTCCTTATCATAGAAATAACGGGCCACATCGAGCATCATACCTCGCCAGGGGCGCTCTGGATGATCCACGATCTGCACTCCGGGAACGACCCACTTTATCTGACCGGCCAGACGATTCCGATAGACTTCTTCGGGCAACAGTTGTAACAGAGTCTGCAAACCATAAAATACTCCGGCCTCATCGGCACCGGAAATCCGGATGCTTTTCTTATCCACCTCCAGAGAATATCCTTCGGAATGTTTATTCGCCACGGTATCCAATGCCAAAACGATATTTCCTTTTCGGGAATCGGGACGTATCCTGATCTCCCATCCCGTAGCCTGACGCAGCATCTGACTTAAATATTCAGCCTGTTCCTGCAAGCCATCCTCACAGGCAATGGTCATTCCGGACTTCAAGACAAACTGCTCACCCGTTTCTGCCAGATGCAAAGGTTTGGGAACTATGGAGATATTTTGCTGTGCGCCGGCACCAGCCGAAGCTGCCAGAAGTAGCGACACACAAGCCAAACGTCTGAAAAACTTTTTTCGACTCATCATTTAAAGCAATATATTTAGTAATAAAGGTTTCGGAAGATAAAGATATAACAAACAGCGAGAAGAAACCGTTTTTAAGATACTAAATTACTTTAAACCACTAAAAGCACTGCGAACCATAAGAAATCTCTCCTCAGAAACTACAAAAAATCTCCATACATGAACTGCATGAAACATATGCAAATTATCGGTTTCTACGTTTCAGTGAAATATAAAAAACTTTCTAGGCAACATGTGTTTTTCAAATTACTGACGGCAGAGTAAAACTTTACCGTCAGGAAAGTAATTCATTACCGACGGGAAGATAATATTCATTTAACGGGAAAGATTTTACCATAGAATGGGAACACAAAAAGAAAAGAACCATATTCAAGTCCGAGACTGACTATGGTTCTTTTCTGAAAGTTTATTTACCTACTACTACTTTCTTCACACTCACTCCAGCTGAAGAAGCTGTCTTGACGATATAGATACCGGATGGTAATGCTTCGGTCATCATCTGCTTTCCTTGTACAGAAGCAACGCAAATACCGTTCAGATTATAAACCATCATACGGCATTCCTGCTGAGCCTTGACACAGATTCTGTTCTGTAAAACTGAAACCTCCGGTTTAGCAGCCTGCTCGATGCTTTCCACAGACGTTCCGCTGACCTTCATACGCACTTCGTAAACAACGCCACCATCTTCTTCGAAATAGTTCGCCTCGTTCACATCGATCATTTGAGTATGGGTTTCATACCCAGGAGCCGTTACCGTCAGTTTATAAGTACCGGTCTTGACTCCCAAAAACGGAGTTAAATCTCCCGCATACTCCAAACCATCGACAATCTGATAGGAGCCGACTCCATCTACGGTAACGGTTGCAGACGCAAATTCATGCATACCGTACAAATAGATAAACAGAGGATATACCTCAGCAGGAGTCATGGTAACCTCCAGTTTCTCTGTCTCTTTTCCGATAGAGAATTCCTGCGTTTTCGTTGCATAACCGCCTGTAAAGAAAGTAATTTTATATTTTCCCGGCCAACCAATCACCTTAGCATCCGGTTGCTCTATATTATCAAGATTGTACAAATCATTGTCAACCAAAATATTCACCGACTCGATTACTTCCTGCTTATCACCAGTAATTTCGATCGGAACATAGCACAAATCGTTCAAATCAATATCCAGAACTTGCTCCTGATCAGAAAGTTCCAGGGTTCCTGTCATCGGAATAAAATATTCCTGTGGCGAATCAGACCAGGAATTAATCCTGTAAGTATAAGTTCCCTTTTTATATTTCCACGTACGAGAACTTTTGCCAGAAGCCAAATCAAAATACATCCTCCCATCAATCTCCTCACCGTCCTGATATAAGTCAAAATACAACTCTCGTTCAAGAACATTCGGAAGCAACGTTGAGTTTATATTCTTGATATTGACCGTAAGGGAAGTATAATCGGCCGGATTATATTCCATGATAACGTCCTTATCGGCTCCGGATACATTGAAATACTGCTCCAAAGAAACTTCTTCATCATAATTAGAAGTGTAAACACGATATTTTCCGTCAGGCAGAAGGAAATGACTTCCATAAATACCCTCCATGGCCGGTATATCTTTACGACTCAAATCTACTTCGAATGGTTCTCCGTCGTACAAAACTTTTACACGATGATAGGAAGTGACATCAAAAACAAGATCTTTTTCCTGATTGGCAGAAATATACTGAATGATTGGAAAGGCTGAGTAGTATTCTTTATTATTATCTATATAAATATCCGAGATACTAGCATCTATCCGATAATTATCCCGAGGCAGATAGACTTTCTGGTTTTCAACACCACACGACAATTCACAATCCCAATCTTCACCATTGCCTTTAAAAGTTGCAAATATTCTTCCTGAAATCCAAGTATCCATTCCTTTTAAAAGGACATGATGCATTACATAATCCGAATAGTCAGCATCCACTGTCACTTCCGCTGCATCTGTTTTACAAGATCCTGTTTGAGGATAATAATACGAAGTAGAACCTGCTGTCTCACATTTCCATCGGAAGGTCTTATCCCTAGGCATCAAGACAGATGCTATTCCGTTATTTGTGTCAAGTGACCATATCGGATAATATAAGTTATCATCTTCACCATTGTAGATATCTACATGAAATGAAAAAAGATCCGAGTCTACATTTTTCAGTTTAAAGGTGGCCAAAGAATTTTGTTCGAAATCCACCTTTATTGAAGCGTTTCCTGCTTCAGGTATAGTAAAGGAATGATGATAAACATCCAGGTCACTGTTATCGGAAACTCGCTTAATGTTACCTTGCCAATAATACACTCCGGGCTTAGCATAAATATAATATTCCTCCATTTCGGGAGCATTGACAACATTACCCGAACCTGCGACGTATTCCTCTTTTTTCCAAAGGCCATCAGGGCATCCAACTCTAAAACCAACAGTGCGATAAAGACTTTCTCCTTCTTTCTCCAAGAAATTCCATCCGTCCTCGACATCAAAACGGACTTTTCGGTAGTCCTTCAAGGAAATGCTTTTCTGTTGTTCTTCCGCCTGAGCATCAAATGTCCAGTCCCATACTTCACTTGATAAAAAATTATACATATCTACTCCCACCTTCACCTGAGAACAATCTTTCAGAATTTGGGAATTATCATATCGGATATACGAATCCGATTCCGGATCATAAAACATCGAAAAAGCTTCACCGAAATCTCCATCTTGATACTTGATCATCACGACAGATATCTGTCCTTTTTCTATACCTTCCGGTAAATCGGTAAGCGATACTCGGTATATGGTTCCCTGATCCTGCGCCTTTGCACACCATGGTAATAACATCAGTAATGCAAAAAGTAAAAATTTTGTTTTCATAGGCATTAAGTTTAAATGTAAGACACTACAGATGCAAATATATAAAATTTAAAATTCCAACAAGAGATATAACTTTGTTTTTTTAAAAAAAGAGCATATTTATTACATTTTTCAAATCGCTCAATTATCATAATCCAATAACATTTGTCTTTATTTTTACATCTTTTTCTTCTCCTGATTTTGGAAATGTAAAGGAGACATACCGTATTTATCCGAAAAGTTACGATAAAAGGTTGCCCGGGAATTAAAACCAGAAAGGAAAATAAGCTCCTTTATATTTTTATCCGGATATTTCACAACCAACTGCCTAAAGTAGTCTAATCTAAGATGATTCATATACTCACGAAAACTACTGTATCCTGCCGATTTGATTGCCTCTGAAAGACAACGTTCACAAACCTGAAGCTGCTCTGACAGATCTTTGATCGTATAGTGAGGAGACGCATATAAGGGCTTTTCCTGAAACAACTCATCAATTTTCAGAAACAGAGGTAAGGTAGATGGTACCAACACTGGTGCAGCAACTTTCTCCGGATCGTACAAACAGACTGAAAAAGGATTCTCTCGTTTCAGATACTGCAAAGAAAAAAACAAAGTGAAAACAATGGCAGTAGCTCCGAACAAATTAAAAATAAAGTAACTGATATCCAGCGTAAACAAAATATAGATCACCAAAAAAACAAACATAAACCCGATAAAAACATACATCATGCCATTGGCCTGACGATAGCCTTTACGGGTAAGCAGCGGATAAAGGAAAAATGCCAAGGGAGTGACTATGGAAAAGATAAAAATCAAGCACCGTAACTTGACATCCCAACAGTTCCAATACAGAAATACATCTGTCATAGAACACACAGGAGTCAGATATCCGTCAAAAGCCAGATAACAGATTCCCGTCAAAGTCAGTATCAAAGCAGGTAAACAATACAACAGAGTGCGTCTTGCGGTCAGGTACCCCGGAAAAAGAGAAGCCAAGGGGAATAGTGCCACCAGACTGGCCATCGGATACCATTTGAGCATCTTTTCCATGTTCAACAGATCCGTGAAGCAGTATTCGGGTTCCTCCGTCACAATCAAAAGCCAACCGATATTCTCCCAGGCAAACACAGCGCCAATAGCCAGCGCAATACATCCCCACCAGAATTTAGGTCCGTTATCATGCGCTCGTTTCATAAGGATCACTCCTAGAAGAGCAGTAATCAGATCCAGCGCAAGTTCTACCGAAAGATAAAGCACTCCCATAATCCTGTCCCACTATGATCAATAAGCCATGAATCAGTTTTTTCTTCCGCAGCACTGTTTGTATTTCTTGCCACTGCCGCATGGGCAAGGATCATTACGCCCCACTTTTGGCTGAGCCACATAAGGCTGTCGGGCCGCTTCTTCCTGTCGGGCGATCTCTTCTGACGAATTTCCCAAAAGAATCCATTTCGGGGTTTCATTCAGGAACGTAATCAGACATTCCATCGCAGCCTTCATATCAGCGGCAGACTTCAAACGGGCATTAACCGCTGTGGCCAGCAATGATGAAAGATTGCATTCATATTGATTCGAGAACCATAAATACAGCAACACGGCATGCATCTGTTCCGAGGTATAGTTCATCTTCTCCTCCATCCAGTATTTCAGGTCAGGAGTAATCCATCTCGAGAAATCCATTCGGGGCATGACACCGGCCGCCGCAATTTCTTCCTGTGAAAAAGAAGCAGTCCCCATCATTTGGACATTCTCACTGAGATGATATAAAATCTCTTCCGCATCATCCATATAGAATGAACGGAGCCAGATATCCTTCTGTGATTCCCGCTGGGGAAAGATACAAATCAGATTGCGTAGTCCCAATGAATCTTCAAACCAATCCAGAATCTCATCCATCGTAGATTTTTGATCCATCAGTTCATACACGGTTTCCAAGGTATCCTTCATCAACAGCAGTCCGTAAAGATTGAGCAGTCCGTACGCATAGCGCTCCATTTCATATTTTCGGATTTGTATCGGATCCGTCAAGATATTCTCCCAGTCAACCGTTTGCAATACCCGCTTCAACTCTTCACTGATCACGAAACAGACCTTCAGATCTTCTTCTGAATATTCGGAAGAAACCAGATAAAGATCTTCCAGACAGGTTATGCCGAAAAAATTATATTCCTCTACGGTACAAGAGTCATCAGAGTTCGCAAGAGCACGAAGCAGATTCACCTCATGCATCGGTAAACGGCGTATCCACACCAAAACATCGTCCATAAAGAAATGATACAGACAATCCACAATCTCGTCTTTGCGCCAACGGGAATTCAGCGTCAGGTTTATCCACTGAGCCAGCCCTTTCAATTCGTTTACAGTTTGTTTTGCGAGTTGATCACGCAAAGGCATTGAAATAAAAGATGTGCGTTCTGATGTTCCGTTCCGTTTCATATTTATTTTTCTTTGATCAGTAAAGTATAAAAATTCCGCTATTCATATAAGGCTCCGGAAGAAAGATTATTCATCCTTGTATTCCGAAGCCTTCTGTCAAATGCAAAAATAAATATTTTTTTGGATATTCACGTAAAACCGGAATTTAAATTTCCAGACGTACTGTTTATACAGAACCACACTCCGATATATCAGCCTGAGGAGAAATATGCAAATGACGCCCCCTCCCCACATAAAAGGCTATTGTAATGCACAAAGCCAGCAGAAGAAAGAAGACAATGATATAACGCACCAACAACAGACGGAACATCAAAGGATGATTCACTCCATGGCGTACGGTCCAAAAACCAGAAACTGATGCATGCTGTTCCATGATATTCCTGCTGCTCCCACAAGCAAAACCACGCATAAGCTTTTCCTTAAACTCTTTTTTCATACTTCCTTTTTTAGGGAAACGCAAGAGAAAGAGAAAACCACTATGACGCAAATAAAAAAATCCGTTTTTGAAGCATAAAATCTCCAAAAACGGATGGTGAATTATATTATTTATTCTTCATACAAGTCATCTTCCAAAACTCTCTTCAAAGCAGAAGCTTTACACAAATAAAAATCGACTGACTCCGCATTACGTTTTGCCACGGCACAGATATCCTCGTCAACCTGATAAGCCTCAAACGGTGCACGGACATCAATTCTCTTTTTTCCCAGTTTCTCTAACATTTCAAGAGCGGCCATCCAACAAGATGTCATATCAATACGATCGTCTGTAAAAGACACTTCAAAACAAATCGGAGTAGCATTTGTATGCTTCCATACTCCGCCACGACGGGCCTTCAGATTACCGGACATATAAATATTCACCCAAATATCCCGATTGCGATATGTCTTTCGAAAACCAGTATTCTTTCCGATATTGTCATAAAAGATATCCGTTTCACGTGCCTGTACTTCTTCTGATGTAGAAGAGAATGTCAATCCGTCCACTCCATTTGCCGTCACTTTCAGCCATTCAAAAAGTTCTTTCGGATCACAATAATCGTTTTCCACACTTACCTGAGAACATTGTCCTCCTACCCGATACCAATGTTTTTCTCCGGCTTCCTTTCCCTCTTTATCAATAAACACCCACTCCGTATCCGTTAACGGCACCACCGCCTTATCACCATAATATTTGGCTTCCGGATACAAGTGCGCATAGTTTCCGTAAGTTCCGATCTGCTTGTCTTCCACATCTATGATTTTTCCCTTGCCTTCTTCATCAAAAGCCATCAACCGGTCCGCCGACATAAAATAAAGGTTCTTGTATTTGGCGGGAATCAGTTCCTTGCCTTCCACGTTCATGACTCCAAACAATTCACCTTTCGAAAAGACAAACATATCCTTGCAGCCTCCCTGTATACCGGAAATGGAAGCAGTCAAAGGAATCTTTTCCGTACCATCCAGGGCTATCAATCCATATCTGGGCTCATCACCTTCATAATGATGCACTTGCAGATATTTTCCGTCAATGAGTTCAAACCCGCTTCCGTCATATTTCATCATATTTACCTCACCGAGTTTCTCCCCCTGAAGATTCATGATCCAATAAGGATTCCGTCGTTCTCCTTCGGGCAACACAGTCTTGGGTTTACCCAGAACATAACCATCACCCAAAAAGCTCAGAAACTCATATTCTGCGGGAATCAACACTTTACCTTCCGTATCGATACAACCATAAGCTTCAGTTTCATCCACATAAAGAAAAGCTCCGTCACAGGCTTCGGGTATCCGCTCTACGTCCTTGCCGTTGATCTGGTCCAGACGCAACACGACTTCCCCTTCCTTATCAATCAGTTTGATGATACTGTCCGGTTCGGCTACAGCCGTCACCTCATTGATAAAGTCCATCGCCGTACGATAGGTCGTTCCTATTTTCCGAGGCTCCTTTTCCACTGTAAAGAATTCATAGAGTTCCTCCTTGTTCTGTACCAAAAACCGTTCATTGTGCGCGATACAAGGCTCGTTCTCGAATTTTCCTTCAAAACCACCTCTCCGTCTGTTGTGACCATACCCCAACGTCCTTCCTGCTCTGCCTGGACCGGAATATGTATTTCCTTCTTCTCACCACAAGATGCCAAAAGCATCAATGCAAATAGCGGTAACATGTTTTTCAGTTTCATAGGCATCGTTTTTTATTTGTTCATCTAGATTCAGACAAATCATAGAAAAAGTTCTCTGTAGCAAAGAAACAAAAATTATTATTATCATACTCCCAAAACAAGTTTTTCCTAAAAAAACAAAAACTTGTTTTATTTTTCAGATATGTAACACTCACACACCCGCCAGTGAAAAACACGATGTTACTTGATAAATTTCCAAATTAAAATTACCTTTGCCAAGAACCAACTAAATTTGAGATCATGAAAAAAATATTTGGAGGAATCTTATTCTTGTTGGGAGCAACCGTATGCGGCTGTTCCAATAACAAACAGACAGAAAAAAATCAAACGGCTGCAGACAGTGTGGCTTGCGATACGACTCAAGTGCCCGATATGCACAACGCGGAAAACGCGCTCGACTATTGGGGCACCTATGAAGGAACCCTCCCGGCTGCCGACTGCCCGGGTATCAAAGTTTCCCTAACCCTGAACGAGGACAAGACCTTTGATCTGACTCAGGATTATATCGACCGCGAGAAATTCACTTCAAAAGGAGCGTATGTCATCGACAAGAACATTCTGTATACCGTAACAGAAGACGGCGACACGACTTATTATAAGGTAGAGGAAAACCGCCTGAAGATGCTGGATAAAAAGCAGCAGGTCATCACCGGTGCTCTGGCCGACCAATACATTCTGAACAAAAAAATGTAATCATCCGAAAAACAACAAGCCATTCCGCCTGCTTTCGAATGAAGGCAGAACGAATGGCTTTTTTATTGACTAAGAACAAAGCGTATGAAGGTAAAAAGAATATGGACCATAGCCGCACTGATCACGGCCGGCACCTTAGGAACGCAAGCACAGAGCCTGACCGACTGGACCGAACGTGTGGAAAAGAGCGGAAAGAGCTTTCCGCAGGAAAAGGTGTTTCTACACATGGACAACACGTGCTATTTCTTGGGCGACACCATCTGGTACAAAGCCTATGTAACCCGTACTGACACCCGGAAACCGACCGACCTGAGCAAGATTCTTTATGTGGAACTGCTCACCCCCGACGGTTTTCTGGTAGAGCGGCAGCAGATCCCGTTGGAAAACGACACCACCGGTTACGGCAACTTTGTGCTCACCGACTCACTTTATGGCGGTTTTTATGAATTGAGAGCCTACACCCGGTGGATGCTTAATTTCGGACGCATCGAACCGGAAAAAATACCACAGGAAATCGGCTATCAGGATTATTTCTTCAATACAGACGCCATGAAGGATTTCTTCGTAGACTACGATAAACTGTACTCCCGCGTGTTTCCCGTCTACGACAAACCGCAGGAAAAGGGCATATATGAGCAGAACATGACCGTCAGACCCATGATGCGTTATTTCAAGACAAAGAAAGAAAAACCGAAACTCCAACTATCCTTTTATCCGGAAGGAGGATATCTGATTGCCGGAGCAGAAGGGCGCGTGGCTTACGAACTGACCGACGAACAACTGAAAAAGATCAGCACTCCCATAACTGTTCGAAACAGACAGGGAACGGTTGTAGCCCAGACCACCCCCAATGCCTCGGGGCGCGGGTCTTTTCTACTCTCTCGACCGGAAAAAGGACAGACTTACACAGCCGAACTGAAGTACGAGGGTTATGAATATAAATTTGAATTGCCGAAAGCGGAAGAGCAAGGATGCGCCCTGAGCCTGGTCCAAAATGGAAAACAAGCGGAAATCACCCTTCAGGCTGTCGGATTGCCGGAGGGCAAAGAGCTGGGACTGCATATTCTGAACAGCGGAATCCTGCGTAAAGACACCGTCTGTCAGGTCCATAACAGCCAGCCAACCCAAATATCCGTTTCCCTCAATGATCTGCCGGCCGGTGTCCAGCAGGTGACCCTCTTCGACACGGAAGGACGGATCTATGCCGAGCGCCTGTTCTTTGTGCGCCATGAGGATATGCTGAAAGAGCAACTGCACATTGAAGGAATGGAACAGGAATACGGTGCTTTTGCTCCCATTCGGCTCACGTTGTCGCAGACGGCACCGGCCGATGCCCACATCTCACTGGCCGTACGCGACGCATCGACCATGACCTCCAACTACGACAACGGAAACATTCTGACGGAGATGCTGTTAAGTAGCGAACTGAAAGGATTTATCGAGAATCCGGGATATTATTTTGAAGTGGACGACAGCACGCACCGCGCCGATCTGGATTTGCTAATGATGGTGCAGGGATGGCGCCGGTATAAATGGACGGACCTGTCCGGCATCGGTTCCTTTAAGCTGAACTATCTGCCCGAAAAATACCAGACTCTTTCCGGACGCCTGTACAAAGATTATGGCGACATCAGAAACCAAAGCTACGACCGGAGAAATATTCTGGAGAAATATCTGTCTCTGAAAGATTCCGATCCGCAAAAGGCACAGAATTATTACAACCGGAATTACAGCACCATCAGCAAGCCGGCCGTAGTGCATGCCGATTATGCGCAGGACACCCTGGTGGTAGAAACGGAACAGGTCACCGAGAACGGTTATTTCTACATGCCCACTCCACGCTTCTTCGGACAGTGTGTACTGTTTCTGTCGGCCAATGACTCAACCAATAGCCAGAAAGCGGAAAGCAAGTCGAAAAACGGGCTGCAACGCTGGATCAAGAACAAAATGGAACGTATGAACGGATTTGCCAATGAAGAGGCTTTTCCGGAATACTACGTCAAGCGCGATCTGTTCTTCCCGCTGAGCTGCAAACCGTATTCTTACTATCAGGACAATCTGGCTGACGAAACCTTCCAGCCATACGAAACGGAATCCGTAGCCAATATTTACAAACTGCCCGAAATCAGCGTCCGTTCCGACAAGGGAGGATTGCGAAAAATCAACCGAAGCAAACCGGCACTGACTCTGGATGCCTATCGGGTGTTCAATGACGCGCTGGATTTGGGACTGGTCACCACTCCCCGCTACTATCAGGAGGGACTGTCGGAAACCGTGAGTATGCTCAACCGTTTTCCACTGGCCTATACGGGTGACTACGGCACCAACGAGATGCCCAAAATCCGGGTGGAATTCAATGACCGGAGCAAATCTATGGGATGGGGCGGCGAAGGAAAACTGGAGACCTACCGCTATCTGAAATATACCCGCCAGTTTAAACTCTATACGGATTTTGCCCCCCGTGAACGTGGAAACGAACGCTATGCGGGTGCCAATACTCCGGAAATTGTATTCAACGCCATCCAATATGATGAAAGCACCGAACGGCAAACTTACCGCGACCGCTACATCATCCTGTCGGGATTTGCCGAATGTGACGCGTTCTACAGTCCGGACTACAGCAACAAACCGCTCTCCGATACCAAGGACTACCGGCGTACCCTTTACTGGAACCCGGACATCCGTCTCAAACCGGGTGAAAAGAAAACCATCACCTTCTACAACAACAGCAAAAAGACCCGACTCTCGGTTGATGCGGAGGGACTGGGTCAGGACGGTACACTCCTGAGCAAACAAATCGGAAAGAAATAACCCAAAGTTTCCGAGTTCCTTATAATCCGGTCGCAATACCGGAAAAGCAATAAGCTTCTGTTCAGATAAAAATACAAAAAACAGAAGGCACCAACAAAATCCGCCCCTTTGTCCGGTTCCATCCAGACAAAGGGGCGGTCTTGATTTGATATGCCTCCCGAAAGTCAGACAAAAAACTTTCGGGGTTTTATTATGTCTACACAAAAAAGAAAACAAAAATCATTACATGACTTGCTGTCTTCATAAACTTATTTCGTGAAGTTCGTTTCATAGAAACGCACGAATGCCTGATTCACCAGCTTGACGCCACCCGGTGTCGGATAGTCGCCGCTGAAGTACCAGTCCCCTTCGTGATCGGGGCATGCCTCGTGCAGCCCTTCAATCGTCTGGTAAACAATCTCCACCTGCGCCTGAACATTCTTCGGTTTGAGCAGATCCACCATTTTGGCAGCTACTTCTTCGTCCGTAAACAGTTCGTAAATACCCTTCACGGCATTGACCATCTGCTCCTTAGGCAGCGTCAGCTGTTGCTGGCACTGTTCGTACACCTCACGGATTCTGCCTTCCATACCCCGTTCAAACAACAGGGCAATGGCCGCACGGAAAGCGATAAACTGCTCCAGACTGGCCATGTCGATACCGTAATAGTCCGGATAGCGCACCTGAGGCGAAGAAGATACAATGACAATCTTCTTGGGATGCAGACGGTCCAGAATACTGATGATGCTCTGCTTCAGCGTCGTTCCGCGCACAATACTGTCGTCAATGATCACCAGATTATCCTCATACGGCACCAGACTGCCATAGGTAATGTCATACACATGAGTGGCCAGGTCATTACGGGTATTTCCCTCGGCAATGAAGGTGCGGAGCTTGATATCCTTGATAGCCACCTTCTCGCTGCGGATGCGCTGCGACAGGATCGCCTGCAACTCGTTATGACTGGGTTTGTGTCCCAAAGCCTCAATGCGCTGTATCTTCAGTTTGTTCAGATAATTGTCGAATCCTTCAAGCATACCGTAGAAAGCCACTTCTGCCGTATTCGGAATAAAGGAGAATACGGTATGCACCACATCGTTGTTCACCGCCTTCAGGATCGGGTCTACCAACAGTTTTCCCAGCATTTTGCGCTCGCGGTAGATGTCTACATCACTTCCTCTTGAAAAATAGATACGCTCGAAAGAGCAGGATTTCTGCACCTTCGGCTCGTTGATCTGAGAAAGACGCATCTCGCCTTTCTTGTTCAGCATAATGGCCTGACCGGGCAACAGCTCGTGAATGGCGTCTGAAGGAACATTCAGCGCGGTCTGGATCACCGGGCGCTCTGAGGCCAGCACCATGATTTCGTCATCCATATACCAGAATCCCGGACGGATACCCCACGGGTCGCGCACGGCGAAGGTTTCTCCGCTACCCGTCATACCGCAGATCACATAGCCGCCGTCCCATTGCGGGCTCGAAGTGCGCAGCACGTTGGCCAGATCAATACGGTCTTCAATGGCATGCGTGATGTCCATACCGTCCAGCCCTTCATCCTTACACTGCAGGAACAGACGCTCCACCTCGCGGTCCAGGCGATGGCCTACCTGTTCCAGCATAATATAGGTATCGGCATATTTGCGCGGATGCTGTCCGATAGCCGTAATGGAAGCAAAAATCTCATCCACGTTGGTCAGGTTGAAGTTACCGCAGAGCGCCAGATTCTTGGCCCGCCAGTTATTCCGGCGCAAAAACGGATGCACATAAGAGATGCCGCTCTTACCGGTGGTGGAATAACGCAAGTGTCCCATATAAAGTTCGCCGGCAAAGGGCAGACAGGTCTTGGCATAAGTGGCATCGGCCAACTGTTCCGGTGTCAGGTCACGGAAGTTCTGATGCACATTGCTGAAAATCTCCGTAATGGCTCCCGCTCCCAAAGCACGCTCACGGAACATGTATTCCTCTCCGGGGTCGGCCTGCAACTTCACACAAGCCAGTCCGGCAGCTTCCTGTCCGCGGTTGTGCTGTTTCTCCATCAGCAGATAGAGTTTGTTCAGACCATACATCCAGGTACCATACTTTTCCTGATAATATTCCAAAGGTTTCAAGAGGCGGATCATTGCCACACCACATTCATGCTTCAAAGGTTCCATATCGTCTATAAATGTTTTATATTTTGCCACAAAGATACGGATTATTCCATTCATAAAGACAGCAAAAACAATTTTTTACGAACTATTTTTCAGAAAAATCATTTTTTAGATAACCAAGATTCAGCACAACAAATCAAAAAGCGGAAAAAAGAAAGTTAAGGAATATAAGTCAACCAAGGCAAACAGACAATAATTTCTTATAGATAATGCCCGTTTGATTACAAACAGTAACCTTGTTCCTGAATGTAACATTTATTTGAGACGTAAAACCGTTTAATCGACTGTCATCCGTTATCTTTGCAAAGACATTTAGACAGGATAATAAACAAACACATGATAATATGAAAGCAAACATCATCAATGAAAGTCTTTTTGACAGAAGCAGCCGCTTATCAAGTGCACAGCAACAGTTGCAGGGTAAGGGTTTGTATGACGCTTCTTACGAACACGATGCCTGCGGTGTGGGCATGCTGGTGAACATTCAGGGCGGAAAATCACACGAACTGGTAGACTCTGCCTTGAAACTGCTGGAGAATATGAAGCACCGCGGTGCCGAAGGAGCCGACAACAAGACGGGTGATGGTGCGGGCATCTTATTGCAGATTCCCCACGAGTTCATCCTGCTGCAGGGTATTCCCGTTCCCGAAAAGGGAAAATACGGAACCGGTATGTTCTTCTTCCCGAAAGACGAGCAGAAGCAGGCTGATTATCTGAATATTATCCGCACGACTTTAACCGACAACGGTCTGGAACTGATGCACGTACGCCAAGTGCCTGTCGACTCTTTGGTACTGGGCAAGGATGCCTTGGCTGTGGAGCCGGACATCAAACAGCTTTTCGTTACGGCACAAGACGGAAGCGAAATTTCCGAACAGACCTTATATATCGTCAGAAAGGAAATGGAACGGCTTATTTCCGATCCGGAATTCTATGTCGTTTCTCTTTCTGCAAAGACCATTATTTATAAAGGTATGCTCTCTTCCACTCAGGTACGTACATACTTTCTGGACTTGGAGCAGCCATACTTTACCAGCGGTATGGCCGTGGTGCACTCCCGCTTCAGCACCAACACCTTCCCACGCTGGAGCCTGGCACAGCCATTCCGCCTGCTGGCCCACAACGGAGAAATCAACACCATCCGCGGCAACCGCACCTGGATGGAAGCGCGCGAAAGTGTGCTGTCCAGCCCTACCTTGGGCGACATCACCCCCCTGCGTCCCATCATCCAACCGGGCATGAGCGACAGTGCTTCGCTCGACAACGTACTGGAGTTTCTCGTACGCTCCGGTCTGAGCCTGCCACATGCCATGGCCATGCTCGTACCGGAATCATTCAACGACAAGAACCCCATCAGCGAAGAGCTGAAGGCTTTCTATGAATACCACTCTATCCTGATGGAGCCGTGGGACGGTCCGGCCGCCCTGATGTTCTGCGACGGACGGTATGCCGGCGGTATGCTCGACCGCAACGGACTGCGTCCGGCACGCTACCTCATCACCAAAGACGGCATGATGGTAGTGGCCAGCGAAGCGGGAGTGATTCCCGTGGCTCCGGAGCGCGTTCAGGAAAAAGGACGCCTGCAACCGGGCAAGATCCTGCTGATCGATACCGAGAGCGGACAGATTCACTACGACGGCGAACTGAAAGCCGAACTGGCAGCCGCTCATCCTTACCGCCAGTGGCTCTCTACCAACCGCATCGAGCTGGACCAGCTGCGCAGCGGACGCAAGGCAGAAAACAAGGTGGACGACCTGAACCGCCGCTTGCGCAGTTTCGGATATACCCGCGAGGACATCGAGCGCACCATCGCTCCGATGTGCAGCACCGGTTCGGAACCGACAGCCTCTATGGGTAACGACACCCCGCTGGCCGTTCTGTCCGAGCAGCCTCAACTGCTGTTCAACTATTTCCGTCAGCAGTTTGCCCAGGTAACCAACCCGGCCATCGACCCGATTCGCGAGGAACTGGTCATGTCGCTCACCGAATATGTGGGGGCCATCGGTCAGGACATTCTGACTCCAAGCGGCACACACTGCAAAATGGTACGCCTGCCCCACCCGATACTGACCAACACGCAACTGGACATCCTCTGCAACATCCGTTACAAAGGCTTCCAGTGCACCAAACTGCAAATGGTGTTCGACACCGCATTGGGTACCGACGGACTGGAACAGCGCCTGCAGGAACTCTGCCACGAAGCTGAGGAAGCCATTGCCGGCGGCGCCAACTACATCATCCTGTCCGACCGCGGCGTGGACGAACAGCACGCCGCCATTCCGTCACTGCTCGCCCTGAGTGCCGTGCACCATCACCTCATCCGGGCGCAGAAGCGCCTGCAAACCGCCCTGATTGTTGAGAGCGGCGAAGTGCGCGAAGTGATGCATGCCGCCCTGTTGTTGGGCTATGGTGCCAGCGCCATAAATCCATACATGGCCTTTGCCGTGCTGGACGATCTGGTGAAGAAAGGCGAAGTACAGATGAACTACGAAACCGCCGAGAAGAACTATATCAAGGCCATCTGCAAGGGCCTGTATAAGGTGATGAGCAAAATGGGTATCAGCACCATCCGTTCTTACCGCGGCGCCAAGATATTCGAGGCTGTGGGCCTCAGCGAGAGCGTCCTGAAGAATTATTTCGGCACCGAAATCTCCACCATCGGCGGAGCCGGACTGAAAGAGATTGCCAAAGACTATCTGTTCTTCCATGATGACGGCTTCTGCCACACCCACGAACAGGAAGACCTGTTGCCTTACATCGGTCAGTTCTCTTACCGTAAGGGGGGCGAGCAGCACGCCTGGAATCCGGAAACCATCGCCAGCCTGCAACTGGCCACCCGTCTGGGCAGCTACAAGAAGTTCAAGGAATTCACCCAGCTGGCCAACGAGAAGGAACACCCGATATTCCTGCGTGACTTCTTCAGCTTCAAGCGCAACCCGATCAGCATTGACGAGGTTGAGCCCGTTTCGGAGATTGTGAAGCACTTTGTAACCGGTGCCATGTCCTTCGGCGCCATCAGCAAGGAAGCGCACGAGGCTCTTGCGCTGGCCATGAACAAACTGGGCGGACGAAGCAACACCGGCGAGGGTGGCGAAGACAGCGACCGCTTCCATGAAACTTACGACGGCATTTCGCTCAACAGCAAGACCAAACAGGTGGCTTCGGGACGTTTCGGTGTCACCGCCGAATATCTGGTCAATGCCGAAGAAATACAGATCAAGGTGGCCCAGGGAGCCAAGCCGGGCGAAGGCGGACAACTTCCGGGTTTCAAGGTGAACGAGGTCATTGCCAAGACCCGTCATTCCATCCCGGGCATCTCGCTCATCTCCCCTCCACCTCATCACGACATCTACTCTATCGAGGATCTGGCACAACTTATCTTCGATTTGAAAAATATAAATCCTCAGGCCAAAATCAGCGTCAAGCTGGTGGCAGAAAGCGGTGTGGGTACCATTGCCGCCGGTGTGGCCAAAGCCAAGGCCGACCTGATTGTCATCTCGGGTGCCGAAGGAGGAACCGGCGCATCACCGGCCTCATCCATGCGCTATGCCGGAATCTCTCCGGAAATCGGCCTGAGCGAAACCCAACAGACCCTCGTCCTGAACGGACTGCGCGGCAAGGTGCGCCTTCAGACCGACGGTCAGATCAAGACCGGACGCGACATCATCAGCATGGCGCTTCTGGGTGCCGAAGAGTTTGCCTTCGGAACCACGGTACTGATTGTATTGGGTTGCGTCATGATGCGCAAATGCCACGCCAACACCTGCCCGGTGGGTGTGGCCACCCAAGACCCGAAACTGCGTGAACGCTTCCGCGGACACTATCAGTATCTGGTGAACTATTTTGAATTCCTGGCTCAGGAAGTGCGCGAATATCTGGCCGAGATGGGATTCACCCGTCTGGAGGACATTGTGGGACGCACCGACCTGATCGAAATCAAACCGCGAGAGGAAGGAAGCAAGGCGGCTTTGGTGGACTTCAGCCGTCTGCTGCACCGTGTGGATACCGATGCCGCCATCTGCCACTGCACCGAGCAGGAACATGAAATCGACACAGTGCTGGACCGCCGCATTCTGGCCGACGCGCAGCCTGCCATCGACGGACAAACCCCAATAGAGTTGGAATACCCGATCCGGAACACCGACCGTTCGGCCGGAACCATGCTGTCGGGAGCCGTATGCAAGCAGTACGGTCATGCCGGACTGCCCGACGAAACCATCCGTGTCACCTTCCGCGGCTCAGCCGGACAAAGCTTCGGAGCCTTCCTGGCCCACGGCATCCACTTCAAGCTCGAAGGCGAGGCCAACGACTATCTGGGCAAGGGACTGAGCGGAGGTGTCATCTCCGTTTATCCGGACCGCCAGAGCGATTTTGCTCCCGAGCAGAACATCATTGCCGGAAACACCTTGTTATATGGTGCCATCAGTGGCGAGGTCTACATCAACGGACAGGCCGGCGAGCGTTTTGCCGTGCGCAATTCAGGAGCCATCGCCGTGGTAGAAGGAGCCGGCGACCACTGCTGTGAGTATATGACCGGCGGACGCGTGCTCGTTCTGGGCGAAACCGGAAGAAACTTTGCAGCCGGAATGAGTGGCGGTATTGCCTATGTGTGGAACAAGAAAGGCGACTTCGACTACTTCTGCAATATGGAAATGGTAGAGCTTTCTCTTCTGGAACACAAATCTTCGGTGAAAGAAGTCAAGGAACTGCTCCGCAAGCATTACGAACACACCGGCTCACCGCTGGCCAAGGATATGCTGGAGCACTGGGAACAGTATGCCGACCAGTTCATTCAGGTCACCCCGATTGAGTACAAGAGTGTGCTGGCCGAGGAACAAATGGCCAAGCTGAAGGAAAAGATCGAAGCCGTTCAGCGCGACTATTAACCGGCAGCCGCCCCAAGAGAGTTTCAAAAAAGAATCATCAACCCACAAAAAAACATCACAAGAATCATGGGAAATCCAAAAGCATTCTTAACCATACCGCGCCAGACTGCGGGCTATCGCAGCATTCACGAACGTCTTACGGACTTTGCAGAAGTAGAGCAGACCCTCAACACCGGAGAACGCAAGTTACAGGCTTCCCGATGCATGGACTGCGGAGTGCCGTTCTGCAACTGGGCCTGCCCGTTGGGCAACCGCCCGCCTGAGTTCCAGGATGCCCTGTTCAAGGGAAAATGGAAAGAGGCCTACGAGATACTGAACGACACCAACGACTTTCCGGAGTTTACCGGACGCATCTGCCCGGCACTCTGCGAAAAGAGCTGCGTGCTGAAACTGAGCATGGACGCTCCCGTAACCATCCGCGAAGACGAGTGCGCCATCATCGAGGCGGCCTTCCGCGAAGGATATGTGCAGCCCAAGACCTATGCCCGCAACGGAAAGAAAGTGGCTGTCATCGGCTCCGGACCGGCCGGACTTGCCGCCGCCAACCAGCTGAACCACATGGGCTATGAAGTAACCGTATTCGAAAAACTGGAATATATCGGCGGACTGCTCCGATTCGGTATTCCGAACTTCAAGCTGAACAAGGCCGTGATCGACCGCCGTCTCAAGATCATGGAGGCCGAAGGCATCCGTTTCCAGCCAAATACCGAAATCGACCTCGCCCGTCTGCCCGAAGGCTTCGATGCCTACTGCGTATGTACCGGTACCCCGCAGGCCCGCGACCTGAATGTGCCGGGCCGTGAACTGAAGGGAATCCATCTGGCCATGGAGATGCTGGCCCAGCAGAACCGCGTACTGGCCGGACAGCATTTCAGCGACGAGGAACGCATCCAGGCACGCGGCAAGCATGTCGTTGTCATCGGCGGTGGCGATACGGGAAGCGACTGCATCGGTACCAGCAACCGCCACGGAGCCGCCAGCGTAACCCAGATCGAGATCATGCCCAAACCGCCCGTTGGCCACAATCCGGCCACCCCGTGGCCACAATGGCCCGTAGTGCTCAAGACCAGCTCCAGCCACGAAGAAGGCTGTACCCGTCGCTGGTCACTGACCACCAACCGTTTTCTGGGCGAGAACGGACATGTCACCGGCATGGAAGTGGAAGAAGTGGAATGGATACCTTCTGCAGAACCCGGCGGGCGCCCCACCATGCAGCCTACCGGAAAGAAAGAGATACTCAAGGCCGACCTCGTTCTGCTGGCCATGGGCTTCCTGAAGAACAACCTTCCGGAACTACCGGAAAACGTGTTCGTGGCAGGCGATGCCGCCACCGGTGCCAGTCTGGTCGTGAAATGTATTGCCGGCGGACGCAAGGCCGCACGCGATATCGACGCTTATCTCAAGAAACAAACAACACAAACACGCATCTTATAACCAACAACATAAACACGAACAACTATGTGTGGAATCGTAGCAATATTCAATATCAAGGAGCAGTCCAAAGCCTTACGCGACAAGGCGCTGCGGATGTCGGCCAAGATCCGTCACCGCGGTCCGGACTGGAGTGGCATTTACTGTGGCAAAAGCGCCATTCTGGCGCACGAGCGCCTCTCGATCGTGGACCCGCAAAGCGGCGGGCAACCCCTGTTCTCGCCCGATCGGAAACAGATTCTGGCCGTGAACGGCGAGATTTACAACCATCGCGACATACGCAACCGCTACGAAGGGAAATATCCTTTCCAGACGGGCTCCGACTGCGAGGTGGTACTGGCCCTCTACCGCGAAAAAGGTATCCGCTTTCTGGAAGACCTGAGCGGAATATTTGCCTTTGCCCTGTATGACGAGGAGAAAGACGAATTTCTGATTGCGCGCGACCCGATCGGAGTCATTCCACTGTATATCGGGTATGATGCAGACGGCACCGTGTACTGCGCCAGCGAACTGAAAGCGCTTGAAGGATTCTGCGAGCGTTATGAGCCTTTCCTTCCGGGACATTACTACTGGAGCCGCGAAGGCAAGATGACCCGCTGGTACGAACGCGACTGGTTTGACTATGCCGCCGTAAAGGATGCGCCCACCAGTGTTCCGGCACTGAAGGAATCACTCGAAGAAGCCGTCAAGCGCCAGCTGATGAGCGATGTGCCTTATGGCGTGCTGCTTTCAGGCGGTCTGGACAGTTCCATCATCTCGGCCGTGGCCAAGAAATTCGCTTCACGCCGCATTGAAAGCGACAGCCGGAACGAAGCCTGGTGGCCGCAACTCCATTCGTTCGCTGTGGGTCTGAAGGGAGCCCCCGATCTGGCCAAGGCCCGCGAGGTGGCCGATCATATCGGAACCGTGCATCATGAAATCAACTACACCATTCAGGAGGGACTCGACGCCATCCGCGATGTGATCTATTACATAGAAACCTATGATGTGACCACCGTGCGTGCCTCTACGCCGATGTACCTGCTGGCCCGCGTCATCAAGAGCATGGGCATCAAGATGGTGCTCAGCGGCGAGGGTGCCGATGAGGTTTTCGGCGGTTATCTCTACTTCCACAAAGCGCCAAACGCACAGGCCTTTCACGAAGAAACCGTGCGCAAGCTCTCCAAACTGCATCTTTACGACTGTCTGCGCGCCAACAAATCACTCTCGGCCTGGGGTGTCGAAGGCCGTGTCCCCTTCCTTGACAAAGAGTTCCTGGACGTGGCCATGCGCCTGAATCCGGCATCCAAAATGTGTCCCGGTCAGGAAATCGAAAAGCGCGTGCTGCGCGAAGCCTTTGCCGACATGCTTCCGGCATCCGTGGCTTGGCGACAGAAGGAACAGTTCTCCGACGGTGTGGGCTACTCCTGGATTGACACACTGAAAGAAATGACAGCTCAGGCGGTAAGCGACGAAGAAATGGTCCATGCAGCCGAACGCTTCCCGATCAACCCGCCACAGAACAAGGAGGAATACTATTACCGCAGCATTTTTGAAGAACACTTCCCGAGCGAAAGCGCCGCACGCAGTGTGCCGAGTGTACCAAGCGTAGCCTGCTCTACCGCCGAAGCACTGGCATGGGATGCTTCTTTCCAAGGCAAAAACGACCCGAGCGGAAGAGCCGTGAAGGGTGTTCACGAAGAAGCTTACGAATAAACAAAAAGAAAATGTGTCAAAATTCATTTTTTGAAAAGATGAACTTATAAATTGAAATTTGGGCACCTTAAAAGACTTAAGAAAGGACCGCATCATGACTCCATACAGAGTTTGATACGGTCCTTTTAAATATTATAGTTACAATCTGTAACTTCAGGGAGTAGTCATTATTTTTTTAACACACACTCTCTTTTTCATCAGCACGAACTGTTCTGAATCTTTTGGTGTATCGCAACCTACAGTATAGCGGCATACTTTAAGCACATCCTGCAAAAGCCTGAAATATCTTTCCATCCTCTTCGTAGAGAAAACTTTTTCAAAGAATGCTTTGTTATATTCCATATCTTTTGCAATTTTGTATTGCAGTCCCGGGCGTTCCTCTCCCAGCTTTCAGTTACTGGTGATGAATCCGGTTTTTTTTTATGCCTATACGTAAAGATACAAATATTTCTTTTCCCATCAATTTCTTTACTTCTGTATTTTAAGTAATAGCCTTTTTCTATTCTCCAAACACTATATATACAAACGCAAGAAGCCCCTGGCACTGCTGAAGGCTCCTATTTTTATTCTCTTATCTCACTTTTCAATAACTGCCAATACAACCCAATATCGGGATCCAACCCGACGGTTTACGGTCTCATCAAAAAAAATTAAAATCGGCATTTGCTTTCTCCGGTTATTTTCAGAGAAAGTTTCAATTTGAAACATACACCTTCCCCAAACCATCAAAATCAAACATCCCAAGCATAAATAAACTCAAAACGTAAGCAAAACAAATTTCTTTTCAGAAAGATGTATCTTTCAAGCTTATTCAAAACAAAAAGAAATAACTTTGCATTAAAGAAAAGCAAAAAGACAGCATTAAACCAATAAAACATGAAAAGAGTCATCAACTTTACCAAAATGCACGGAGCGGGTAATGACTACATTTATGTAAACACACAGCTGTTTCCGTTACCCCATCCCGAAAAATGGGCCATAGCATGGAGCCGGCCTCATACAGGAATAGGAAGCGACGGACTGGTACTGATCGGACCATCGGAAACCGCAGACTTCAGCATGAGGATTTTCAATGCCGACGGTTCGGAAGCTCTGATGTGTGGCAATGCCAGCCGGTGCATCGGAAAGTATGTATACGAATACGGGCTTACCGACCGGAAAGACATCCGGCTGGAAACGCTTTCCGGTATCAAGCATCTGCATCTGAATGTAAAGGAAGGACAAGTGGAATCAGTCACTGTCGAAATGGGCTATCCGCAAAATATCCGTGAAACCGATCTCTGCGGAATATTTCCGGGAAAAGGCATCGCCTTGTCGGTAGGCAATCCGCATCTGGTTGTCTTTGTAGATGACATCTCGACGGTAAAGCTTGAAGAAATCGGTCCTCAATTAGAACATCATCCGGAATTTCCGGACCGTGTGAATGTAGAGTTCGCACAGATACTGGAGGACGGACACATCCGGATGAGAGTGTGGGAACGAGGCTCGGGCATCACGATGGCTTGCGGTACCGGCGCCTGTGCCACCGCTGTGGCTGCCGCATTCAGCGGTCGATGCGGCCGGACATCAAAGATTACCATGGACGGCGGTACACTGACCATTGAATGGAATGAAGAAGACGGACAAATCCGCATGACCGGACCGGCCACACGGGTGTTCGACGGAGAAATAGAGATTGACGAGTAGGGATAACAACAACGCAAACACATTACCTAATATATAAAGCAAAAATTATGCTACGCATCAATGATCATTTTTTGGAATTACCGGGAAGCTATCTGTTCTCGGAGATTGCCCGCAAAGTAAACACCTTCAAAGAGGAACATCCAGAAACCCAACTCATCCGACTGGGTATCGGAGATGTGACCCGTCCACTGCCCGAAGCCTGCATTCAGGCCATGCATCGCGCCGTGGATGAGATGGCCGACAGTGCTACTTTCCGCGGATACGGACCGGAACGGGGATATGACTTCCTGATCGAGGCGATCATCCGCAACGACTTTGAACCATATGGCATCCATATCGATGCTTCTGAAATATTTGTCAGCGACGGAGCCAAAAGCGATACGGGCAACATCGGTGACATCCTGCACACCGACAATCGGGTATGCGTCACAGATCCGATCTATCCGGTATATATCGACAGCAATGTCATGGCCGGAAGAGCCGGAACACTGGACGAACAGGGACGGTGGAGCCGTATCACCTACATGCCCTGCACCGCAGAAAACCGGTTTGTGCCGGAACTGCCGGAGCAGCCGGTAGACCTGATTTACCTGTGCAGCCCCAACAATCCCACCGGTACGGCACTGACCCGCAAACAGCTGAAACGGTGGGTGGACTATGCTTTGGAGCACGACTGCCTCATCCTGTTTGATGCCGCCTACGAGGCGTTTATCCGCGAAGAGGAAGTGCCCCACTCCATCTATGAAATCGAGGGAGCGCGCCAATGTGCCATCGAGTTCCGAAGTTTCTCCAAGACCGCCGGATTTACGGGGGTACGCTGCGGATACACCGTGGTGCCGCAGGATGTTTGCGGACGCACCCAAGACGGACGGAGAGAAAAGCTGAACCCGATCTGGAACCGGCGCCAGTGTACCAAGTTCAACGGCACCAGCTACATCACCCAGCGCGCCGCCGAGGCTGTCTACAGTCCGGAAGGCAAACAGCAGGTGAAGGCCACCATCGACTTCTATCTGGAGAATGCCCGCATCATGCGCGAAGGACTGACCGAAGCCGGGCTGACCGTTTACGGAGGAGTCAATTCGCCTTATCTGTGGCTCCAGACACCGCAGGGCGTCACTTCCTGGGAGTTCTTCGACCGGCTGCTGCATCAGGCTCATGTAGTGGGCACTCCGGGATCAGGCTTTGGCCCCAGCGGAGAAGGTTATCTGCGCCTTACCGCCTTTGGCAACCGGGAGGACTGCATCGAAGCCATGAAGCGCATCAAGAACAGAATTTGAAAAAAGGAAATCACAAAACGAAAACAACAACCATAACACAAGATTCACTATGTCTACACTGAGATTCAGAGTGGTGGAAAGCGCGTTTCTCAAGAAACCGGCCCACGTAGAGGTTCCCGCCGAAAGACCTTCGGAATATTTCGGCAAATATGTGTTCAACAAGGAAAAGATGTTCAAATATCTTTCCGAACCGGTTTACCGCAAACTGATTGACGTGATTGACAACGGCAGCCCGCTGGACCGCAGCATTGCCGACGCCGTGGCCGAAGGTATGAAAAAATGGGCTACGGAAATGCACGTAACCCACTACACACACTGGTTTGCCCCACTGACCGAAGGCACAGCCGAGAAGCATGACTCTTTTGTGGAGCACGACGGTAAGGGAGGTATGATCGAGGAGTTCAGCGGAAAACTGCTGGTACAGCAGGAACCGGACGCTTCTTCCTTCCCGAACGGCGGTATCCGCAACACCTTCGAAGCACGCGGATATTCGGCCTGGGACCCTTCATCTCCGGCATTCATCGTAGACGACACGCTGTGTATCCCGACCATCTTCATTGCCTACACCGGCGAGTCACTGGACTATAAGGCCCCGTTGCTCAAGGCCCTGCGTGCCGTAAACAAGGCGGCAACCGACGTGTGCCATTACTTTGATCCGGAAGTGAAAAAGGTAATCACTTATCTGGGCTGGGAGCAGGAATACTTTCTGGTAGACGAAGGGCTGTATGCCGCCCGTCCCGACCTGCTGCTCACCGGACGCACCCTGATGGGACATGACTCTGCCAAGAACCAGCAGCTGGAGGACCACTACTTCGGTGCCATCCCTACCCGCGTGGCCGCCTTTATGAAAGAACTGGAAATTGAGGCGCTGAAACTGGGTATCCCGGTCAAGACCCGACACAACGAGGTTGCCCCGAACCAGTTCGAATTAGCTCCGATTTACGAGGAATGTAATCTGGCCAACGACCACAATATGCTGATCATGTCACTCATGCGCAAAATAGCCCGTAACCACGGATTCCGCGTGCTGCTGCACGAAAAGCCGTTCAAGGGCGTGAACGGAAGCGGAAAGCACAACAACTGGTCCTTGGGTACTGACACCGGCGTGCTGCTCATGGCTCCGGGAAAGACTCCGGCCGACAACCTGCGCTTTGTCACCTTCGTGGTGAACACCCTGATGGCCGTTTACCGTCATAACGGACTGATCAAGGCTTCCATCTCGAGTGCTACCAACGCCCACCGTCTGGGCGCCAACGAGGCACCTCCAGCCATCATCTCCAGCTTCTTGGGCAAACAGCTGTCCGATTTGCTGACCCACATCGAGGAAAGTGATCAGGATGCTTTGATTCTGAGCGGCAAACAGGGCATGAAACTCGATATTCCACAGATTCCGGAACTGATGATCGACAATACCGACCGCAACCGTACCTCTCCGTTCGCCTTTACCGGCAACCGCTTTGAGTTCCGTGCCGTGGGTTCTGAAGCCAACTGCGGCAGCGCGATGATTGCGTTGAACACGGCCGTGGCCGAACAGCTCACCGAATTCAAGCAGGAAGTGGACAGCCGTATAGCCAAGGGAGAGGAGCAGACTTCGGCCATTCTGTCCGTAATCCGCAAGTATATCAAGATCTGCAAACCGATCCACTTCGACGGAAACGGATACAGCGACGAGTGGAAGGCAGAGGCAGCGCGCCGCGGACTGGACTGCGAAACCAGTGTGCCGCTCATCTTCGACAACTATCTGTCTGAAAGCAGTGTGGCAATGTTTGAAAAAACCGGCGTGATGACTCGCAAGGAACTGGAGGCCCGCAACGAGGTGAAATGGGAAACCTACACCAAGAAGATTCAGATCGAGGCCCGCGTATTGGGCGATCTGGCCATGAATCATATTGTACCGGTTGCCACCAAATATCAGAGCGAACTGATTGACAATGTGTTCAAGATGCGCCAGTTGTTTGCAGCAGACAAGGCCGAAGAACTCTGCGGAAAGAATCTGGAACTGATTGAAGAGATTTCAAAGCACACGGCCTTTATTAAGGAACATGTGGACAGCATGATCGAAGCGCGCAAGGTGGCCAACAAGATCACCAGCGAGCGTGAGAAGGCTATCGCCTACCACGACACCGTAGTGCCTGCTCTGGACGAAATCCGTTACCACATCGACAAACTGGAACTGATTGTAGACGACCAGATGTGGACACTGCCGAAATACCGCGAATTACTGTTCATCAGATAAATATCAATTCATAGGAAAAGCAAACAAAAGCGACTTTTGTTTCATTGATGATTAATGGGAAATGGCATCTTGCCGGAGATCAGAATCCGGCGGATGTCATTTTTTTATTTTTTATTAAATTACCTTGCATATATCAACATTTATCGCGACCTTAGTAGCCAAAGTTTTTTAAAGATTAAATCTGTTATGGAAGAATTTAACCTACTCTCTCCCCTGCTTCTGGCCGTGAGCGGACTCATGATCGGAGCTATTCTGAAATCAATACTGCAACCGCGGAATATCCCTTATACCGTGGGACTCTTTGCCTTCGGTCTGCTCATCGGTGTGCTGGAACGCTTTGACTGCTTTGCCACACTGCCCAAGATCAGCCAGACCATACAATCGGTGGGCGACATGAACCCCGACTTCATTCTGTATGTGTTTCTGCCCATCCTGATTTTCGATGCGGCTTATGAAATGAATATGCACATCTTCAAGAAAACGCTGTCGAACGCCACGCTGCTGGCCGGTCCGGGACTGATTATCGGCATGCTGCTCACCGCCGCTCTGGTGATGGGCTTCCGCTGGATTGCTCCGGAATATGCTTCGTGGTCGTGGTCGTTCGCGCTGATGTTCGGTGCCCTGATCAGTGCCACCGACCCGGTGGCCGTAGTGGCCTTACTGCACGAACTGAACACCAGCAAGCGGTTTTCCACTCTGGTGGACGGCGAGTCGCTGCTGAACGACGGAACGGGTATCGTGTGCTTCATGCTGTTTTTCGGCGCCTATGTGGGCGGCATGCAGTCCGGTGCGTCTCCTCTGGCGGAGTTCACAATAGTTGTAGCCGGCGGTGCCTTGCTGGGCTTCATTCTGGCACGGGCCGCCCTGTGGTTCATCACCCGCATCAATTCCGAAGAGGTGATTCAGAACAGTGTGATCATTCTGGCGGCCTATACCACCTTTATCCTGTCACAGTTCTATCTGGGTGTATCGGGAGTGATTGCCCTGGTGGCTTTCGGTCTGACCATCTCCTACAAAGGTCGCCCACGTCTGAAGCCGCAGGTCAATGAGTTTATGGAAAAGTTCTGGGAACTGCTGGCCCATATCGCCAATACTCTGGTGTTTATCATTGTGGGTATCGTCATTGCCGAAAAGGTGGATGTGACCTGGACCAATATCGGTATTCTGATTCTGTTGTATATCGGACTGAATCTGATCCGTTTTGTCATGATCATGATGCTGTATCCGCTGATGAAGCATTTGGGTTACGGACTGACCAAACGCGAGTCGGTGATTCTGACGTGGGGCGGACTGCGCGGTGCTTTGGGTATGACGCTGGCTCTAATGGTGTCCTACACTCCGGAAATTCCGGAAGAGATCCGCAAACAGGTGCTGTTCTTCACGGCGGGAATTGTAACGCTCACCCTGTCGGTCAACGCTACGACCATGCGCTGGCTGCTCAAACGCCTGGGACTGATCCATGTGTCAACAGCGCGTTGCCAGATGGAATACCGCATTCAGGAACACATCTACGAGAGTTCGGAGAAGTATTTCAACAAACTGACCACGCGCGAACAGCTGGCGGATGCCAACTGGGATCATGTGCGTAACTATCTGCCCGAAATGCCGGAAGAGCCGGTAAAAGATCCTCGCTCCAAGGACTTTTTGGCAGAAATCCGTCTGCGTGTGCTGGACAAGGAGAAATCCAGTTGCCGCATGATCTATCAAGAAGGTATTATTTCGAAAGATTCGTTCGTGCGCCTGATGGCTTCGCTCGACGAGATGTATGACCACGACGGCGAATATGCCCTGAGCTTCCGCCAGTCTATCTTCAACTTCTGCGAGCAGGCCGCCTTGTTGCATTACCTGCGCAGTCTGGGATTCATGCGCGACTGGATCAGCTTCTACTTCCGCGAACGCATCATGATCATCTATGATTTGGGCCGCGGTTTCATCATCCTGCAACGCGAGGATCTGAAATTCCTGGATGATCTGGCCTCATCGGACCTGGTTTCCGAAGAACAGAAACGCCTGTTGGCCCAACTGAAAGAGGAGATTACGGAGAACATCAACAAGATGAACGAAGTGATTCAGAAGCTGGCGCAGGAGTTCCCGCGTGCATATCATCATGCGCTCACCCAAAAGTCTATCCGTATGCTGCTGAGTGACGAACGGCGCACCGTAAACCAACTGACCTACGAGGGTATCTTGTCGGACAAGGATGCCGAGAAGCACATGGAGAGCATCAACAAGCGGATTGACGAGGTGAACTCGTTCAGCCATACCATCCCCGCTTCTCTGTTCCGCTGGATGATTCATAAAAAGAAACAGGAAAAGCCGAAGAAGTAAGAGGGAGGAAATAGAAAAGTACGACAGACTAATATGATACCAACCACAAATAAAGAAACTTCCAGTTCGTCTATTGACGAAATACTGGATATGCTGCGCGCCGGACAATGGGTCAGTGCCGCGGCAGCCGACTCACCGGAGGTCAGCGACATGCTGACCCGCTGTGCCGATGCCTGTTTCGACATCAACAATATGCGCCCATCCCGCAAAGAGGAACGCCGGCAGGCTTTCCAGAACCTGCTCGGAAAGTTCGGTAAAGACAGTGTGATTCACAGTCCTTTCCGCTGCGACTTCGGATTTAATATCCGGATTGGAGATCACTTCGTCGGGAATTTCAATCTGAGCATTCTGGATGAAGCCGAAGTGACGATTGGAGATCATGTCATGATAGGCCCCAACTGCTCGCTGATTACCATAACCCATGCCTTGCAGGAAAATCAGCGCCAGGAAGGACTGATGGCGGCCCGCCCCATAAAGATCGGAAACCATGCCTGGATCGCTGCCAATGTAGTCATCCTGCCCGGTGTGGAGATCGGCGAAGGGGCTGTCATCGGTGCCGGAAGTGTGGTGACCAAATCCATCCCACCCCGAATGCTGGCTGTTGGTAATCCATGCCGCCCGATACGACCGATAACAGACGAGGACCGAATCCATATTCCATAAACATATAGTTCCCAAAACGAAAAACCGGTGTGTATACGGCCGTTAAAGAATGGTATTCCAGAAGAAATAACGAATAAACATACATCTAAAAACCGTATAAAAAACGCATATATGCAGTTTTTATACAAAAAAAACAAGAGGCCCTTTCAAAAAGAATCAGCCTTGGCATAAAAAAGTTGTCCCGACGACTGAAACAAATCGTCGGGACAACTTTTTCAAATCGTCAGGACGAATTGAAAAACACCTAAAATAGAGTATTTTTTGTTTCCTTTTTCACTGGTTACACTAAAAATACAAACAGAAAAATCAAACATAAATACCTATTTACCAACCACATAAGATGTTTTTAACCTCTTGAGAATTTAAAATTTCAAGACGCCTAGTATCTTGATCTGAAAATCTGCACTCTCAGCAAACAAACGGATCAAAATGAAAAATACAATCCACCTAAGAGCTGACCGCATCTACAAAAAAACACCTGTGGAAAAGATGAGTTAAAAGTATCTTTCCCACAGGTGATTTTTACTTCGAAAACTTATTGTTTTAATGAATCATTTCCATTCTCCATCAGATGAACAGGTTCAGATTGGCCTCCTCGGTACGCTCCAGATAAGTAGCCACACCGCCAAGGGTCACATCGTCGAGCAGCTCTTCTTGCTTCACACCCATCACATCCATACTCATGGTGCAGGCGATAAATTCCACCCCCTGCTCACGGGCCTGGGCAATGAGCGACTCCAGACTGTCAATCTTCTTTTTCTTCATCAGGAAGCGCATCATCTTGCTGCCGATACCCATCATGTTCATCTGCGACAGCTTCAGCGCCTTGCTGTCGGAAGGTAGCATCCAAGAGAACATACGGCCCCAGATGTCTTTTTCCACTGCCGGCTTCTGACTCTTCTTGATGATATTCAGTCCCCAGAAGGTGAAGAACATGGACACTTTCTTACCCGTAGAGGCGGCTCCGTTGGCAATGACAAACGATGCCAGTGCCTTGTCCAGATCGTCGCTGAACACCACGATGGTCTTGTTCTCCGCCCCGCCCTGCTGTGCCGGAGCACAGGCTTTAGGCTGCTGCTTGCGCACCAATGCCTTGACTTGTCCGCCCTGCTTGTCGAGCGACACCAGGTCGGCTCCGGTCATCTTGCACCATGACTGCACGTCCTTGGCAAAAGCCTGGTCGGTGGCGGTGATGCAGAGCATGGCATCGTTATCCAACTGCTCGTAAGTGCTCTTGAGCTTCATAATCGGACCGGGACACATCAGTCCGCAGGCATTGACTTCTACAATATTTTTCGTACTGCAAGGCTCATCGCCGCAACAGCTGCCGCAAGACGAGTCCGGCTGACCGAGCGGCATGGTGGCCGCACTCCAGGTCTTGTAACCTCCGGAAAGATTCTTTACGTTGGTAAAACCGTGCTGCTTCAAAATCCGGTAGGCCAGATAACCGCGCAGACCAATGGCACAGGTAACGACAATCAGACGGTCTTTCGGCAATTCTGCCAGACGACCGCGCAACTCATCCACGGGAATGTTCACAAAGCCCGGAATAGTACCCAGCTCATACTCGGCCGGAGTGCGCACATCTATCTTTACCGCATCGGTCGGCAGAGAGGCCACATCGCTCCAAAGAATAGTTTCCACCCGCTTTTTCAGAATATTGTCGGCCACGAAACCCGCCATGTTTACAGGATCTTTTGCGGAAGAATAAGGAGGGGCATAGGCATGCTCCAGCTCCATCAGATCGGCCACGGTTCCCTGATTCTGGATGACCTGGGCCAGCATCTCGATGCGCTTGTCCACTCCGTCGAAGCCCACAATCTGGGCACCCAGCAGACGACCGTTTTCGGGCGAGAAGAGAATCTTTACGGACATGGATACGGCACCGGGATAGTAGCCGGCATGCGACTGCGAATGGGTGAACGAACTGAGATAAGGAATCTTTTCACGATCGAGCAACTTGGAATTGGCTCCGGCTGCGGCCACCGTCAGATCGAACACCTGAGCAATGGAAGTTCCGATGGTGCCGGAATAGACAGACACGTTGCCATACACGATATTGTCGGCCACAATGCGTCCCTGCTTGTTGGCCGGGCCGGCCAGCGGAATCAGTGCCGGTTTGCCGGTCACACCGTGAACCACCTCAACGGCATCGCCCAACGCATAAATGTCCGGATCGGAAGTCTGCATATATTCATTGACCGAGATTCCTCCCAGAGCGCCGATAGCCAGTCCGCTATCCTTGGCCAGCGTGGTTTCGGGACGCACGCCGATGCTGAGAATCACCATATCGGTTTCGATTTTCCGCTCGTCGGAAAGCACCACTTCCAGTGCACCGGAAGCTAAGGATGCAAAACGGGTGACGCCACGCTCCAGATGCAGGTGAATGCCCTGCTCCACCATGTGATGGTGCACAATGGAAGCCATGGAATAGTCTATCGGAGCCATCACCTGACGCCCCATCTCCACCACGTGCACTTCCAGTCCCTGGCGGTGCAGGTTCTCGGCCATCTCCAGTCCGATGAATCCGCCGCCTACGACAACGGCACGGCGAGGACGGTTAGCGGTAATATAGTTCTTGATGGCATCGGTATCGGGCACATTGCGCAACGTGAAGATGTTGGGCAGATTGATGCCCTCGAGGTTCGGACGGATCGGAGCCGCTCCGGGCGAAAGCACCAGTTTGTCATAGCTTTCGGTGTACTCGGCACCGGTTTCCAGATTCTTGATGCGCACGGCTTTCTGATCGCGCAGAATCTCCACAGCCTCCTGACGCACACGGATGTCTATCGCAAAACGGTCCTGAAATCCTTTCACCGTCTGCACGAAAAGATGATCGCGCTCAGAAATCTCCCCACCTATATAATAAGGCAGACCACAATTGGCATACGACACATAGGCTCCACGCTCCAGCAGAATGATTTCCGCCTGCTCGTCCATTCTTCTCAATCGTGCGGCAACCGTAGCTCCACCGGCAACACCGCCAATAACTATATACTTCATTATTTCTTTTGTTATTTATTTCTATATAATATATTTCCTACTAAACACTATTTGGGTAAAAAAAAAGGAGATTACTCCTTTTTCAGCACTTCATTCAGCTGCTGGAACAAACGCTCCAACTGAAGATCCTTGCTCTGCATGGCTTTCACCGTCTGCCAACCGGCTTCGGTAAGCGAAAAAATCATCTGGCGCTTGTCTTCCTTATTGATCTCACGCTCGATGTATCCTTTCTGCTCCACAGCCGTAATAACCTTAGACACACGAGAGTTGGACAGACCGATGTATTCGCAGATGGCTCCCGCCGTACGGGGCTTTCCGTCCTTCATGCAACAAAGCAGCATCGCCTCGTTGATGGTCATGGAATGAGCCTCAGCAAAGTCCTTCTCAAACTGATAAAGAACCTTATACAAGTCTTTTATGACACAAATCGATTCCATATTTTCTGATTTTCTTGTCGCAAAGATAAGTACTTATTCCAAATAGAAAAAGTTTTTATTGGAAAATATTATCAGAAAACCACATTTTTAAGAGGATGCAGTCATTTTAAACAATCGACAACAGTTTGATCTCAAAAATCAGGGTTGATGCTCCCGGAATGGGACCACAGGCACGACGGCCATATCCTTTCTCCTGAGGGATATACACAATCCACTTGTCGCCTACATGCATCTGCTGCAAAGCGATCTGCCAGCCTTCGATGACATCTTTCAGACGAAAGGCCTCGGGACAGGTACGCTTCCAGGAGTTGTCGAACTCCTTGCCGCCCACCAGCACACCACGATAGTGCACCGTGACCACACTGTTCAGATTAGGCGAAACGGTGCCTTCTCCGGTTTCCAACACACGATAGAGAACCCCTCCGGGCAGTTCGTGCACACCCTCCTGCCCTCTTTTCTCCGCTAAAAAAGCCTCGTTGCGGGCTTTGTATTCTGCTGCTTTTCCCATATTTCTTAATGCTGCATTTCTGAAAAAACTCTTTTCTGTAACTTCTCTTTTCGGAATTACTCCATTCCGTCCCGAATCAGCCGTTCCTTGATCAGTGCCAGATGCGCAATATATCCGCAAAGAGTAACCGTAACGTCGCGATCCTTCAGCATGGAAATCAGTTTGGCTACAGTAAAACGCAGATTCTTGGTATAACTGGACTTATTGATCTGCATCTCTTCGGGAAGCTGGTCCATCCGTTTCTCAAACCAATCAATCAGCTCATTGACTTCCGCTTTCGTAAAGTCGGGCTTAAATGTATAGATATCTTCTTTCTTTTCCATAAATGCAAAAAATACACTACCACTACAATAATCTGTTTATCCCATCACCTTTTGGGCACACTCGTATCCCTCCTGATAGAGGTCCTCCAACTTCTTGATATTCTTCTCAATGCGATCAACCACAACAGGCTTCTCCGGACGGATCACAATAATCTTGCCTTCTTCCTCCAGCCGTTCTACCAGTTCCAGCTGTTCGTTGTAACAGGCACAACGGCGACTGAGCACGACACGCAGACGAGGGTATTTCTTATATATAAAATGTGGAATGCGCAAATCCTGGCTTTTCTTGCGGTATCCCTTGTTTCGGGTAAGCACCACCACATTCTTTTCATATCCCAAAGCACGGGCACGCTCCACAGGAATGGAATCAACAATGCCGCCATCGAGCATCGGAATGCCATCGACATAAGCTATCGGACAAACATAGGGAAGGCTGCTCGAAGCACGGGCAATGGCAATCATACGGTCCCAATCATTTTTTTCTGACAAATAACAAGCCTTTCCGGTAAGGCAATTTGTAGTGACCATCTCAAACACTCCCGGATTGTTGCGGTAAGCCTCAAAATCATAAGGTACGAGACGCTCGGGGAAATCCTGATAGAGCAGCTTCTGATCCAGAATACTATGCTGGGTCCACAGGTACTTCATACCGATGAACTGATATTTTTCCATCATATCAATATTGCTGTACTTGGCGCGGCCACGCTGTCCGCTCATATACGACAAACCGTTGCAGGCTCCGGCCGAAACCCCAACTGCATAAGGAAAGGTAATCCCCTGATCCAAAAAATAATCAAGTACCCCGCAGGTAAATACTCCGCGCATGCCTCCACCTTCCAATACCAAACCTGTCTTGTCCATTTTCATTTCTTTTTACCTTGTGTTCTATATAAACTATAAAAAACAATTTATCCGGAAATTTTGCTGTTTAAGCATCAAATATATAACGGTTTGAGGAGTTTTCCGGACAGATTGTTTATAATAAAATTTAATTTCATACAAAGATAGTGATTTTCAAAAAGAAAATGATTAATTTTGCTTGATAAATTATTTATTAACTAAAATTGTTACAATCATGTTATTTGAAAAACAAACCTATGTAGACCGCAGAAACAATCTAAAGAAAGCGGTCGGTAGCGGATTAATCCTTATTTTCGGTAACAATGACGCTCCATATAATTATCCGGCAAATGTTTATAAATTCAGACAAGACAGCTGCTTTCTGTATTATTTCGGACAGCATCGTGACGGTCTGGCCGGAATCATTGATATAGACAACAACCACGAATATCTGATCGGTAACGACATCGATATTGAAGACATTGTGTGGTATGGTTCTGTAAACAGTGTACGCGACATGGCCGATGAATGCGGTGTGGAATATACCGCTCCAATGAGCGACCTGCAAAAACTGGTGGATCAGGCCAAGGCCAAAGGACAGAAAATCCACTTCCTGCCCCCTTACCGCCACGACATACAGATTCAGATCATGGACCTGCTGGGCATTCACCCTTCACGCCAGCGCGAAGAAGCTTCTCTGCCACTCATCAAGGCGGTGATTGACCAGAGAGCCGTAAAGTCGGATGCGGAAATCGCGGAAATAGAGCGTGCCTGCGCCATCGGTTATGAAATGCACACCACAGCCATGAAGCTCTGCCGTCCGGGAATTACCGAACAGGAAATCGCCGGCACCATCAGCGGTATTGCCGCTTCAAAAGGTTGCATGGTAAGCTTCCCTTCCATTTTGTCTATGCACGGCGAGATTCTGCACGGCTATCCTTATCCACGCCCGTTGGAAGAAGGCCGTCTGATGCTTTGCGATGCCGGAGCCGAAACAAACGAGAACTATTGCTCTGACCATACCCGTACCACTCCGATCAGTGGTAAGTTCACTCAGAAGCAGCGCGACATCTACGACATTGTAGTGGAATGTCACGATCATGCTATCCAGGTTGCCAAGCCGGGAGTGAAATGGTTAGACGTGCACTTGAGCATCGCTACCATCATGACCGAGCGCCTCAAAGCCCTGGGATTGATGAAAGGTAATGTAGACGAAGCCGTAGCCAACGGAGCACATGCCCTGTTCATGCCGCACGGACTGGGACACATGATGGGTATGGACGTGCACGACATGGAAGGTCTGGGACAGCAGTATGTAGGTTATGACGACGAGGTGCGTCCATCTTCTCAGTTCGGACTGGCCAGCCTGCGCTGCGGACGTCGCTTGCAGAAGGGTTGGGTCATGACCGACGAACCGGGCATCTATTTCATTCCGGATTTGATTGACGACTGGAAGAGCAAAGGCATCAACAAAGACTTCATCAACTTTGAGGCTTTGGAAAGCTATAAGGATTTCGGTGGCATCCGCATTGAAGACGATCTGCTGATTACCGAAGACGGCTGCCGCTTCCTGGGCAAGGACAGAATCCCTTATCACGCAGCCGACGTGGAAGAATATCTGGCCAAAAACAGAGGATAAACATCCTCCTAAGAATAGAATCAGAGTTTATCAATAAATACATTTATTAATCACTATCAAATCTTTAAATGAAAAAGCATTTATTACTTTTTGCATTGGCCATCTGCTCTGTAGGAGCATTTGCGCAGGACAAGAATGAAAACAAAGAAGAGAAGAAGGATGAAGGATTTGTATTTACAACCGTAAAGGAGAATCCGATCACTTCTATCAGGAATCAGAACCAGAGCGGTACTTGCTGGTGCTTCAGCTCATTGGCATTCTTCGAGTCAGAGTTGCTCCGTATGGGTAAGGGCGAGCAGGATCTGTGCGAGATGTTCGTAGTACACAAGACTATGGAAGACCGTGCAAAGCAGGCTGTACGTACTCATGGCGATGTTTCTTACTCTCAGGGCGGTAGCTTCTACGATGTAATCTATTGCATGGACAAATACGGTATCGTTCCTCAAGAGGCTATGCCTCAGCCGGGAACTCTCTACGGTGATACTCTGCCAAACCACAACGAAGTGGATCTGGTTGCCAGCGCCTTCGTAAAAGCATTGGCTAAGAGCAACATGAAAAAACTGTCTCCGGTATGGACCAAGGCTTTCAGCGCCATCTATGACGCTTATCTGGGCGAGTGTCCGGAGAAGTTCACTTACCAGGGTAAAGAGTACACTCCGAAGAGCTATATGGAGAGTCTGGGTCTGAACATGGAGGATTACATCTCACTGACTTCATTCACTCATCATCCATTCTACAAGCCGTTCGTAATCGAAGTACCAGACAACTGGCGTTGGGCTTTGTCATACAACCTGCCGATCGATGAGTTGATGGAAGTATTTGACAACGCTATCAACAACGGTTATACCATTGCATGGGGTTCTGACGTAAGCGAAGGCGGATTCACTCGCGACGGTGTTGCCGTTATGCCAAACATCAAGGCTGAAGACCTGACCGGTTCTGACGCTGCCCGTTGGTTGGGCCTGACTCCATCACAGCGTTACAGCGAGGCTATCAACAAGCCTGCTCCTGAAATGAAGATCACTCAGGAGATGCGTCAGGAGGCTTACGACAATTGGGAAACTACCGACGACCACGGTATGCAGATCTATGGTATTGCCAAGGATCAGACCGGCAAGGAATACTACATGGTGAAGAACTCATGGGGTAACGCCGGCAAGTACAAGGGTGTATGGTATGCATCCAAGGCTTTCGTAGCTTACAAGACCATGAACATCGTCGTTCACAAGGATGCAGTGCCTAAGGCTATCCTGAAGAAACTCGGTTTGAAATAATACAATCAAGCCTAACAGAGGGGAAAAGACCAGAATGACTATTCCCCAAAGTTACAGATTGTAACGATAATACTTGGAAGGGTCGTATCAAGCTCTATATGGAGTAATGATACGACCCTTTCTTTGTTGTTCGGATGTTCAAGAAACAGAAAACCGACATGCTACCAGTCCATTATTAAAAAGAAGTATCATCTGCAAAAAAAACATAGAGACCCACCAAAGTCTTGTTTTTTTTTACTATTTTTACAGATTAAATTGGCATATGCGCATTTTGCCCGAATGCCATCTGACTGTGAAGAAAAAGAAAAAAACAATATATAATGAACTACGAATGGAAATTCAAATCACAAACACCCGAAGAAGCGGAAGAAGCCAAACTTCTGGCTAAGGAGTTGGGAATCCATCCGATATTCGGAAAACTGCTCCTACAGCGGAATATCCATACGGCTAAGGAAGCCCGGAAATTCTTCCGGCCTCAGCTCACCGGCCTGCACGACCCTTTTCTGATGAATGATATGGACGTGGCTGTCAAACGGCTGAACAAGGCGCTCGGAGAAAAAGAACGCATCATGGTATATGGAGATTACGATGTGGACGGATGTACTGCCGTAGCACTGGTCTACAAATTCCTACAGCAATTCTATTCTAACATCGATTACTATATCCCCGACCGCTATGACGAGGGATATGGAGTATCGATCAAAGGTGTAGACTATGCACACAGCACCGGAGTGAAACTCATCATCGTGCTGGACTGCGGTATCAAGGCGGTTGAAGAAATCGCCTATGCCAAGGAAAAAGGCATTGACTTCATCATCTGCGACCACCATGTACCGGACGAGATCCTGCCTCCGGCATATGCTATCCTGAATCCCAAACGGACGGATTCGACCTATCCTTATCCTCATCTGTCGGGATGCGGTGTGGGATTCAAATTCATGCAGGCTTTTGCCCTGAGCAACGGCATCGAATTCAGCCAGCTCATCCCGCTGTTGGATTTCTGTGCCGTAAGCATCGCATCGGACATCGTACCGATTATGGGCGAAAACCGTATTCTGGCCTATCATGGACTGAAGCAGCTGAACTCCAACCCGAGCATCGGCCTGAAAGCCATTATCGACATCTGCGGACTGGGAGAAAAGGAACTGATGATGGCCGACATCATTTTCAAGATCGGACCGCGCATCAATGCTTCCGGAAGAATGCAGAACGGAAAGGAAGCCGTGGAACTACTGGTTGAAAAGGATTACAAAGCCGCATTGGAAAAGGCCAACCAGATCAACCAATACAACGAACAGCGTAAGGATCTGGACAAATCAATGACCGAAGAGGCCAACCGCATTGTGGAGAACCTCAATGACAAAAACGAAAAGAAGGCCATCGTGATCTACAACGAGGAATGGCACAAAGGAGTGATCGGCATCGTGGCTTCCCGACTGACCGAAATATATTACCGCCCTTCAGTGGTGCTGACACGCACCGACGATCTGGCTACCGGATCCGCCCGCTCGGTATCGGGCTTTGACGTGTATAAAGCCATTGAAAGCTGCCGGGACCTGCTGGAGAATTTCGGCGGGCATACCTACGCAGCCGGACTGTCGATGAAAGTGGAGCATGTGGAAGAGTTCAGCCGCCGGTTTGAACACTATGTGGAACAACATATCGAACCGGAACAGACTCACGCCATTCTGGATATTGACGGTGTGCTCGATTTCCGGGAAATCACACACAAGTTCCTTCATGACCTGAAAAAGTTCAACCCCTTCGGACCGGACAATCCGAAACCGATATTCAGCACCTTCCACGTGTATGATTACGGTACCAGCAAGGTGGTGGGCCGCGAACAGGAGCATATCAAACTGGAACTGGTGGACAACAAAAGCAACAATGTGATGAACGGAATCGCTTTCGGACAAAGTTCACAGGCCCGTTACATCAAAACGAAACGCTCGTTTGACATCTGCTACACCGTAGAAGAAAATACCCACAAACGGGGCGAAGTGCAATTACAGATCGAAGACATACGTCCCACCGGCATGGACTAACGCCCGATAGCTGAAACATGATGACGGAAGACAAATATCACATAATACTGAAACAATACTGGGGCTATGATGATTTCCGGGGCATTCAGCAGGAAATCATCCATAGCATCGGTAGCGGAAAAGACACCCTGGGACTGATGCCTACCGGAGGAGGAAAATCCATAGCCTTTCAGGTTCCGGCATTGGCTCAGGAAGGGATCTGTATCGTGATCACTCCCCTGATAGCCCTGATGAAAGATCAGGTGGACAACCTGAAAAAACGGGGCATCAAAGCTGCCGCCATCTATTCCGGCCTGACGCACAATGAAATACTGGTCACCCTGGAAAACTGCATCTTCGGCGACTACAAGTTTCTGTACGTATCGCCCGAACGCCTGTCGTCCGAACTGTTTCTCATCAAACTGAAACGGATGCGGGTAAGTTTCATCACGGTTGACGAAGCGCACTGCATCTCACAATGGGGCTATGACTTCCGTCCGTCGTATATTAAAATCGCAGATCTCCGGAAAGTAATTCCCGAAGCTCCCGTGCTGGCGCTTACCGCCACCGCTACCCCCGAGGTCGTGAAGGATATCCAGGATAAGCTGCATTTCCGGGAAGAAAATGTCTTCAAGATGAGCTTTGCCCGAAAGAACCTGGCTTATGTAGTGCGCCACACCGAAGACAAGGAAACCGAGCTGAAGCATATCATCAGCAGCATACCAGGAACAGTGATTGTATACTGCCGCAGCCGAAAAGGATGCAAGGAGCTGGCTGCACAACTGAAAGAACAGGGACTGACCGCTACCTTTTATCATGCCGGACTGAGCAACAGCGAAAAAGACGAGCGCCAGAAACTGTGGCAGACAGACCAATGCCGGATCATGGTAGCCACCAACGCCTTCGGCATGGGCATCGACAAACCAGACGTGCGACTGGTTGTGCATATGGATGTGCCCGACTCTCCCGAAGCCTATTTTCAGGAGGCCGGACGCGCCGGACGTGACGGAAAAAAGGCTTATGCGGTACTGCTCTATAATGCCAGCGACAAGACCAAACTGATGAAACGCATACCGGATACATTTCCCGACCGGGATTTCATCAAGGAAATCTACGAGCATATCTGTTACTATTACCAGATGGCAATGGGCGACGGACTGAATGTGGTCCGCGAATTCAACCTGAACGAGTTCTGCCGGAACTTCAAGCATTTTCCGGTGCCCACAGACAGCGCCTTGAGAATTCTTACCCGGGCGGGTTATCTGGAATACATCGACGAACAGGAAAACGAATCCCGACTGATATTCCTGGTGCGCCGCGACGAATTATATCATCTGGACGGACTGGAACCGGAATACGAATCGTTGATCCAGGCTGTGCTGCGAAGCTATGGGGGGATATTCAGTGACTATATCACCATTGACGAAGCACTGCTGGGCAAACAAACCGGTATGGACCGGGAATCTATATATCGGGGACTGATTGCCTTGAGCAAAAGAAGAATCATCAGCTACATCCCTTATAAAAAGACTCCATACATTCGCTTTGCCCAAAAGAGAGTAGAAACGGCACGCATCGTCATCTCCAAAGAAATATACGAGGACCGGAAAGAAAAATATGAGGCACGCATACAGGCTATGATCGATTATGCCACTCGTGATGACCGTTGCCGAAGCCGTATGCTGCTGGCTTATTTTGGAGAAGACAGCGAAGAAAACTGCCAGAGCTGCGACGTATGCCTGAAAAAAAACAGTGCCGGAATCAGTCAGGGACTGGCTGAGAATATAGAAAAAAGAATCAGGAAAATATTACTGGAACATACGGAAATGCCGATCCACGACATAGATTTTCCGGGCATCAGCAGAGAAACAACAGGAATTATCCTGCATCAGATGGTACTCGAAGAAAAGATCCGGCTGGAAGACGGTATAATCAGTCTGCCACCGGAAACCGCTCCTGAAAACAAAACAGTCTCCTAAACGAATATGAGAGTATTGCTGATTGTATGCGGCTGTATGGCCATGATTCTGGGTATTATGGGGATTTTTCTACCTCTGCTGCCCACAACTCCATTCCTGCTGTTGGCAGCAGCCTGCTTTTTCCGAAGCTCTCCCCGACTCTATCAATGGCTTATCAATCATAAACAGATGGGGCCCTATATCCGTAACTTCAGAGAACACAAGGCCATTCCTCTGAAAGCGAAGATCATCTCGGTGAGCATGGTCTGGATTACCATGCTCATTGCCGCCTTCGGGGTAGTACCCTATCTCTGGATACGCATCGGACTGCTCTTGCTGGCCGCAGCCATTTCCTGGCACATTCTTTCTTATAAGACCTTGAAATAAACCGCTTTCCCTGACCTGACAAGGAAAGTAATGCAATCTGGTTGCAAAAGATGTTTCCCTGTTGTATGCTCCGGGATTTTATCGTATTTTTGCAACAGAAAAATAAAATCATGCAGCAATCATTATTTCATAAACTTTGTCTCCGCATAGCTCTTTGGGCCGTGATGGTGTTCTCTCTGGCAGGATACCACCATCATCAGTCCACGCATATCTGTCTGGGCTGGGAGCATCTGATGCTGCACAACCATTGCCACAAAGGAACGACTTGCCACCCGACGGATGCCAACAGTCAGGACACACCTTGCCATTGTCATTCGGGCAAAGTTCTGGGAGTGGAAAAATCTATAAAGAAAACGGTGTTGCAACAGGATATCCGTCTTGTCAAAGATGTCTGTCGGGCACCCTTTGAATATTCTTTCTTTTTTGCGGAAAACCGCAAAAAGCGTTTTCTGGCGGATAACACTCCGCGCGGCCCATGTTCCGGCCTCTTTCCCGATCATGGCCTGAGGGCCCCTCCTTCTCTTGTATTTTAAGTTTTCCATCTATTTTTCTGTCTGTTCGTATGCAATGTATAGACAGAAAAGACTTTGTATACCCGTTTCCGGTATACAAGGATGCTCATAACGCATCAGAAAAGTTCAAGAATAATATCTTAAAATACAATATATGAATCATTTATCTAAAAACATCTTGCGACTGGCTTTCCTGCTGGCCGCCGGAACAACCTTGAGTTGTTCGCACAATCATGCCGCGGAAGAAGAAAAACACGAAGAACATGACCATGAAGGGGTGATTGTTCTGGATCCGCACCAGGCAGAAAAAATCGGTCTGAAAACAGAAACGGTTGTAAAAAGCAGCTTCAGCCCTGCCATCAAGGTAGGAGGAAAGGTTCTGGCTGCCAACGGAAACGAAAAGACCGTTGCCGCTACGACCAACGGATTGGTTACTTACAGCGGTAACCTGTATGAAGGCAATGCCGTAAGAGCCGGACAAACGCTTTTCAGCATATCCTCCAAAGGAGTGGAAAACGGTGACCCGATTGAAAAGGCCCGTCTGGATCTGGCCAATGCGGAAAGTGAACTGAAGCGTGCCGAAGAGCTGGTACAAAAACAGATTATCAGCCAAAAGGAATTTGAACAGATCAAACTGCGCCGCGATCTGGCCCGCGAAAGTCTCTCAGGAATGGGACTGAAGAAGAGCGGAAGCGGAATGAGCGTAGCCGCCAACCAGAGCGGATTCATCAAACAGATTCTGGTGCGGCCGGGAGATTATGTTACCGTAGGACAACCGCTGGCCATCATCACACAAAATCAGAAACTTCAAATCCGTGCCGAAGTCAGCGAGCGTCATTATGCCTTCCTGAACCAGGTACGCAGCGCCAACTTCCGTACGGAAGCCTCACAGCAGACCATGTGTCTGGACAGCATCGGCGGACGCCTGCTGTCTTCGGGCAAGAGCATGCCGGAAGGTACTTTCTATGTACCGGTTATCTTTGAATGTAATAATGTAGGCAACATCCTGCCCGGAAGTTTTGCGGAAATATGGCTTTTGGGCAATGAGCAGCGTGAAGCACTGACTGTTCCGCTCACCGCACTGACCGAAGAGCAGGGAGTATTCTTTGTATACGTACAGAAGGATAAAGAACACTACGAGAAAAGAGAAGTAAAAACCGGCGGACAGGACGGAGTACGCATCGAAATTCTGAAAGGTATTCAGCCCAATGAGAAAGTCGTGACTCAGGGAGCCATCCACGTGAAGCTGGCTTCACAGAGCGGAACCATCCCAGAAGGTCACAATCATAATCACTAATCCATTTACTAACCTTGACAAAAACGAATTATGCTGAATAAAATCATTCAAACAGCACTGCACAACCGTCTGGCGGTTCTGATTGTCGGAGTGTTGGTTGTGCTGAGCGGCATTTTTGTCGTTCAGAAAATGGAAGTGGACGTCTTTCCGGATCTGAATGCGCCCACCGTCGTTGTGATGACCGAAGCCGGAGGTATGGCGCCCGAAGAAGTGGAGAAACTGGTTACCTTTCCGGTGGAAACTGCCGTGAACGGAGCTACCGGCGTGCGCCGCGTACGCTCACAGAGTACTACAGGTTTCTCCATCGTTTGGGTGGAATTTGACTGGGATACCGAAATCTACCGTGCGCGTCAGATTGTGTCCGAGAAGCTGGCCGTACTGGGCGATCAGTTGCCCGAAGGAGTCAGCGAACCGGTACTGGGTCCGCAGTCTTCCATCCTGGGCGAAATGATGATCATCGGTCTTACCGCCGACTCTACATCACTGGAAGAGTTGCGCACCTTTGCCGACTGGACCATCCGTCCACGTCTGCTTTCTACCGGAGGTGTGGCACAGGTGGCTGTCATCGGAGGTGATGCCAAAGAATATCAGATTCTGCTCCAACCGGAAAAGATGAAACACTATAGAATCACCTTATCCGAAGTCATGGAACAGCTGGAGAATGTCAATACCAATGTCAGCGGCGGCATTCATTATGAATATGGAAATGAATATATCGTGCGCGGTGTGGTGCAGACGAATCAGACCGAAGAGCTGGCGCAGACCGTGATTAAAAACATCAACGGCTCTCCGATCCTGTTGCAGGACATTGCCGAACTGAAAATCGGTGCCAAATCTCCCAAAACGGGTATGGCCTCCAACCGGGCCAATCCGGCAGTACTGGTTACCGTAACCAAACAGCCGAATGTCAGCACACTGGAACTGACCGACCAACTGGACCGTTCTCTGGAAAACCTGAAAAAAGAACTTCCGGCCGACGTGCGTATGGACAGTCAGATTTTCCGTCAGAGCTCTTTTATCAACAATTCCATTGGAAACATCCAACGCTCTCTGATTGAAGGAGCCATCTTCGTAGTCATCGTGCTCTTTATCTTCCTGATGAATGCACGTACCACCATCATTTCTCTGGTGACCATCCCGATTTCCCTGCTCATCACAATTTTAGTGATGCATCTGCTGGGACTGACCATCAATACAATGAGTATCGGAGGTATGGCCATTGCCATCGGTTCGCTGGTGGACGATGCCATTGTAGATGTGGAGAATGTGTTCCGCCATCTGCGCGAAAACCGTATGCTGCCTCCAGAGGAACGCAAACCGATCAAACAGATTGTGTTCGATGCTTCAAAAGAGGTGCGTATCCCGATTCTGAACAGTACCCTGATTATCGTTGCCAGCTTCCTGCCTCTGTTCTTCCTGAGCGGTATGGAGGGACGTATGCTGGTACCGCTGGGTATCTCTTTCGTCATCTCTTTGTTTGCCAGCACCGCCGTAGCACTGACGCTTACTCCAGTGCTCTGCAGCTATCTGCTGAACGATAAGAACAAGAAACTGGACGAAAAAGAAAACAAGGAACCTTGGGTCGTGCAAAAACTGAAGAGCGGTTATCACCGTGCTCTGGAACAGGCTATCCGACACAAGAATTGGGTATTGGGATGCACCGGTGCCTGTCTGATTATAGCCATTGCCCTGTTCTTTACCTTGGGACGCAGCTTCCTTCCGGCATTTAACGAAGGTTCACTCACCATCAACGTCAGCACCCTTCCGGGCGTTTCCTTGGAAGAAAGCAACCGCATCGGACTGCAAGCGGAAAAACTGCTGCTGACTGTTCCTGAAATCAAGAATGTGGCCCGAAAGACCGGACGCGCCGAACTGGACGAACATGCTCTGGGTGTCAATACCTCGGAAATCGAAGCTCCGTTTGAACTGAAAGACCGAAGCAAGTCGGAGTTCCTGGAAGAAGTGCGCCATAAATTGGGTGAACTCTCCGGAGTGAACATCGAAATCGGACAACCCATCTCGCATCGTATCGACGCCATGCTCAGCGGTACGCAGTCAAACATCGCCATCAAACTGTTCGGTACGGATCTGAACACCATGTTCCGTCTCGGTAACCAGATCAAAGAGGAGATTGCCGGTGTGGAAGGAGTCGTTGACTTGAATGTGGAACAGCAGATCGAACGTCCGCAGTTGCAGATTCTGCCGAAACGCGAAATGCTGGCCCGCTACGGAGTGTCTCCTGCTGAATTTGCCCGCAGCATTGAGGTATTGCTCAACGGTGTGGTCGTGTCACAGGTTTATGAGGGCAACAAGGCTTTCGACCTGACCGTAAAGGCTGGAGAGGAGAGTCGCCACACCATTGACAACATCCGTGACCTGGTATTGGATACTCCAAACGGCAAGGTACCCTTGGAAGCCTTGGCCGAAGTACGTTCCGCTTCCGGTCCGAATACCATCAACCGTGAGAATGTGGCCCGAAAGATTGTCGTATCTGCCAACGTGGCCGACCGCGACCTGCACAGTGTGGTTTCAGATATTCAGAAGACCATTGACGAGAAGATCGCACTGCCCGAAGGATACCACATTGAATATGGCGGTCAGTTTGAAAGCGAACAGGCAGCCAGCCGAATCCTGGGTATCACCTCTTTACTGTCTATCCTGATCATCTTCATGCTGCTGTATAACCAGTTCCATCATGTCAAGCAGTCGGCTGTGGTACTGATTAACTTGCCGCTGGCTCTGATTGGTGGTATTGTAGCGGTAAAATGTACGGATGGCATTATCAGCATTCCGGCCATTATCGGATTCATCTCTCTGTTCGGTATCGCTACCCGTAACGGTATCTTGCTGATCGACCGCTACAATGAACTGCGCCACGAAGGACTTTCCCTGCATGAAAGCATTGTGAAAGGATCGCTCGACCGTCTGAACCCGATTCTGATGACGGCTCTGACTTCTGCACTGGCCCTGATCCCGCTGGTGATCGGAAGCGACCTGCCGGGAAATGAAATCCAAAGTCCGATGGCCAAGGTGATGCTCGGCGGTCTGCTCAGCAGTACCTTGCTGAACGCGTTCGTCATACCGGTGGTTTATCTGCTGATCTCCAAAAATGAAAAGAAACAATAAGACATTTAGTTATGACCACATTATATATATCTTATAAGAATGTGTTGCGCACCCTGATCTCCGGTTGCCTGCTCTGTTCGGGAATGGCTTACGGACAGAACAGCTCGGACGAGGTTCTGGATCTGATCGAACAGAACAACACGCAGATCATTGCCGCACAGAAAACTCTGTCAGCCACCATAATGGACAACAAGACTGGGTTGAATCTGAAAAACCCGGAAGTGGAGTTCGAACATAAATGGAACACACGTAAGCCGGGAGAGAAAGGAAAAGAAGTCAGCGTGACACAGGAACTGGAATGGAGCGTCATCAGCGGACAGAAAAAACAGCTGGCACGCACCAAAAACGAACTGGCTGAAATCAGTTTCCGCCAAACGCGCAATGCCGTTCTGCTGGAAGCACAGAAAAAGCTGATTGAGATTTCTTTCTGCAACCGAATGCTGCAAGAGCTGAACACACAACTGACCGACGCGGATTCTTTGGTAAGTATTTACGAAACACTGCTCCGCAACGGAAGCGGAAATGTGCTGGACGTGAACCGAAGCAAACTGAACCGTGCGGCTATCGCTACCGAAATCCGGAATACAAACGCTCAAAAGGAAGTGCTTCTTCAGGACTTATACGGACTGAACGGAGGAAACACCGTCAGCCTGTCGCCGGAATGGAGTCTATCTCCTTTAGCGCTGCCCGAAAATTTCGACAACTGGTTTCAACAGATGGAAGCATCAGTACCGGAACTGAACTATTATCAGAAAGATCTGGAGTTGAAAAAGAAAAGCGTACGAGCTACCAAAAGCGAGATGATTCCATCATTATCTGTCGGCTATACGGGCGAATTTACAGAAACAGAGCGGATGCAGGGCTTTGCCATCGGCATGAGCATCCCTCTGTGGGAAAACAAAAACAAGGTAAAGAAAAGCAAGCTCGATGTAGAAGCAGCCCAGAGTACGGTTTCAGATGCACGCCAGAGAGTGTACAACAACCTGAAAGCACAGTATGTGCAGTCCGTTGAATTGAAAAAGTCTCTACAGATGCAACAAGAGGCTTTAGGCAGCCTGAACACCATACCGCTGATGAAAGAAGCTCTTCTGAAAGGAGAAATCAATCTGATGGATTATCTGAACGAGATGGCCCGTTATTATGATTTCCGGAAGAATCTGCTTCAGACGGAAAAAGATTATCAGACAGCTCTTGCAGATTTGCATGCATTTGAGCTCTAAACAAAATCTGGGCTAACAGATTGACAACATAAAGAAGGAGTGCCTGATTCTGCTTCCTCATCAGGAAAGCAGATGTCAGGTACTCCTTCGTTTTATCTTTTTACTCTTCAGCACCCTCTGCTCCTATATCGGCAGATATTACTGATTCTTTTACTTAAAACGGAAAGGCAAAGAATATTTTATTTCCTGATAGGCCCCATATTCCTTACCAGGGGTCCATCTTATCTCTTTACTCATCCTGTCCATCACATCATGAACCTGCTGTAGCTGTGCTTCTGTATAGGTTTCCGGAGAACGAACGCACTCTATATTGCTCATCTTTCCGTCGGTACCGATACTGAAAGTATAAATAACCGAACCTTTCGGCATATTGGCATCAAAAGAGGAATACATAAATTTTTTCAAGGCTTCTATACCACCGGGAAACTCTGGATTTTCAAAAGGATGAATACGGAGTTTACCTGAATCTATCATTTCCTGCTCAACCTTTTCATCAGCTTCATGCTTTTCCCATTCAGCCTTGTCAAAAACCAGGGTCAGCTTGCAGGCAGATGCGGCAGGTTGTCCGTCCTTCCAAGCAGGAAGAATGGGTGGAAATTCCTTCAAGACGCGTTGTACTTCCGCATCAAAGGCTTCTCCTCCACTACCCGTAATACGGACATCCGTAAATTTCCCTTCAGAAGAAATCGTTGCATCACATTGCACCACCTTATGAGTATCGGCTACTCCCTGAGGCCATTGTACCTTATCCAAGAACAGGTAATGAAACTTACGAGAAAACTCAACCTGATAATCATAACGGGCTGTATCCAACAACACTACTTAGCTCTTAGCGTCATTCTCGGCCATCATCTGGCAAGACAGAAAAGGAAGGCAAATCCCCAATACTAAAGCTAAAAAGATTCTTTTCTTCATATTCGCTCCTCCTGATTAGATTAAATGAATTGTTTTTCCGGTAACAGATTGCTTCGTATTGTTTATATAAGGAGAACCTGTACCCTAAAATTCATAAATTTTTCTCTAAAAAACAATTTTCTTTTTGGAGAATCTTTTAGTTTCTCTGTTTTTAACTTTGTATAACATTTTTCTTTTACCTAATTAAATATTAGATGGAGTGATTCAAATAAAACCACGAAATAAAAGAAACTGAAGAAAGGAAAATGCTGAGGTTACAAAAGTAAAGACAACTGAACGTCTCGAGAAAGGAAATAACTCTGGTAACATTTATGCGCCATTAGTTTTCCCCCACTAAATATCGGGTGAGCCCCCTGATCCGAAACCGTACACCCTAGGAATCAGAAAGAAAGGAATACAAAAAAGAATCCCTCCGGAGATTGCTCTCTGAAGGGATTCATCTGTAAAAGTGGCGGCTACCTACTCTCCCA
>CALUIU010000016.1 GCA_944320795.1 Candidatus Paraprevotella stercoravium | reverse complement strand
ATTTCATCGGGATGAAACTCAAATTCGGTCCCGACAAAACTCCAATACCATAGGCACGGTATTTTCAAATAAAAATGAAGGATTGTTTCTCTTCCCCTACAAATACTCCCAAAAACCTTAAAGCAAAATCAAAAAGCCGATACGGCTAAGAATAACACAACTAAATACAAAAGGGAGAATGCACAAATAAATGCACTCTCCCTTTATATATCATCCTCGGAAAAGACTCAGATTACTTCAGAACTTTCTGAACCTTATTACCCTTCTTAACCAAATAAATTCCGCTCTTCAATCCATCCAGAGAAGAACCAACCTTTACTCCATTTAAAGAATAAACTTCTACAGGAGCATTAGCAGCGTCCTCTACAGAAGAAATTCCACTGGCAACCGGAGCAACAACTTTCATATTATCAACTTCCCATGTCGGAGCTGCATCCGTAGTACTTACATACTTATATGCAATATATACCTTCTTACCACAATAAGCAGTCAAATCAATATCACCGGCATCTACAAAAGCCCAGCTAGTTCCAGACGGATAAGTTGCAATAGCCAATTCTGTCCAAGTAGCAGCCGCTACATCACCAGAATAATCCGTAGAAACAAATACCTTAATATGATTTGACGCAGTAGATGAATTCAAGAAATTCAATGCATGACGGAATGTCAAAGTTGCCTGAGTTTCTCCAGTCAAGTCAATAGCTGGACTAACGGCCCAAGACTCTGCTACATGATTCACTTTATCTGCATACGCACTGGCTTTCAAATAGCCTTTTGTATCAGCCTTCCAAACATAAGTCAAACCGCCCAATTCTACATCCTTGAATTCAAAACCGGCAGCATCACCTTTATCGAATGAAGACTCAAACAACACCTTCTCTGTTGGTTCTGGATCAACAGTACCACCACCGTCAACGATACCACCATCTTCTGTTGTCAAAGAAGCATCATCAAGCAACAGGTCTTTTCCTGGATTTTTGGGATTCATGACCACCAAATTCAATTTGGTTTCAGCTTCCAATTTAAAGCTGTAAGACACCAGCACCCATTCTGCATTTGTTATATCGTTCACATAGTCACCATACACATAACTACCCATTGTCCCGTCCTCATTAACTGGAGCATATCCCGGACGTGCTGAAGCGTTTTCCTCTGTAGCTGCTTTAGCATATACAGAGAACGTATAACTTCCCGGTTTCAATGTCAGTTCCTCTGAACCCAAACGCTTGTTACCACTGGAAGTTCCATTCAAAAGAATAGAATAGGCACCAGTGCGTGCGTCTGTAGACTGAGAGATAGTACCACTACTTGCTGTGGTTGTAGAAACCCAGTGATCCGGTGTTGATCCGCTCCAATCCTCAAAACTTTCGTTTGAAATCAGGTTTGTCTGCGCCATGGCTACTCCACTCATCAACAAGAATGAGAATGCCATCCAATTTTTAATAGAAGTAAAATTTTTCATAAGCTAATCATTTTAGAGTTCATTTCACTCTAGCAAATATAAGAGTTACCTTTTAAACAAAGAAATCTTTTCTTAGAAAAAAGAACTGAAAAACTCTTTTTTATATACATTCCCGTCCAAACATGAAAAAACCATTACGAGAAGAACAAAACGCAGATCTGTCCCATGCTGACAAACCTGCGTTTTACAATAGAAAATATTTTGTTTATTTCTTCCGAAGCAACACCCGAAACAGACGACGCCAATCAAAAGGGCTCTTCATCGGTTGTTTTTCTACAAGCTGACTATTCTTCCAAATTTCCAAAGCCTTACGAGCATGCTCCTCCCCCATTCGGATCATACGTACACTTTTATCAAAGCTGAAAAGCCCGCAGGAGGCTATCGGAATTTCTATCAACACATCTACGGAAACGGACTTTATAGTAATTTCGGCAAGTCGCTTTGAAGCCAGTTCCGACATCAGACGTAAAGTCGTAAAATATCCCATTTTCTTATGGGTATCATCAAAAACCGAGTGAATCAGATTCCCTCGCCAGGCTTTCAGATCCGCCCAACGGGCCCGTACTTGCGACCACATTCCACTTTCGGAAACTTTAGCATCGGAAACATCTGTAAGATTTTCTGTCTCGAATACCGGAGAAGCATACAAATTCACAGCCACCAGCAGATCATTCGGACTACGATGCAATTGCAGCAAAGGCAGCGGGTTCACGACACCGCCATCTACCAGCCAGCATCCATCCTCATGCACAGCCGTAATCACTGCCGGAATAGCAACAGAAGCACGAATGGCGCGATACACACTTCCGGTTTCATAGACTACATCATTTCCGGTATACATATCCGTTGCTACAATTACCAGCTTTACAGGCAAATCCTCCATATTACAATCCGGAGCAAACTCCTGAAGGCGTTCAATGAGTTTCTCTCCCTTAATAAACCCCTGATCGGAAAACGTAAAATCCAATTGCGAAAACACGGACTGCGCACCATCCGCCAAAATAAAATCCGTAAACTCCTGCAGTTTACCCATGGCATACATGGCACCAACCACAGAGCCGATGGAACATCCGGCTATGGAATGAATGGAGAAACCATGAGAAAGCAATTCACGAATCACCCCTATATGAGCCATTCCACGCGCTCCACCACCCGATAAAGCCAAAGCCACCTGTCTGCTCATAATTTATTTTACTGTAATGTGAAAACAAGCCTGATGCACCTCATATTTAATATGACAAAGCCCCTCGCGACGAACATCACGGAGTACCTCCGACAGCACCCATTTCAAGGTATCATTACGCACGGCCCTACGCTGCGCGCTGTCAGGATGTTGTACGGTAACATAGCGATTATAGGCAATATCAAAAGTGGTTCCGAAACGATGACAACTCTCTTCGGAAGCATTTTGATTATAACGTCTCAATTTGCGTACATCCTCTTCCGTACGAAGCACGGAAGATACCAGAATTTTATGCAAGGGAATGCCTTTTACTGCCAGAGAATCCAGAAAATTCCGGCCTATCTTTTGCAGCAAATCACTGGCACGAGGCACCAGATAAGGTATAGAACGGTTCATGCGCGGATCAATGTCATAAAACGGATTGCTGCCCACATATACCAGTTCATCCTTGCGATGCTCAGCCTCCTCGCGGTCTTTGACCGGAGAAACGCCCCAAGAACGGGCTGAAACAATATGTACATCCTGCAAATCAGGAAACTCCTTTCGAAAACTGCTCACGCTATAAATACGGTTCTTGACAATCCGCCCCAAAGTATCCGTAACAAAACGTGTAGGCTTATGTGCCAGATACAACAACTTGGAACTCATGGAAAACGAATCAAGATATGCCTTTTTCTGATTGTCGACATCTGGCAATTCGTTTGCTTCGGTAAGCGGTACCATCGTTTTTTGTACAGAATCTGGCAGTACTTCCTGTGTTTCTGATTGATAAACACGGACTACCGAGGGGTCAACACATCTGACTATAGCCAATACAATTACTGTAGAGGAAACAAGTCCTATATATATTTTTTTCTTTAGCCTTCTCAATTTTTTTTCATTTTAATATGGCACAAAGATAGTAAAAAAGGTAGTGTATTCGAAACAGAATGATTAAATTTGCAACAAAATTAGATAAATGATAGAGAAGCATATCGTACTGGAAGATATCGACCCCATCATCTTTTATGGGGTAAACAACGTAAACATGCAAATGATCAAAGCATTATATCCGAAACTGCGTATTGTAGCCCGGGGAAATGTGATCAAAGTCATGGGGGACGAGGAAGAAATGTGCGCATTTGAAGAGCACATTCTAGCCATGGAGAAACACTGTGCCAAATATAACAGCCTGAAAGAAGAAGATATCCTGGCCATTATCAAAGGCAACAAACCGGAAAGCAAGGACCATGGAAATGTCATTGTATACAGCATTACCGGCAAACCGATTACCGCACGCAGCGAGAATCAGCTCAAGCTGGTCAAGGCTTATCAGGAAAAAGATATGATCTTTGCCGTAGGACCGGCCGGTTCCGGCAAGACCTATACCAGCATTGCCCTTGCCGTGCGTGCGCTGAAAAACAAGGAAATCCGAAAAATCATTTTAAGCCGTCCGGCCGTAGAAGCAGGAGAAAAACTGGGATTTCTCCCCGGCGACATGAAAGAAAAAATCGATCCGTATCTGCAACCGCTGTACGATGCTCTCGAAGATATGATTCCGGCCGTGAAATTACAGGAATTCATGGAACAGAAAGTGATTCAGATTGCCCCGCTGGCCTTTATGCGCGGACGCACACTCAACGACGCCGTGGTTATTCTCGACGAAGCTCAGAACACCACAACGGCACAGATCAAAATGTTCTTGACCCGTATGGGTATGAATACCAAAATGATCATCACCGGAGATACCACACAGATTGACTTGCCTCCATCACAGCGCTCGGGACTTGTCGAAGCGATGCACATACTGAAGAATGTAAACGACATTGCCTTTGTGGAACTGAGCAAGAAAGATATCGTGCGCCACAAACTGGTATCCAAGATTGTAGAGGCATATGACCACTACGACAAGAAACAGCACTCTTCCAAAAAGAAAGGACACAAGAAGGAAGAAAGCCCTACTCCTATTTTCTCTGATCTTCAGGGATTGGGCGACAATTAATCTCTAACCAAAGATTCATCCAATCATATATAAAATAAAAGAATATGAAAGCATTAACTCAAACAGATTTCAATTTCCCGGGACAGAAAAGCGTATATCATGGTAAAGTACGCGATGTGTATAACATCAATGACGACCTGTTGGTAATGGTTGCCACTGACCGTATCTCGGCTTTTGACGTGATCCTGCCTAAAGGTATTCCTTTCAAAGGACAGATGCTGAACCAGATCGCAGCCAAGTTCCTGGATGCAACCAGCGACATCGTTCCTAACTGGAAGCTGGCTACTCCGGATCCAATGGTTACCGTGGGATTGAAGTGTGAAGGTTTCCGTGTGGAAATGATTATCCGCGGCTACCTGACCGGATCTGCATGGAGAGAATATAAGAACGGCTGCCGCGAACTGTGCGGTGTGAAACTGCCGGAAGGAATGAAAGAGAACCAGAAGTTCCCTACTCCGATCATCACCCCGACAACCAAGGCTGATGCCGGACACGACGAGAATATCTCTAAAGAGGAAATCATTGCTCAGGGTCTCGTAAGCAAGGAAGACTATGAACTGATGGAGAAATACACCTATGCCTTGTTTGAAAGAGGTAGCGAAATGGCTGCCAGCAAAGGCCTCATCCTGGTGGATACCAAATATGAGTTCGGTAAAAAGGATGGCAAGATCTATTTGATCGACGAAATCCACACTCCGGATTCAAGCCGCTACTTCTACGCAGAAGGCTATCAGGAGAAATTCGAGAAGGGCGAGCCTCAGAAGCAGCTTTCCAAGGAATTCGTGCGTCAGTGGCTCATCGACCACAACTTCATGGGCAAGGAAGGACAGCAGGTTCCGGAAATGACCGACGAATATGTAAACAGTGTATCTGAGCGTTACATGGAATTGTACGAGGGTATCACCGGCGAAAAATTCCTGAAGGCTGACGATCATGCAGATCTGGCTGCCCGTATCGAAAAGAATGTGACAGAGTATCTGAACAGCAACAAATAAGCTTTATTTATCCGTGTACGAACAGGAAAAAATAAAGCCCTATGATTCAGAAGGCGATAAGCGGAAGCAGGTGGAACAAATGTTCGACAATATCTCTTCCACTTATGATCTTCTGAATCATTCTTTGTCTTTAGGCATAGACAAAGGATGGAGAAAAAGAGCCATTGACTCGCTCCGGGCATTCAATCCCCGCCATATGCTGGACATTGCCACCGGAACCGGTGATTTTGCCATACTGGCCGCCCAACGCCTTCAGCCGGAATCGCTCATCGGAGCGGACATATCGGAAGGCATGATGAATATCGGACGAAAAAAAGTACAAGACCTGAAGTTGGAACAGACCATATCCTTCCAGAAAGAGGATTGTACGAATCTGTCATTTCCCGAAAACTCATTCGATGCCGTTACCGTAGCTTATGGTGTGCGTAATTTCGACAATCTGGATCTCGGACTAAAGGAAATGCACCGTGTGCTCCGCCCCGACGGACACTTGCTCATTGTTGAGCTATGCACTCCCAACCGCTTCCCGATGAAACAGCTGTTCCAGCTCTATTCACGGGTAGTCATGCCATTGGCAGGCCGGCTCATCTCCAAGGATCGCAGCGCATATTCTTATCTTCCGGCCACCATGGAGGCTTTCCCGCAAGGTGAGGTCATGCAGCAGATCATCTATAAAGCCGGATTCCGCGAAGTATCCTTCAAACGCTTTACCGGCGGCATCTGCACCATGTATCTGGCCAGAAAATAATTTTTGTAATTATGGATAAATACGGACTTTTAGGCTATCCTCTGAAACACTCTTTTTCCAGACAGTTCTTTACGGAAAAATTTCAGAACGAAGGAATTGACGCCCAATATATAAACTTTGAAATCCCCCAGATCGGCTTGTTGGCAGATATCCTGACCCAAGAGCCGGAACTCAAGGGACTCAATGTAACGATTCCCTACAAGGAACAGGTAATACCGTTCTTGGATGAAATCAGCCCTGAGGCAAAAGCCATCGGCGCAGTAAATGTCATTCGCATCACTCACCCGAATGGCAAACCTCATTTAAAGGGTTTCAATTCGGATATCATCGGCTTTCAGGAGTCTTTAAAGCCACTTTTGAAACCTCATCACCGGAAAGCATTGATCCTAGGTACAGGAGGGGCTTCCAAAGCTGTAAAAGTCGGATTGGAACAATTGGGAATAGAAACCTGCTATGTAAGCCGGACAGCCGGACCGGACCGGATTACATATTCACAACTGAATGAACAGACAATGCAGGAATATCTCCTGGTGGTAAATTGCAGCCCGTGCGGCATGTTTCCTCATACCGACGAATGTCCCAATATCCCTTACGGACTGCTGACTCCCCGGCATCTGCTTTATGACTTGGTATACAACCCTCTGGAAACCCAATTTATGAAACAGGGACAGCAACAGGGAGCTACGGTAAAAAACGGTCTGGAAATGCTACACCTTCAGGCTGTAGCCGGATGGAATTTCTGGAACAATAACGAGTAAACACTTTCTATGAAAAAAAATCTGAAAAAGAAAAGGATAATACAGGTCACTGGTGTTATCCTTATTTTGATTATAGCCCTCCTTTCGGGAGGAAGTCTTTATCTGCAATGGTATGCCTTACAGGCACAGGGAAACCCACGCGGAAAGGATATTAACGGTTCTTATGAATACATGTATGAAACCTATCCGCACATCCGGTCCTGGGCGGACAGTCTGCGCCAGCATAAGGCATTGAAAGATACATTTATCGTAGCGGATGACGGAACCCGCCTGCATGCCTTGTATGCCTATGCCGATTCTGTTACCGATCGTACGGCGGTCATCGTGCACGGGTATACGGACAATTCCGTACGCATGCTGCACATAGGTTATCTGTACCATCACGACCTGAAGTACAACATTCTGCTTCCCGACCTGCGTTTTTCCGGATTGAGTGAAGGCACTCATCTGCAAATGGGATGGAACGACCGACTTGATGTGTTGCGCTGGATGGATGTGGCCAACGGCATCTTCACGCGTCACGGCGGATTCAGCCAAACTCAGATGGTGGTTCACGGCATATCCATGGGAGGTGCCACAACGGTGTGTGTCAGCGGCGAACCACAGCAGCCTTACGTGCGCTGCTTTGTTGAGGACTGCGGATTTACCAGCGTATGGGACGAATTCTCCGGTGAACTGAAAAACCAGTTTGGCTTGCCGGAATTTCCGTTACTTTATGCGGCCAGCGGCATGACCAAGTTGCGCTACGGCTGGAGCTTCAGCGAAGCCGCCGCACGCAAACAGGTTGAGAAATGCACTCTGCCGATGTTCTTTATTCATGGCGACCAGGACACTTTCGTACCTACGTGGATGGGCGACACACTTTATGCCCATAAAAAGGGAGATAAGGAATATTGGAAAGTTCCGGGTGTAGAACATGCACGGTCTTATCTGCATTTCCCTAAATTATATACGGAAAAGGTAAAAAACTTTACTGAAAAGTATATCCATTAGAATAATATCGTATCTTGCATACCATTATGATAAAACAGACAACAATGAAGCGCTTTATCCTGTCCTTAGGCTGTTTCCTGCTTCTGGCTATACGCATGCAGGCTGCCAGCTATACACCTGAATCCTTGCCCATGGTCTATCTTCAGGACCAGACCCGCCATGTGGTTAATCCGGACGGGATTCTGTCCGCCGAATGTGTGGCCGCCATGGATACCCTGCTTTGGAATCTGGAGCGGAATAAAGGAGTGCAATCTGTCGTGGCCGTAGTAGAAAGCATCGAAAACGACGATTGCTATGAATTCTGCATGCAGTTGGCCCGTCTGCACGGAATAGGTTCGAAGGCCAATACCGGACTTATCATCCTGCTCTCCACGCAGAACCGTTGTTATCAGATTCTCACGGGTACCGGACTGGAAGGCACACTGCCCGACGCCATCTGCCGGCGCATCGAAAACCAGAAAATGGTTCCCTTTCTGAAGCAAGGCAACTGGGATCAGGCCATGTATCAGACCGTATACAGTGTATGCAAGGTCATCGAAGGCGATCCGACTCTGATCAACGAGCTGACCGGAAAGAAAAAAGAAGAAGGAGGAAACACCGGGCTCTATTTTATAGGAGCCGTCATCCTATTGTTCATACTTATCTCCTGGTACAGTAGCCGGCAACGTAATACCTGCCCTCACTGCGGCAAGCAAGGACTTGTTCGCATAAACTCCAATATTATCGTGGACCGCATTCACCGCATAGAACACCATCAGGAAACATTCCGCTGCCCGCACTGCGGACAACTGACTTACCGCAAACATGACGAGCCGATGGACAACGGAACCGGATTCGGCGGTATGGTTCCCCCTATCATGGGTCCGTGGGGCGGTTTCCATCGTGGTGGCAGTTCCTTTGACGGACCGCAAGGCGGCAGTTTCGAAGGCGGAGACTTCGGCGGTGGCGGTTCGGGAGGAGAATTTTAAACAAACCCAAAACAAGAATAACATTTATATGAAAACAAAGAAAATTCGCAATTACATTCTGGCACTTGCTGCCCTGTTCTCACTGAACAGCTGTTCTTATAACGAAATGGTAGAAAAGGACGAAGCGGTTTCCACCGCCTGGAGCAATGTGGAAGTACAATACCAGCGTCGCTCCGATCTGATCCCGAATCTGGTGAGCACCGTAAAGGGATATGCCCAGCACGAGCAAAGCACTTTACAGGCCGTGATGGAAGCCCGCAGCAAGGCTACGCAAATTACTGTAGACGCAGACAACCTGACTCCGGAAAAGATGAAGGAATATCAACAGGCACAGGGAGAGATCAGCAGCGCGTTAGGCAAACTGCTGGCCATCACGGAAAACTATCCTGATTTGAAGGCCAACCAGAACTTCTCCGAACTGCAAGCCCAACTGGAAGGAACCGAGAACCGCATTACCGAGGCACGCCGCCGTTATAACGAATCGGTACAAGAGTACAACGTACTGGTGCGCTCCTTCCCAAACAACCTTTTTGCCAAGATGTTCGGATTTGACAAGAAGGAAAAGTACGAAGCCGAAAGCGGAAGTGAAAAGGCTCCGGAAGTGAAGTTCTAAAAATACGACGTTTTGAACGTCTTTTTTGCCTACTCGGCAGAAAATCATTAATTTTGCACATTAAAATCAAACAGCAACTTAATTATTTGAATCATGAGTAATCAGCGTTACATGATGCGTGGTGTATCCGCAGCGAAAGAAGACGTACACAACGCCATTAAGAACATAGACAAAGGTATCTTCCCACAGGCTTTCTGTAAGATCATCCCGGATATTCTGGGCGGTGATCCGGAGTATTGCAACATTATGCACGCCGACGGAGCCGGAACAAAATCTTCACTGGCTTACATGTATTGGAAAGAAACCGGCGACCTTTCTGTATGGAAAGGCATTGCACAGGATGCCCTGATCATGAACACCGACGACCTGTTGTGTGTGGGTGCCGTAGACAACATTCTGGTATCCTCTACCATCGGACGAAACAAGATGCTGATTCCGGGTGAAGTAATCAGCGCCATCATCAACGGCACCGACGAACTGCTGGCCGAAATGAGAAAAATGGGCGTTGGCATTTACGCAACCGGTGGTGAAACCGCCGATGTAGGCGATCTGGTACGCACCATTATCGTTGACTCTACCGTGACCTGCCGTATGAAGCGCAGCGATGTAATTGACAATGCCAACATCCGTCCGGGCGATGTAATTGTCGGCCTGAGCAGTTGCGGACAGGCTACTTACGAAAAAGAATACAACGGCGGTATGGGCAGCAACGGTCTGACCAGTGCCCGTCATGACGTGTTTGCCAAATATCTGGCAGAGAAATATCCGGAAAGCTACGACAAGGCAGTTCCTGAAGAACTGGTTTACAGCGGTAGCTACAAGCTGACCGACGAGGTGGAAGGCGCTCCGATCAATGCCGGCAAGCTGGTACTTTCCCCGACACGTACCTATGCTCCGGTCATCAAGCGCATTTTGGACGAAATGAGAAGCGAGATCCACGGTATGGTACACTGCACCGGAGGCGCACAGACCAAGGTGCTGCACTTTGTCGGTGAAAACTGCCACGTCATCAAGGACAACATGTTCCCTGTTCCTCCTCTCTTCAAGGCGATAGCCCAGGAAAGCGGTACCGATTGGGCCGAGATGTACAAGGTGTTCAACATGGGTCACCGCATGGAAATCTATGTATCACCGGAGCAGGCCGACCGCATCATCGAGATCAGCAAGAGCTTCAACATCGACGCTCAGGTTATCGGCCGTGTAGAGGAAGGCACCCGCTCATTGACCATCAAGAGCGAGTTCGGAGAGTTCAATTACTAATCCGTAAAACCCAAAAAGACAATGAAAAGAATCCTTTTTATTCTTTGTTGCCTCACTTCGCTCGGAATTACAATTTACCTGACCTACAAAACCTGGGAAGGATTTGCAGAACGCAGCTGGTATCAGAATCTGATCTATCTGATCGCCATTCTCGGCTGGTGCTTCATCACAGAAAAAGTATTCAACAAAAAATATAAATGGACTCAGAAGTTTTTTGAATAAATTAAATGGCAGAAAATACTATATTAAACAAGCTGGAAGGTCTGGTGAGCCGTTTTGAGGAAGTCTCTACCCTCATTACAGACCCGAACGTAATCAGTGATCAGAAGCGCTACGTGAAACTGACCAAGGAATACAAAGACTTGGGCGACATCATGAAAGCGCGCAAAGAATATCTGGACACGCTGAAAAACATTGAGGACGCCAAGGAAATCCTGTCCGTAGAAGATGATCCGGAAATGAAAGAAATGGCACGTGAAGAACTGTCTGCCGCAGAAAAGCGCGTTCCGGAAATTGAGGAAGAGATCAAGCTGTTACTGGTTCCGGCCGATCCGGAAGATGACAAGAACGTGATTATGGAAATCCGTGGCGGTACGGGTGGTGACGAAGCAGCCCTGTTTGCCGGTGACCTGTTCAAGATGTACTCGAAGTATTGTGAAATGAAAGGCTGGAAGATTGCCATCTCCAGCTTCAACGAGGGTACAGCCGGAGGTTTCAAGGAAATCATTTTCAGCGTGACCGGTGAGAAGGTATACGGCACGTTGAAATACGAATCCGGTGTGCACCGCGTGCAGCGTGTGCCGGCCACAGAAACTCAGGGCCGTGTGCATACATCGGCCGCAACCGTAGCCGTATTGCCGGAAGCCGAAGAGTTTGACGTGGAGATCAACGAAGGTGAAATCAAATGGGATACTTTCCGTTCCAGCGGTGCGGGAGGTCAGAACGTAAACAAGGTGGAATCCGGAGTACGTGCCCGCTATATGTGGAAAAACCCGATTACCGGAGAAACCGAGGAGATTCTGATCGAATGTACGGAAACACGTGACCAGCCGAAGAACAAGGAACGTGCATTGGCCCGTCTGCGTACCTTCATTTATGACAAGGAGCATCAGAAATATCTGGACGACATCGCCAGCAAACGTAAGACCATGGTGTCAACCGGCGACCGTTCGGCCAAGATCCGTACCTACAACTATCCACAGAGCCGTGTCACCGACCACCGTATCGGTTACAACATGCAGAACCTGTCTTCATTCATGGACGGTAACATTCAGGACTGCATCGATCAGTTGATCGTAGCAGAGAACGCCGAACGCATGAAAGAAAGTGATCTGTAAGCCGGAACCGCGCTTTTTCCATGTGGATAAAGAAAACCGATAAAAAGAAGATCGATAAAAGATAAAGCAACTATGAACAGAAAAGATTTATTTGAGAACATCAAAAAGAAACAGTCTTTCCTTTGCGTAGGACTGGATACCGATATCAAGAAGATTCCGGAGCACCTGCTTCAGGAAGAAGATCCGATTTTTGCCTTCAACAAGGCCATTATCGATGCAACCGCTCCCTACTGTATCGCCTACAAGCCCAACCTGGCTTTCTATGAGAGTATGGGTGTCAAGGGATGGATTTCTTTCGAGAAGACCATCGCTTATCTGAACGAGCACTATCCGGATCAGTTCATCATTGCCGATGCCAAGCGCGGTGATATCGGTAACACCTCAGCCATGTATGCCCGCACTTTCTTCGAGGAAATCAAGTTGGATGCTGTAACTGTGGCTCCTTACATGGGCGAAGACAGCGTAACTCCTTTCCTGGGTTACGACAACAAATGGGTAATCCTGTTGGCGCTGACCAGCAATAAGGGCTCACACGACTTCCAGCTCACTGAGGACGCTCAGGGCGAGCGCCTGTTTGAGAAGGTTCTGAAGAAGAGCCGGGAATGGGGTAACGCAGACCAGATGATGTATGTAGTAGGAGCTACTCAAGGCAAAATGTTCGAGGATATCCGTAAGATTGCTCCGGACCACTTCCTGCTCGTACCGGGTATCGGTGCACAGGGCGGTTCTCTGAGCGAGGTTTGCCAGTATGGTATGAACAGCCAGTGCGGTCTGATTGTAAACAGCAGCCGTGCCATTATCTACGCAGACAAGACCGAGAACTTTGCTGCCGTAGCCGGAATCAAGGCTAAAGAAGTACAGGAAGAAATGGCCAAGGAATTACAGCGTATTCTGTAATCCGCCGTCTTTCGACCTTATATACGGAACTCCCGGATTGCTTCCTGCCGTTTATTCGGCGGGAAACAATCCGGGAGTTCTGTTTTTATCCGGTTGGAACTCGGTAATGATCCGAAGCAACTCCATTCCATATTTACGCGCTGTAACCTTACCGATACCGGATACCGACAGCAAAGAGCGTTCATCGACAGGACAAAGGCGTACGACAGTTCTGGAAAAACACCACTGACCGTTGCGTCGAAAAAGAAAGATGATCCGGGCAAGGCTTCCAGTTTTTCTTTATTGATCTTCTGAGCCTGATGATTGTGCGTCATCAGACGGATATATCCATCATAACCCGAAAGTTCCGTTTCCGAACGATAGCGTGCGTTCAGTTCACGGATCAGTTCATCATCCAACTGGCGGGTCCGGATTCGGTTAAGCATGGAAAGAAAACGGGTATCCGTCTGGCGATAGACATGCTGTAACTCAACCGTACAGAATCCTGATTCCTTCAAAGAGCGTCCTGCACCAAACGACGCAGGAAAGTGGTCTTTCCAGTTCCGGCACGTCCGGTAAGAAACAAGTTAGTACCCGTAAACTGTATCAGACGACGTGCCAACTGCTCTTCAGAGTTCTGGAATTCAAATGTCATAAAGCAAAAGCATTGATTGGAAATAAAGATAAAAAGAAAGAAGCAAAGGAACAAAAAAAGCGCCCCGCTTTAGCGAGACGCCTTTAAAGATTTTATTGATATACCTTATTTGTATGCAGGCAAAGTCAAATACCACTTACTCTTATCGTTTACTAACTTATCATACAAGTCAATATATTCTGCACTCTGGGTATAATCAGATTCCGGGTCACGAGGATCACCACGACGGGCAATCTTATCTGCAAACCATTTCATACCTCTGCTACCTTTATGGCTTGATATACGCAACAAGTCCGGATAACGGTTACCTTCCCACGCAGTCTCCAAAGCCAACTCATCTACAATCAGATTTTCAATGGCCTCAATTCTATAGAACAAACTGTCATCGGCAAAAATACCAAGTGTATCAATACCAGACTCAACACACTTCTTGAACAACATGTTCTTATAAGTATAATGAATGGTATCATTAACACCGATATTATTACATCCGCGAGCATGTACACCCTTCAAATTAGATACCTGGCCATTCATGCTAGAGAATTCAGAGGTAAACTTCAAATAAGGCACCTGAACTGGATAATTTGCTTTTCTGAACTCTGCTTCCGGGATATAAGAGCAAACCTTGCCGAAAGTTGAATAAACATAGACAGAATCCAAAGTACCGTCCTCAAGTGTATCTACTCGTTCTAATTCATACTCCGGGAAATGCTCTGAAGCTAATCCGTCTTTCAGAATTGCAAAAGCATAACTTGGGAAACCAGCTCTATTGATAGCCTCTGCAAAACGCAACCAAATCAGAGCCTTTCTGTAGATTACAGGATAAGTATAGCTGAAGCTACTTGAAGGACAAGATTTGGTAATATAATTTACGCCACTAATTGGAAGTATGGCAGCTTGTCTTGCATCACCTGCATCCTTTTCAACATCCCCATCATTTCTCACATAATCCTGTGCTGCACAAAGACTGAGATATTGCTGAGACGGACCCAACTGACGCATTTTATAGTCTAAGTAAACAGAAACAGAAGCGGAAGTTGTAGCCTCTGATTCAGAACCTTCCTCAGAGTCAGTATCCATTCTGGAAGTTGTCCCCCAACCGAATACATTTGAGATACCTGTCAACACATTTCCATACAACTTACCGGCCGCACTAGGAACAACTGTCACCGTTTCAGCGTTGGATGTCTTTTCTGAGAACATGCCAATCCAAGAATTTCCCTGATAATCAACAATTCCACCGTGACTACCATCAGTTGTACAATTCAATGTATAAGACAAATATCCTCCATTATCTTTCAGATACTCATAATAATACTGGGCAGCCTTGGCATAATCACTGTTTATCGAATCAATAGCCTCGCCTTCCTCATAAGATTTAGCACCTGTCAGATAAATATCACCCATAACCACTTTGATCGGGAACATAGTCAATTGACTGGCAATATCTGTTGCACCATTGTTATAGTTACCGTAATTGGGCAATTCGGTTTCTTTGTAAGGCAATAAAGCTGGAATAAGTTTTTCGATCAGGTTCTCACGATTCAGTTTATTCTCAGCTTTTGAGAAATCAAAGTCATCGACGAATCCCAAAGAGGTGATTGGTTCCGTAAAATACGGAACCTCACCATAATTATTTACCAGCTGCAAATAAGTCCAAGCCCGAACAGCTAAAACTTGAGCAACCTCCTTTTGCATTACCTTAACACCGTTACTGTTCAGTTTTAAAGAATCCACATTGGCCAGATAATTATTACAGCCGTTAATAACGGTATAATAATCTTTAACCTCCAAGAAACGGCAATCTCCATCTTTCGTTGGATTGAAATTGGCAATATTGCTGATGGTATCCGAAACACTACTTGTCGGATAAACCAAATCTGCACGTGCTTCACCTAAAATTACATAACGTTCTGCTATGTTCTGCACTGCCTTCATAATACCCCAATAACCATACAGAGTATCATTTGCATTGGTGTGAATGGTACGATCAGAATCAGCACTTAACATATCCTCGCATGAAGTTGTTGACATACCTACTCCACATGCAAGCAACAAAGCACATATTATAGATTTATTTTTCATTATCGTTAATCTTTTACAAGTTTATAGAAACTCCAATATTAAAGCTCCGGGTTAATGGCATCATACCATTGTCAATACCCTGGTACAAAATATTATTTGAGGCTGAAATTTCCGGATCAGTGCCCAAATACTTGGTAAATGTAAAGACATCATTTGCTTCTCCCCATACCTTCAGACCTTGTAACCATGTAGCTGAAACCGGAATATCATATGTCAGGCGAATGTTCTTTATCTTCAAATAAGAACCGTCTTCAATCCAACGATCAGAAAAACGTTCATTATTTCTCCAAAGATCACTGGTCGGATAACATGCGCGTGGCACATCTGTCACTTGTCCTTCGTATGTCCAACGGTTTACCATGGCTGTAGACTGGTTATAGAAACTGTTTCCTCCTTCAATCTTAGTGCGCTGATAATTATAAACATCATTACCCAAAGAATACTTCAGATTAACATTCAATGTCAACCGTTTGTAATTCAACATTGTGTAAATATTTCCATAAATATCAGGATTCGGATCTCCGATAACAACCTTATCAGCCTCTGTAATCCATCCGTCACCATTCTGATCTACAAAATGAACGTCTCCAGCATAGAAATTCTTTGATGCCAAACTTTCATCAGTCAATCCTGTAGGATATTTGAGATATTCCATCTCTCCTGTAGTCGGATTTTTATAGCATTTTGCATCTGCATCAGAAGCGAACACACCAGCAGTCTGATATCCATAGAATACTCCAGCTGCATGACCTACAGCAGTCAACACATTATCCTCTCCGTAAATAGAAGAAGTGTAACCCTTGATAGTGCTTACCACATTCTGGTTCTTGTAATCTTTAATTTCAATCACGTCTGATGAAGGCAATTCAGTAATCTCATTTTTATAATGACCTACTGTTGCTCCTACCTGCCATCTCCAGTCCTTCTTGTTTATGAGAGCTGCATTTACATTCAGTTCAAAACCGGCATTCTTCATAGCACCATTGTTGGTCCAATATTCATCAAGTCCGGTCATGTAGCTAACTTTTTCTTTCACCAAGAGATGATCAGTATTTGCCCAATAGAAATTCAATCCAGCCTGCAAGCGGTTTTTAATAAAGCTACCTTCCAATCCAAGATTATACTGAGTTGTTGTTTCCCACTGAATCTTCGGATTATCGATATTCTTCATCACCAAACCAATTGACTCACGTAAATATTTCTCAGAAGTCCAATAAGTACTTGCAGCATAGTAATTGATATCATCATTTCCGCTTTGATCAAAACCTGCTGTCAGTTTCAAATAATTGACTCCACCGCTAGTAGCCGGGAACCATTTCTCAGAAGAAATCAACCAGCCTAACTGTACAGAAGGGAAAACTCCCCAACTTACACCAGCCAACTGGAAACCTTGATCGGTATTATTTCCAAAGCGAGAAGATGCCTGTGCAGAAACCGATGCCTGAATGAAATACCGGTTCATGAAATTATAATCTGCATTAGCATAGTATGCCATATCCGACCAATTGTCATTTGTACCACTGTATTGCAAATATTTTCTACCGTAGTTCAAAATAGGCATCTTATCGTTTGTAGCATTATAACCTTTCAGGAAACTATAAGAGTAAGAGTAGTTATTATATCTCCAACCACCAAATACCCGGATATCATGAGCACCGTAATTCTCGCCCCAATCCAAACGGAAATCATTGTTAATGGTTGTCTGCTTTGTAAACTGTGATTTCAATACACTATGTACTTCACCAAGATTTTCCAGAGTATATAGAGACGTACCGTTTACAGGCAAATAATACTTCTCATTATTTCTACTCAACGCATAATTGAAACGGTTTGAAATAGAGAACTGTTTTGTAATTTGCCATTTTGGCATTACATTTAAATTAAACTGAGTCAACTCAGCATAATTCTTCTCCTCGCCTCTACCATTCTCCAGAATCCAATATGGATTATTCAACACATCATTACTGCTGACACCTGCATTTGACAATAATGGATAGCGGAATGGATTGTCCAACTGACTGGTAGAAGAAGAAGCATATTTACCGGCATAAATCAGATTTTGCTTCAATTGATTATTCTCATCAATATAGTAAGCATACGGACTTAGGAACGGAGTCTGCACCAGGCCCAACACATTGGTAGCAGCAATATTCTGATCCTCATAGTTCTCTGCCCAACCATTATCCAGAATATTATAAGCCATTCGAGAATAAGCAATATCCATTGCGGTAGACAGGTTCTTCGCAATCTTAATATCCGTATTGAAACGAAGATTCAAACGACTAAAATCGTTATTCTCCATTGCAGAATTAGCCTGTGCATAACCTAAGGACAGATTGTACATAGCAACGTCATCACCACCTTCTACACTGACTTTATAATTTTGTGTCATGGTAGTGCGATACATATCCTTACTCCAATCTGTCTCATTATGATACAGAGGATACCAGAAATAATCCTTGTCCACAGTCAGGAACGGAATCTGTGTCAATGAAGCATTTCCCTTAATTCCATCAGACAACAGGTCACTCAAATAAGAACGGAACTGTTCGGCTCCCATCATGTCTATAGTCTCAGGTCTCAGAACCACTCCGCCAAATATGTTCACATTAATCTTGGTAGCCATACTCTTTCCGCGCTTGGTATTAATCAAAATAACACCATTAGCTCCCTTGGCACCATAAAGAGCAGTTCCATTCTTCAGAACCTGAATAGACTCAACATCTTCTGGATCCAAGCCGGAAAGTACATTATTTACATAACCGACATGCAGACTGGTACGATCGTTCTGCATATCAATCATATTTCCGTCGAGGATAATCAAAGGCTGGTTATTGGCATTCAAGCTATGAATACCTCGAATCATCATATAGGCACCTTGTGCCGGGGTTCCATTACGATTGATACTTCGTACATCTCCAGCCAACTGATTCTGAATTTCTGATTCAATAGAAACAGCGCTGGTGTTTGACAACAAGGCTGTATTCTGCGCTGTAATTACAGTTCCGTCCTGGTAAAAGCCTTTGAACTTGCTACTATTCATATATCCATCAGCAACACCATCTTTCTTAATTGGCACCTGGATCGGATTATAATCCGGAACGGATACATAAAGCGCATGTACAAATACCGGAACCTCTAACTTATAGGAACCGTCTTCTTCTGTCAAAGCAGAGTAAGCAGGAGTGTTTAAGGCCTGCACCATGACACCACTCATAGGAAGTCCTGTAGCACTATCATAAATCTTACCGCGCACCTCCTTCATTTTATATTGTGGCGCTTTCTTTTTTGATATGGCAACAGAATCAGTTGCTGTTGAATCAGAAGCTACGACATCTTGTGCCATCATAGCATTTGCCCCAGACAAAGCACACAGACAAACACTGGCTCTCAACACCGACTGTATAAAGTTATTATTCATATTCTTCTTCATTGTTTTCATTTTTAATTGAAAAAGATCTGTTATTCATCTTTTCCTTTGAGAATGATCTTATCTACATATATTCTATTGGCATACTTATTTCCATAACCTTGCCACTCTGACCATCTAGAGGAAACCTCCAGAGTCAACAAAGGATAAGCGCCAGAAACGCCTTTGTAAGCTACCGGGAACTTAAAGTTCTCAAACAACAGAATGGTATCCACTTTTGCAGTATCAGCTATGAAATCCTTTGTAGGACCTTCCTTGCTTAAAGTCGTTGATTTACCATTATAATAATTAAGAGTTGCCTTAAACTTCAAAGGAAGTACATTCTGCTTCAATGTATCTGCGATATTTTCCGGTACAATAATTGCCCAAATATCATAGGTTGCAGAAAGGACATTTGGCAACTTGAAAACAAAGTTTGCAGCCTGTCTTGTTCCGGTAGCTCCTGCTGAATAACCATAAGCATTTCCACTGACACTTCCTGAAATCTTTGGATTTCGGTTTGCCTTGGTAACAGAAGCGGCAGCCCAGGTTGTTGAAGCACTAATCATTTTCTTATTCCAATAGAAAGAGTTTTCACCTTCAACTTCAATATCCTGAGTCAAAGGGTAACGATAATCATCTGCCAAATAAACATAACCATTACTTACAGGAATCGGTTGTATTCCTTTAAAGATATTGTTACAATACGGAGAATCAATCACTTCTCCTCTGGTTGTGAACAAAGAATCCGTATTACCAAAATCTTCCAAAGTATAATACTTCTGACGATTCGGACTGAAAACCAATCGGTTTACAATAGACATCTGCGCCTGCTTCTTCTGTAGAGCGTCAGGCTTAACAGTCTGAGGTTTATTCTCATCATCCAAATTCGCATACGGCAAGCTCATATACTGATAAAAAGGCAATGTTTTGTCCAAAGCTGTACGCCATCCCTGATTGGTTGGCATAATCATCACAAAAGTACTGTCCTCATTCTTTAGATTAGCAGCGATGCCATCCCATGTATCACCTTGATAATTGTACGAATAATTAAAAGCCTTACTCTCTGTAGTCCAGACTGTGTCCGCATAAGTAATCTCACCGTCAATGATACCTCCTTGAACACTTTGACTTTCGTCAATATAAGTAGTGTCTCGTGCCTGGAAAAACTTGAATAAGCTGTCTACCTGAGGGGTATTCTGCATATATTCATACAGATTATTCTGGAATTGTGCGGCATGGGCCAATTTATGCAACAAGCCATTAGTTGCCGGAATATTTCTCTTAACAATATCAACACCTTTGAACTGATTCTCGGCATTATTCAGCACATTAACCTTTGAATTCAACATGAGAATTGAATCCAGCTCTGTACCAGCAACTGAACGGGAGAAAGTGTTTATATGATTACGTATGAAACGCTTGTCAACACTATACTCATCGCGATCGATTTCTGCCAGCAAAGAGTCAACATTAAAGCTACCGTTTACCGGTGCCCACACTGTCAGTTTGTTATTAGCCTGAAGAACATCTTTATACGTCAAGCCAGAAGTCTTATTTTCTGTCGTATAATAATGTACTTTCTCCAAAATTTTGGCTAAGTCAGTGAGATCAGGTTGTGACACAACCTGCTCCCACAATGTTTTCGTAGCAACTCCGGCAGACGGAGAATAATGCTCATCAATAGAATCAGAACATGCAGTGAAACCAGTCAAAAGACTGATTCCAAAAACTGCATTTCCCAAAATATTCATATATTTTTTATCGCTCATAATATCAATATTTATTTACCATTCATCCTCTAGTACCTCTGAATTATTATAAATCTCCGAAGGAACCATTTCCATATAATCAAAATAGAAGTCAGTATTAGCATTCTCCAAAACAGACTTAAATCGGATATAATAGGTCTGGTTCGGTTCCATATATTCTTCGGTAAGAATCTTACGTACTACAGTAGGCAAATTGTAAGCCATATTACCTGCTGAAGTTTTCAACTGAGCTCTATAATAACGAGGTCCTTTCATCCATTTCTTGTTTCTCAAGGCCTTGTTCACACGATCGTTATAATCCTGATCATCGGTTTCCTGCTCCCAACCTACATTAAGTTCGGCCAGACCGACTGTTTCCGGACTTGAGTAATTTTCTTTCATACGTAAATCTACCGGAATATCAACCGGTGTCAGAGTCTCACCTTCGGCTCCAAAATAAACCTGACACATACCTCGCATCGTATTACCGGAAATAGCCAAACGGATCTCATAAGTTCCGGCATATGGTACTGGCGGCAGTTTTACCGTAATATCATAGTTACCTCTAAAAGTCAACTCATCTCCCTGATAATTACTCCAGTCTAGATTGACGCCACTCAGGTAACTGAAATAAGTATACTGAGAACGCTGAATATTCTTCGTCTTGAAGTCTCTTGGGAAATAAATATTATCCTTAGATCCTTTAATCTTAGCAGATGGTCTACGATAACCTAAATTGATCAGCTCCGGAACTAAAGATGCGCAATCAAATCGGATGCGCTCTTTCAGAACTTTTCGTGCTGTTTCCTCATTTGTATAAACCAGCAATTCGTCAATTGGATACACATAACCATTAACTGCAGAGATTACAGCCCCCAGACCTTGCTGGCCTCCGACCAAAATACCTTCCACGTCGGTCCCCATCTCCTCATAGGTTTCTGTATCCATAATCGGTTTACGATTCAAACGTACGCCACCACTTTCCCGACTCTGATAGATTTTCAATAATCTGCGCGGGCCACCAGCCATAGACATTGTTTCATAATATTCGAAAACAGGAATAGTCAAACGTCCGGTCTTGCGGTCGTAATCTTTCTCATTGTAGTGGTATACCAACTGATTACTTGGTAACGCAACAGGCAATATGTGATAAGCCACGAACTGATTAATTGCATTATCCGGCTTACGAAGATCTTCGTCAGAAGTACCAAAGGTTACTCCTTCCATCTGATTATTACCCCACAGTCCATGCAGATGATCAGACAGTTTCTGAATCAATTCGTCCGGACTTGACAATCCCAGAATATTATTCAGAGCCTCATCCGTTTCAGCAAAAATGGTGAATCCATATTTTCTGTGCTCCGGGACATAAGCAGTACTTTTACTCTGACCTGCTGCAATATTATCTGGCATTTCACTTTCCAAATCTGTGCTTAGATACAGTTCGTCATAAGCCTGATCCAAAGCATGTGCTGCTGACACAGAATCACTCCATCCCGTCTTCTGAAGCAACTGGTCAAACAAAGTCATATTTTTAACACCGGCAAAGATTTCTGAAACACCTTCTGTGGCAGGAGAAACGACTTTATTTACACCATGTATATAACCATTCTCAACCTTTAGGTTCTTATAAACGACCTTTACGTCTTCCAGAATATAATATTCTGTCTGACCTCCAACTGGAGTTTCTTTATTTGCAGTCAAGTAACGATCCTTTAAGTTGGGTAATGGGAAAGTACCGTTATCATCTGGAAAATTCTCGGCTTCAAGGCCTTTGACGTCATTGCCATGGGAAATAATACTATTCAAAACAATAACTTCAGCCAAAGAATCCGCAATTTCCTTGTCAGCTTTCACAGAATCCAAAAAGACCAGAAAGTCATTTGACGGAAAAACTCCCTTTGTGTACGCTGAATCCAAGAAATCATTAATTGCCTGATTCGTCGGTGCAAAACAAGTATAATTGTTTGTTGTGATTGACAATAAAGTCGCAATTGTGGACTGCGTTTTGCTACTCTGCTTTACATTCTTTAGCAATTCCGTATATTGTCCAAACAAAGTATCATTTTTTTGAAGAAAACTTGCTACTGTTTCTCCGGTAAATGTAAAACGGTTCGCTGTATCAATTTCCTCCTTACATGCAGAAAAGACCAATAGTCCAGCAGAAGAAATCATCAACAGTTTTGCCCATTTATGCTTAATATTTTCAAATGCTTTCATTGTTCATTATTTTTTTTGAATTGTACTTTGATCATTCCAGATCGGATTCTGCACCAATTCCGGATTTGCCTTAACTTCCGTTTCACTATAAGGGAAATACATGACTTTCATATTCTGTTTGTATTTACCCTCAATAGATCCGGCATTTTGTGATTCCTCGTATTTGGCTTTAAATAACGAATAAGCAGCTGAAGGTCCTTCGGCCTGCCCCTTTCGCAAAGCATAACGCATGATGTCAAACCACCTTTTTCCTTCACCGTAAAATTCACGGTTACGTTCTCTCAGAATCTGCTTCTGAATATTATCGTTACCACCCTCTTCTCCATAATTTAGTACAGGTAACAATTCTTCTGGCAAAGCTTTTGGATTAGAACGCTTGAATACCGCATTTAGCAATTCATTAATCTGCTTAGCATCCTGCTTCAAAAGACACATAGCCTCAGCCTTCATTAACAGCACATCTGGCAAGCGATAAAAAATCCAATGCGCATTTGCAGTACTACGAAGACTATATTCCGGTTTCATGTCATCTTCGCTAACGTTCGTATTATCACTTACAGAAGGCTGCCCAATCGATCCTGCCGCATATTTTATAATGCTATAATCCTGCGCTTTCAAATTTTCGACAGTAGCCCATCGACGCAAATCCGTTTTACTGAATAAAGCATTTTCCGCATCAACTCCGGCTGGTTGTGCCTTCGCAATTTTTGAAGGTAACAAAGATCCGGCACCATTTGAATTCCGATAATACACTCCTACCAAAGCATTAGTAACATCATTACCGTTAAACTGCAATTCAAAAATACTTTCGAAACTGTTACCACTTCCAAAAATACTATTATAAGCATTACTCTCCAAACCTGCCCGATCGTTTCCTGTATTCCAGATCAAATGATACTTATTTTCAGCACGCTCAGTTTCATCTGCTCCAAATTGTGACAGAGACATAGGTGATAATTTCTTATAATCCTCACTAAACAGATCGATTACTTTTGAGCAATGAGCAATACATGCCTTATAACTGGAATCAGCCTTAGCATCTTCACCGTTTCCATCGTAAAGTGATCCTCTCCACAGATAAATATCAGCCAAAATGGTATAGAATGCCTTATCGGTAATCAAACCTTTATTGTCAGCACTATTACCATAATTCGGACAAATCTTTCCATGTTTAATCACATACTCCATCTGATTTACCAAAGAGTCCAACAGGACGGACTGTGGTACCGCTTTCTGTGTACGCACTTCGCTATCATCGTTGATAGCAGTAAAGACCATTGGTACCTCATCAAAAGCACGAATCAGATAAAAATAGTTCAGCGCACGCAAAGCCACCATCTCGGCTTTCATATATTCCCATTCCACAGTAGAGAAGCTCTTGTCTTTCTGCAAAATTTCGGGACCGTGCTGCAAGACCTTATTACAATAATTAATGGATTCGTAAAACTTGGACCAACTTGCATAAGGATTCTGCGGTTTTATGTCAACTTTTTCAGAAATATCACGTAAGTTATCAGAAAGTCCGACTGCAGAATTTTCCATCAAATTGTCTGAACGCAACTCTCCCCAAACCATATAGCGTTCCAGACAATCATTAGTGGTCATATTAACATAAACCGCATTCCGGACACTTTCCAAGTCACGTTTGTCTTCCCAAAAATTCTCCTCTACAATCTTATCCATAGGATAAAGAGTTAACCAGTCTGTACAAGATGTCAAAGTCGATGCCAAAAGCAAAGAACTACAGAAGGTAACCTTTTTGAGCATTTTATATTTTTTCATTATTCTTTCATTTAAAATCCAACATTCAAACTAACAGTGAAGGATTTAGAGCGTGGTGTCTTGTTGCTATCTGTAGCCACACCCCAACCAGATGTTGTCACATCAGGATCCGTTCCTGTATATTTACTCCACACCCACAAGTTATTTGCAGAAGCAGACAGACTTAAGGCGCTCAGACCCCACTTTTTGATTTTCTTGGCGTCGAAGCTATAACCCATTCTTAAATACTGGAAACGCAAATAGTCACCATTCTCCACATAACGATCGCTGGCCAAAGCATTGTAACTTGTACCAGCCTTACTATTCATTGCTCTTGGAATCTCTGTATCATCACCATTCTTTCTCCATCTCCACTTCGTTGCAGCGCTCTGATTGTTGTTATTCAACATATCTTCAGCCTGCATGCGCGCCATATTGATAATCTGGTTTCCAATACGATAGTTGAAAGACGCACTCAGACTCCAATTGCCGTAATACAGGTCAATACCGAAACCTCCATTACATTTTGGATTAGAATTACCCAAATAAACAATATCCAACGCATTAATCTGTCCATCATGGTTGATGTCTTCATAAATCGCATCTCCACCCTCGAAAGCATGTGTGCCATTAAAATACATCTGCAACGGATTACCCTTTGCGTCAGTTACCATATTTCCATTCGCGTCGTAAACGATAGGACAAGTAGCATTCTCACCACGCAAGGCTGCTGCAGCAGCTGTTGGCACCTTATCACCATTCCTGAAGTATCCCGGACGATTCGGATCTATTTCTCCACTCGCATAAGTTTTCTGAGATTGCTCTGTATAACCATTATGATCATAATCATAAGCATAAATACCCTTGAAGCGGAAACCGTATATTGATCCTAAAGCGTTACCTATCTGCACACGTCCTAAATAAGACTCATTCGTATAAGAGAAATCCTTATTCAGACTTTCCAAAACAGAAGCATCCATCTCTTCAATCTGATTAATATTCTGAGCGATATTGGCACTCAGTTTCATACTGAATTTTCCAACACGAGCAAACCTAGAAGTGTTTACATACAATTCCCATCCTTTATTACGCATCGTTCCTACGTTCTGCCAAGCCAAAGAACTAAATCCAGTATGTGAAGGAATGGCTACGTTCTGCAGAGCCAATTCGGTAGTTTTCTTATCATAGACTTCCAAAGCCAAGGTAATCAAATCATTCCACAGTCCCAAATCGAAACCTAAGTTCCAAGAAGAGGTCTTTTCCCACTGCAAAGATGCCAAACGCAAGTTCTCTGGTCGGAAAGCTCCATGAGAACCACCGTAAGAACCAAAGTCAGCATAACGGTTATACTGATTATAACCACCACCAACGACGTTACCTACGATACCCCAACCCGGACGGAAAGCCAACATAGAAAGCCAGCCTTTCAACGGTTTCATGAAATTCTCGTCAATAATATTCCAACGTGCAGACACACCAGGGAAGGTTCCGAACTTCTTTCCGGCACCGAAATCTGTACGTCCGTCTGTACGAAGAGTGGCTGTCAAACTGTACCTACTCTTATAAGAATAGTGAACAGATCCTGTATATGACAAACTTCTCCATTCACCAGGACTTGTGCTAGCCGCAGTCAGATAAGCATCCAAGGTCGGATCTGTCAGACCACTTGGAATACCTCTTGAACTCAAAGACTGATCATTACTGGTTCCACTGGTCAACTCAAAACGGAACAAAGCACTCAAGGCATGATCCTCGTTATTGAATTTCGGATAGAAAGCCAAATCATGACGGGTAGTAAACTGCATACTCTTATACTCTCTGTTTGAAGCAGAGTTAATACCGTCATACCACTTATTATTTGTCAATGCGGCAGGGAAATAAGAATTATCACTGGTATTGTAGATCTGCATCTGCACATCACCGGTATAATTCAACTGTGTCTGATCATCTTCCTTACCCAGGAACTTATACTCTACAGAGAACTGTGGAGTGATGTTAAAACTCTGTTCTCTTTTCCAAGCCAAATTAGCGACAGCTACTGGATTACCATTTGCATACATATCGCTCAAACTTGAAGATGTATATCCAGGCTGATGACCAGAAGCAGTAGCCAAAGGCAACATGTTAAAGAAATTACCTGTTAATTGAGGATTATCAACATCGCCGTTATACTCATAAATACTCATATTTGGCATAGCCTTATAAGCTCTAGCCAAAATGTCATCATAGTTCTTATGATTATCCGTAAATGACAAAGAGAAATTTGAAGAAAACTTGATGCGGTCAGAAACAAAATAATCCAAAGCCAAACGTGTTGTAAAACGATCCAGATTCTGTTTGATAATCGTACCAGACTCCTTATCGTAGCCCACACCAATACGGAATGTAGCCTTTTCACCACCACCGGTCAAAGTTACATAATAATTATGAGCCTGACCAAACTGGGTCACTGCATCAATCCAATCTGTATTTCGACTATAGTTATTATAGATGTAACCATTTCTGTCGCGCAAATAATCCAACTCCAACATATTTGATGCATTTGGATCCTGCTTCGGATTAAAATAAGCCTCCTTCAACATCATGGTATATCCGTCACCATCCAACATTCTCATACCTTGTCCCTGCCAGTTTCCAGAGAAACGATAAGAGAAATTCACGCGGGTCTTACCACGGCTACCACGACGCGTTTTGATAGAAAGTACACCATTGGCACCCTTAGATCCCCAAATAGCAGTAGCAGAAGCATCTTTCAACACTTCAATCTCAGCAATATCCTCAGGATTCACCTGAAGCAAAGTTGAAAACTGCTCCTCATTATCCAGATTCTCAAAATCAATGTTCTGCGCATTATCCGGTAATTCAAATATATGACCATCCACAACAATCAACGGTTCAGCATTACCGTTAATAGTTGTCGTACCACGAAGACGCATGGTAGTACCGGCACCCAAGTTTCCAGAGTTGGCCACAATATCCAAACCGGCAATCTTACCCTGCAACGCTTCATCTACAGATTCAAAAGAAAGACCCTGCATCTCATCCATGTTAAATTTCTGACGAGCTACAGAAATTTCACGTTCCGGAATAGAAAGACCGTTACTAATTATCTTTCTTTTGTGAGTTACGGTTACATTATCCAAAGTACGTGAAGCATCCTTCATCTTCACTTTAAAAACACTTTTGTTTCCAATCACCTCAACATGATTCTGGAATCCCATATAAGTAATTTTCAACTTATTCTTAGGATTCTTAATTGTCATGGTGAAGTTACCATTCATATCTGTTGTCGTAGCAGAAACGATACGATTATTGGCATCCACCTCGGTAACGTTGGCCATCATAATGCCACCAAAATCATCCGATACGGTACCCGAAATACGTCTTTGCTGCGCCATAGTAACGCCTGTTATCAAACAGGCAATCATAAGCAATAGAATCTTTATCTTATTCATGGCATCCATTATTTATTTTTTTCAAAACTAGCAATAATTCGTTTTGCCGAAGCTGAATTATCCCACAAATCAGTATAGCTTTTAATATTATCAAATCTCAACACTCCATCTATTTCGTGTACCACACTATGAGCAGAAGAGTTAATCAAGATACCTGACAAATCAGTTATATCTTCAAAATTCTTCGTAGCTGTAGTTATATAATCACGAGCCACAGCGTTCTTTGTTCCGACAACCTTACATTCCTTATCGATCGTACGAACAGTCATTTCATTATTTCCCAACTGATGTACATAAATTTTTCTAAAGGTTCCGGTATTCGGATCCAAAGTAGCAGAGTTGTTAGTTTGTAACTCACCTGCCTGTAAATCAGCAAATATACTATTATCCTGGAAGTGCGTCCGCAAGAAATCCAGCAGAACCAAAATCTGAGCTTTTGCCTTTTCCTTGTAGACAGTCTCCCATTGAGGATCCTCCTGATATTGAGCTATATACTCCGCGATTTTCTCTGGAGTCGGGAGTTGCTTTTCATTAATTTCCGCAAGAACAGCTGCATCAGAAGGTACATATACCGTATAGTTATAACCGGAGAAGAAGGATACATTCTGATCCAAACCTTTATTATTCATAAAGATCTTATATTTGCCATATTTTGCTTCCTTATCCTCTTCCTTATCATTAGTTTTTATCTCTACAAGACCGGTTGCGGTAAGCATATCATTTGTAATTCCATTACAAAGATTAAAGAATTCCTGATTGCTTAAATCTTTCATAATAGAAAATACAGATTTCACAGACGGTTGAATTACGGCATTCAAACAATAGGTATTACCGTTTGACAAACCATTATCCATTGCAGCATTATTAGCTTGTGCATACTTTTTCAGGATCTCGGCACCACCATAACCCGGAATCGGATCAGCCATAGGAGATTTGGCATTTTCAATCTGCATACCTCCTTGAATCAAATATTTACCTCCAGACTTATGTACACGGATTGGAGCACCACTCTTTGAAATGAAATATTCATTACCTCCTTCTACTCCATCAGGCTCCTTATTGATATCATGTACCACAGTATGCGTTTCCAAAATATCCTGCAAACGGTTCAAAGGATCTGAAGAATTTGTTAACACTCGAATCTTTCGTCCTCTCTGTCCGGTTGTCAAATCATACTTATATTCGGTACATACAAACGGAGCGGCATTATCACTCTGATACTTGTAATCATAAGAAAGGATTCGAGCCATACCCGGCTTACTTGGAATAATTGAAAGCGGATCCACATAATTAGCCAAAGCAGAATCACTCGGCAAGAAATATGAGAACTTAATACGTGAACCACTAGCTCTTAAATAAGCAAAGAAGTTCATATTGTTCATCAAACTAGAACTCCATACCTCACCGGAACCACAATAAATGGCAAACTTCATCAACTTATAATCCGTTCCAATAAATGCAGGAGAAGCCACACAAGAGAAGTCTACCGGAGGATACACCTTATTCATAAAGTAAACCGCTCCATTATTTCCGACCTTAATCTCTTCAACATTACCAACTGCTTCTGAAGGATTTTTGAACAAGTTATCATTTGCCTGATCCAAAATCATACCAAACTTGCTAGGCACTGAAGAAACAAACGATCTCTGCATCAGATTGCTGACCAAACTATACAAAACATTCAATGGAATCTGATCAATATGATAATACAAAGATTGCGGATCATCTAATAATTCAGGCTTATCGGTAAAATTCTCCAGCAAAGTTCGACCTGTACCTGTACTGAAATACTCTCTCATGGCATCATCTGTAGGAACAAACATGGCCGCCATATCAGAGTTGGCAGATTTTGTTCCATCAGTATATTGGTTCCAAGCCGGATCAAACTTCAACAAACCAATACCATACTCATCGCTGACAGTCGGATCTTCACCATCCGGTCCTTTGGTTAATTTTCCATCATTGTTCAGGAATTCGGAAACCGATGTTTTATTGGTAATCTCTGAATAATACTTTCTCACATAAATCGAAATCGTATCATTATGTTCTTTATTATAATCCGTCGTTAAAGACTCATCCAAATAAGGAGCACTGAAACGATCCAAAATATGACTGAAGATATTTGATTTTCCGCTATTACGGATAATATCCGCCATATTAGGTTCCGGAATCAAAACATCCTTCAATTCATGAACATAACCGTTCTGACAAGTAATATCCTTTTTAATTACCTTATTCTGGTAAACATAATACTGGTTAGCCTCAAGATGCTCTCCAAACAATTTCTGGAAGTCATCATCCGTAATTGCGGATTTAGCCAAAAAATCGCCTGAGAAATACACCAACATCGGTGTAGAGTTATCAGAAACTACATAAAAATTCTTATTGTCCTTATGCGCATCCCAGTATTTTTTATCCAGTTTACTTTCTGATGTAGGAAGTGTTTCAGGAGTAATTCGGGTCAGAGTATCAGCCAAGTCCAAAATGGTGGCTTTTCTCATGGTAGTTCCCGGAGTAGGATTACCCTCGCCTCTTGACAACATTTCCATCAGATAAGCATTGTTCAGCATACCGGTTTTCAACAAGAGTTTCTTCTGAGCCAAAGAAAGCTTGTCGTAACTGGTTGCAGTACTCCAAGGATCATAAGAAGGTCTCTGAGCGTTTTCTCGGAAGAAACGAGCAAAAGCCGAGTCATTGGCTACAAACAAGGTTCTACTACCTGTTCTGGAAAGGTCTTCCTTGTAACCCAAATCATTGATCAAATTCACAAAATAACTGTAGTGCCCATCTTCTGCCAGATAGCTGTAAATACTCGATTTGAACCAACTTGGAATTTCTTCATCCAATTTGTATTCATCAGTACACGAGTACGTCAAGCCACAGGCTGCAAGAAGACACAACGCGTGCGTTGCTCTCTTGCTGATTTTGCTTAAACGGTCTTTCATACACTTTTAAAATTGAAAATTTATTAATTTAATTTGTTTGTCTTTGCTTTGTTAATGCCATAATAGACATACAAATTTAATTCATTATGCGAGAATAAGGTATAGAGCCTTCTGATTATGCCAAACTGTTAACAAAGTTTAGGATTGGGTCTTCTTCTAGTGTTAAATTCAAAGTGATTATTGGAGGGTAATAATACACTTAATAGCGATTGTTTTTGCCACCTAATGCAAGGATAAAATCCTAATATAAGCAATTCGGCACATTAAAACAACACTAAAAAAACTAAAAAAGATTGTAATTAAAAATATCACCAGAAAAGTTGTAATAAAATTTTATTATTTATTATTTTTTTTCCTGAGATGCTCCGCTATATTCCAATGCCGGATTGCCTCTGCTTCCTTACCACATTGCAACAAGACATCTCCATAAAGTTCATGCGAACGCGCATGATCCGGACGCAAGGAAGTAGCTTTATCAAAATCAGATATAGCTTCCCAATAACGTTTCTGCTGGTATCTAATTTTCCCTCTGTGATACCAGGCTTTGAAAACCGTAGGAGCAGCAAGAATAACATGCGTGAAACACGCTTCTCCCTCTTCAGAACGATTTTCTGAAAGCAAAGTTACGCCCTTACGTACCCAGGCATCCCAATGATAAGGATTCAAAGCAATAGCCTTATCATAATTGCGTAACGCAGCTGTAGAATTATGAGCTTGAACCACACATTCGTTCCCCATAAGATAATACTCCTGAGCACATTGGTTCAACTGACTTCTGTTCGCAGACAATTCCTCCTGCAAACGTTTATTCTCCTTTCGCAAACGATTGATCACATTCAGTTTATACCGTATAAATCGCTTGTTCAAAGGTGTTTCTATCTCATATCGGGCATGAATGGCTTCCAGAAAACGCGTGATACACCGGTCAAAATCACCGGTGTCAAAAGCATTTGCGGCCTCATGATAGGCTATATCGGCCCGGGCTGAAAGCAACGCACGTCCAACAGCCTCTACATCATTAAAACTACGGGAAAACTCAAGTACCTCCGCACGGGAAAAAATATCATTTCTCTTTAAGGGTGTACACAAAAAAATTCCATTTAAGGAAGTACAACGACTCAATGCCACATAAGCCTGACCGGCAGCAAAGGCACCACCGCGAAAATCTATCTGTACCTTGGAAAAGGTTAATCCCTGACTTTTATGAACCGTAATAGCCCAGGCTAATTTGATTGGAAACTGCTCAAACGTCCCTAAGACTTCTTCTTCAATCTCTTTCTTTTCTGCATTATAGGTATAACGTATATTTGTCCACCTCTCCCGTTTGACCAGACAGTCTTTCCCGTCCTCTGTGAGAACCTCTACGAAATTCAACTCCGGATCAATATATTCTACGCGCCCAATTGTACCATTTACCCATTGTTTTTCCACATCATTACGGACAAAAAGAACTTGAGCTCCTATTTTTAAATGAAGAAACTCTCCTGTAGGCAATGCCGTTTCCGGGAAATCCCCTTCGATACGTCCCCGCAACTCAACCAGGTCACCTTCCAGACATTCCAGCCGGTCGTGATTGATGTGATCAACCACATGACGCCTGGTTGCCAGAGTGATCCTGAAATCATTTGTACTCTCCCGGCTTTCTAAAGAAAAGACATTTTGACAACGCCGGTTTAACTGCGATAAATCAGAATCACTAACGGTGTTGGAACGAACACGATCCAATAAAGCCACAAAGGATATGTCTGTTTGACGATACACTTGAGTCAATTCAATGGAAACCAGTTCCATTTCACGAAAAGCACGTGCGGAAAAGAAAAATGGTGTCGGATAATATTGGTGCAACAAAGCCTTTTCCTCACCTTTCAGGACAGGCTCGAGCTGAAACAAATCTCCAACAAACAACATCTGCTTTCCTCCGAAAGGTTTTCGGAGAGCATGGGAATATACACGTAAAATCTTGTCGATGGTATCTATAATATCAGCCCTCACCATTGATATTTCATCAATGACGATCAGCTCCACCTCTTGTATCAATTTACACAAGGAGCGGTTATATTTCAATGTTTCACGAATCTTACCTAATGAAAAGCGGGTGTCATCTGGTAATAAAGGATAGAAAGGCAACTTGAAAAAACTGTGCAGAGTAACCCCACCAACATGAATAGCCGCAATTCCGGTCGGTGCCAAAATCACATACTTTTTCTTGGTATGAGCACAAATATATTTGAGAAAAGTTGACTTTCCGGTACCGGCCTTACCGGTTAAAAAAAGAGAATGACTGGTATACTGAACCAGACGCAGAGCATTTTGAAACTCTGCGTTACTGGTATCAATCTCATTCTTATCAATCATCTTTCTTTAAGTTCTATCAGGGCAATACAGGTTCTAATGCTGGTAATTCAATGTTTTCCTGTGTCTTTCCCTCTAACAAAGAATCGCGTTCAACCGACTCTATACGTAAACCCAATGTATCTGCAGATACCGAATCCGTATCTGCCGGAACATAATAATAACTGCTACAATTCCATGAAGAAGGATCCAGTTCCTCTTTCGGAGGGGCAAACTTAACCCGATACTGAGCAAAACGATCATCTTGAAGTACATCGTTCAGGAAATAGCCGCAAATCGGCAAAGCTGTTCTGCTTCCTTGACCTAAAGCTCCGGTACGGAAATGTATACTACGATATTCACCACCGACCCAGGCACCGACCACCAGTTTTGGGGTTACACCAACAAACCAAGCGTCAGAATGATTATTCGACGTTCCGGTTTTTCCTCCGAACTCAGTCAAAGAAGCTACCGGATGAATATAACTCCACAAGGCTGCTGTTGTTCCACCCCGCTCAGTCATGCCACCTCTTAACAACTGCTGCATCAAGTAGGCTGAACGATAAGGAATAGCCTGAACATCCTGAACTTCGGCTTCATAAATAACATTTCCATATCGGTCAACAATTTTATCCACCAAAATAGGATCATGCGCCTTACCGTCATTGATTACAGTTCCATAACTGTTAACCAGTTCCAGCAAATTCACATCCGAAGCACCAAGGCTCAGGGACGGTGTCTCATGCAAAGGCGATTTGATTCCCATGGCATGAGCCGTACGGGCCACATTGTGAATACCCATTTCATAGCCCAATTTTACCGCAATACTGTTGATACTTTGCGCAAAAGCAGCTTTGAGAGGAATATCCGCACCCGTAAAATAACCGTTAGCATTGGTCGGTGTCCATGTAGTAGGCTCTCCGTTAATAGTATCCGGATACTGCTTCCATTCATCTACCCGGGTATCGCATGGGGTGAGCCCCTGATTCATGGCTTCGGTGTACACAAAAAGTTTGAATGTTGACCCCGGCTGACGCATAGCCAGAACCTTATCGTATTTCCACGAGTCAAAATCCACATCTCCCACCCAAGCCTTCACAGCGCCGGTTTCCGGTTCAATAGCCACAAAACCACAGTGCATGAACTTAACCATATAGCGGATAGAGTCCATGGTACTCATCATCTCCTCTTTTTGCCCCTCATAGCTGAAAAGTTTTACCTTATGGGGCTGATTCAGATAATAAGTCACAGAATCCGGATCATCAGGATACTTTGCACTGTAATATTTATAAGCATCTGTCCTTTTGGCCAGATCTTCTATAAAATTCGGAATCTCCTCATGCTTCTCATTCTGCCAAGGATTGGTTTTTCCCCAATGATTATTAAAATTCCGCTGGATTACCGCCATTTGCTTCTGAACAGAAGCCTCGGCATATTTCTGCATACGGGTATCCAATGTGGTATATATTTTCAGGCCATCCGCATAGAGATCCAGTTTATTGGACGAATCACAACCCTCAACAAGACCTTTTTCGCACAAGTCATCAATATAATCCGCCAAAGCCAAACGGAAATAAGGCGCTATACCGTCATAGTTACTAGCCAGATTCTTCTGGCTCACTTTCATCGGTATTGCCTTAATAGAATCCAATTGTGCTCTAGTCGCTTTTTTTCCGTTAATGACCAAATGACCATGATCATAAAGATTTGTCAGCACAACATTACGCCGGGACGTACTGTTTTTAGGATTTTTCCGCGGATTATAAGTTGAAGTCGCCTTCAGCAATCCTACCAGAGTTGCCGCTTCCTCATAATTCAGATCTTGGGGATCTTTTCCGAAATAAGTACGGCTGGCCGTTTTGATTCCATAAGAATTACTTCCAAAATCTACGGTATTAAAATACATGGTCAGAATCTCCTCCTTGGAAAAGATCATCTCCAACTTAACGGCGACAATCCACTCCTTTGCCTTCATGACCAAAATCTTCACGCCGGGAATCTTGCCAAGCAATCCGGTTGAATACTGAGTTCTCACCCGGAACATATTTTTAGCCAACTGTTGCGTAATCGTGCTGGCACCACGCGCGTGACCGCCGACCATATCCTTTACCGCAGCAAACAATCCCTGAAAATCAATTCCATGGTGTTTATAAAAACGCTCATCTTCCGTATCTATCAAGGTACGAATCAAGTGAGGCGGAAGGTCCTCATATTTAACGGGCGTACGATTCTCGTTGAAAAAACGACCAATCAGCACACTGTCTGAACTATAAACTTCAGATGCTGCACTTGTAATTGGACTTTTAATATCGCTGAAACCAGGCGAACGTCCAAAAAGATACAGGAAATTTATATCTACCGCTCCCAATAAGAGAACAATAGATACGAAAAAAGTTGCGATCCAGACAACCACCTGTTTATACCATGGTCCTTTATATATTTTACGAAAAAACATTTTTGTTTTCCGTAAACAAGAAGATAACAAAGAGAAAAATCTGTTACCTCCAGCTTTCCGATCACTCATACTTACCCTAATCTAAAAACTCTTCAATAAACTAATTACCAAAATCAACCCTCATATCGTACAATATGGGATATAATATCCTGTACCTGCTCCGGTTCAAACCACTGGATCTGTTCATCGCGTTTAAACCACGTCATTTGCTTTCTTGAATATATACGTGAATTTTGCCGTATTTTGTCTGCCGCCTCATCATAGGTCATTTTCCCGTCAAGATAGGCAAACATTTCTTTATATCCCACCGTATTCAATGCATTGGAACCGCGATAAGGCAGCAACGCCTTGACTTCATCTTCCAATCCATCTTCCAACATCTTGGTCACACGGTTATTGATGCGTTCGTACAAAATTTCCCGGTCACGTTTCAAACCAATCTTGATAATACGGAAAGGACGCTCCTTTTTCTTATTTGTACGGAAAGATGAATAAGGCTTGCCTGTCATATAACAGATCTCCAGCGCATGAATCACACGTTTTGGGTTTTTCAAATCCACAATCCGATAATACTCGGGATCCAATATACGCAATTCACGCACCAACGGCTCCAAGCCTTCCTTTTCATAGCGTTCCAACATCATTTTACGGGTTTCGGCATCAACAGTAGGAATATCATCAATGCCATTACATACGGCATCAATATACATCATACTTCCTCCGCTAAGCACCACATAATCATGCTTCAAAAAAAGCTCTTCAAGCAGTTGCATGACATCCAGTTCAAACTGAGCCGCACTGTAATAATCTCCGGGGTTCAGGAACTGCACTCCAAAGTGTGTCACCCGCTTCCGATCTTCTTCTGTTGGTGCAGCAGTTCCGATCGTCATCCCTTTGTATATCTGACGCGAATCCGCATTAATAATCGGCGCACGAAAATATTCTGCCAATTTAAGGCTGGTTTCCGTTTTCCCCACTCCAGTGGGGCCAACCAGAACAATCAGATTCTTCTGCGGCATTTTAGCAGGACTTATCCTCTGTTATATCAAAACCTTCGGGATCAAATTCTTCACCATCAAAAGAATCTGCTCCGTAAAACTCTTCATCAAGATCTATCTTACCTTTTGCGTCAGATGCCATAGAACTGTCTGTCAGCATCTGATCTTCAGAAATCTGTACCGGAGGCTCACCATGCTGACGACTGCATACCGGATTTTCAAGCTGTTCACCAAAAACGATCTCTGTCAGTTCCATAAAAAAGACGCGATCATTCAAGGGGTCGAACACATAAATCATACGCTGCTTCTCCTCTTCCAGCAAATCACTCAACAAAGTATTGCGCATCACATAAAGATCTTCATCAGAAGATGAGGTTCCCATATCTTCCAGAACAACTTCCTGCTCTTTCTCCCAATCTTCATTACACAAGAAAAAGCTGGTAATCTGACCATCCTGAAAATGACAGGAATTCAGGATAATCTGATGCAGATCATAAAAAGTAGCATCCGAATCAATCTTATATTCACGAATAAAGTCTTCCACTTCATCCGAGATCAAAGTAAAACGAAAGATCATAAACGAATCAGTTTAGTGAACAAATCCTTTTTTTGAGTTCTCGACAAACTCTACGATATAACGAATTTCATCAGTTTGCGGCAATTCCTCACGTATCCGATCCAAAGCATCCTTCAACTGCAGATTACTCTGATAAATCAGGCGGTATGCATTATGAATCAAATCTATCGTTTCATTAGAGTATCCATGCCGTCTCAAACCAATCACATTCAGGCCACAATAGGCTGCCGGTTCACGGGCACAGGTTGTAAACGGAGGAACATTCTGACTGAACCGGGTACCGCCACCAACCATAGCCAAGCTACCCACTCGGCAAAACTGATGCATCAAGACTCCGGCACTGATAATAGCCTGATCATCAATAACAGTTTCTCCAGCCAGCTTCGTACTGTTTCCTATAATACAATTATTTCCGACGATAGCGTCGTGAGCCACATGCACCCCTTCCATCAGCAGGTTTCCGCTTCCGACAACAGTCTTTCCTTTTGCATCCGTGCCTCGGTTTATCGTTACATTCTCACGTATCTTATTATTGTCACCGATTTCGGCAACCGTATCCTCTCCATGAAATTTCAGGTCCTGCGGAATGGCACTGATTACAGCTCCGGGAAAGAAAACATTTCCGGAACCGATACGTGCGCCATACAGCACCGTCACACTGTTCATCAAGACATTATTGTCTCCAATCACCACATTCTTATCAATAAAACAGAAAGGGCCAATCTCACAGTTCTCCCCAATGATAGCTTCGGGATCAATATACGCTAACGGACTGATCTTACTCATATATTGTTATTTGTTTTTTACGATTTGTGCAGTAAACGTAGCCTCTGAAACCACTTTTTCACCTACGAATACATATCCGTGCATGGAAGATATGCCGTGACGCAAAGGCGCCAGCAATTCTACCTTAAAGACCAATGTATCTCCCGGAACCACTTTTTGGCGGAATTTCACCTGATCTATGCGTAAGAAGTAAGTACTCCAACGTTCCGGTTCTTCCACAGAGTTCAGCACCAACAATCCTCCGGCCTGAGCCATAGCCTCAATTTGAAGCACGCCCGGCATCACAGGTTCCTGAGGGAAATGTCCCTGGAAGAACGGTTCATTGGCTGTCACATTCTTCACGGCCACGATGCTTGTAGGACCTAAAGACACCACTTTATCGACCAGCTGCATCGGATAGCGATGAGGTAAAAGTTCACGGATACGGTTCACATCCATGATCGGTTCCTCATTACAGTCAAAGACCGGCGCCTGAATCTCATGCGCACGAATCTCCTTGCGCATCAAACGGGCAAATTTATTATTGATAGTATGTCCTGGACGCGTTGCGATAATCCGTCCCTTAATCGGTTTTCCGATCAAGGCCATATCACCTATAATATCCAGCAATTTATGACGCGCCGGCTCATTTTCCCAAACCAAAGGCTTATGGTTCAGATATCCCTTGACGCGCGCATCGTGATGAGCCACTCCAATAGCGTCGGCCAGTTTGTCCAACGCTTCCTGTGTGGTTTCGTTCTCATAGATTACAATAGCATTATCCAGATCACCTCCTTTAATCAAGCCCACCTGCATCAACTGCTCGATTTCACGGACAAAAACAAAGGTACGGCTTGGCGCAATTTCCTTTTCGAAATTTGCCATATTATCCAATGTAGCAAACTGGCTGTTCAGCACTTTCGAATCAAAGGAAATCATGGTTGTAATGCTGAATTCCTCATCTGGTAAAATCGTAATGCACGAACCGCTTTTTTCATCGCGCACTTCCAGTTTTTTCTTGATTACATAATAATCCTTTGGAGCGTTCTGTTCAGCCAGGCCCATACGTTTAATCTGCTCTACATAAAGTTCTGCGCTACCATCCAGAATAGGCATTTCCGGACCGTTGACCTGAATCAAGCAGTTGTCTACTCCCAAAGCGTACAGAGCAGCCAGCGCATGTTCCACCGTACTGCATTTCACTTCTCCCTTTGCCAAAACGGTACCGCGTGTTGTTTCCGTAACATTCTCGGCTACGGCATCGACAACCGGCATACCCGGCAAATCAATTCGCTGAATTTTATATCCGTGGTTTTCAGGAGCCGGATTAAAAGTTACCGTCAGATTAAGTCCGGTATGCAAGCCTTTACCACAAAGCGAGAAGCTGCCTTTTAATGTATTCTGTTTTAGCATGATGATTACTTATCCTTTTTTAGTAATTGTTTTAACTCTTCTATTTCTTTCTGCAGTTGATTCACGGTAGCGTATACTTCGGGAAGTTTCTTATAAACCACACTGGAGCGAGCAAAATTCTTAGCCTCTATTGCCGGAGTTCCCTGCACGGTAATGTGCCCTTTTCGGATACTTCCCGCAATACCGGCCTGCGCTCCAGACATCACCCGATCACCGATTACCGCATGTCCGGCAATACCAACCTGCCCGCCGAACATACACCATGAACCGATTTTGGTAGAACCGGCAACTCCGACTTGCGCGGACATTACCGTATTTTCCCCCACTTCAACATTGTGAGCTATCTGGACCAGATTATCCAGTTTCACACCTTTTCTTAAATAAGTAGATCCCATGGTCGAACGGTCGACACATGTATTGGCACCTACTTCGACATCATCTTCTATGGTAACGATACCTATCTGAGGGATTTTTTCATACCCTTCACCTACTGGCGCGAAACCAAAGCCATCGGCACCGATCACACAGCCCGAGTGCAAAATTACCCGATTACCGATTTTACAACCCTGATATACCGATACGTTTGGATAAATCTTACAGCATTCACCTACCTGTACATCATCCATAATTGTCGTATTGGGATAAATCTGAGTATGGTCTCCGATTACTACGTGCTCACCGATATAAGCATATGGCCCTACATAGCATCCTTCACCCACTTTTGCCGTAGGCGCAATATAGGCCAATTCGGAAATTCCGGTCTTCTGCGCTTTCGTACTTTCATACAATGTCAGCAGACGTGCCACCGCATCATAAGCATCAGGCACCCGGATCAAAGTCGCGCGAACCGGCTTCTGCAAAACAAGATCTTTATTAACGAGTACAATACTTGACTGAGTTTCGTATATATAATGTTCATACTTCGGATTAGAAAGGAATGAAATGGCTCCAGGAACGCCTTCCTCTATTTTGGCAAACGTATGGATCACGGTATCCGGATTTCCTTCAACCTCCCCCTGTATCAATGCTGCTATTTGTTTTGCTGAAAATTCCATATTTCATCTATATTGTCCATGATATTCTGCAAATATCGTAAAAAAAATCATAAGAACCATCTTTTTTAGACCACAAAATCAAAATGAAATAAAGTTTTATGAAACATTCCAAATAAATAAATGCAATAAAAAGGGTGATAAGGCGAAAAAAAATAAAAGAAACGGGAATATGAAGAGGTTCATATTCCCGTTTCTTATGACATTTTGATAGAATACTTTATTCCTGTTCCTTTTCCACAAAAACTGTAATTCCGGCATTTACCAGCAAATTATACCAGGTAAGCAGCTTCTTGATATCCGTCATATAAACGCGTTCACGGTCATAATCCGGCAAGATTTCCGCAAAATAATTCTGGAGTTCCTCATTGCTTGCTTTCTTAGGATTCAAAGAAGCCTCTTTTGCACCTTCTTTATCTGAAACCTTCTGCAATACTTCAGCCAAAGGCACTTCACCGTTATCTGTATACATGGCAATATCTGCCAGAGAAATCACTTTGTCTGCTCCAAAAATAGGCATACGTTTCTTGGCTGCATCCAAAGATTCTACAATCAAGTTTTTATTTCCACGAGAAACCAGTCTATACAAACCTGGTTTGCCGGCAATTGCCAAAACTGTCTGTAACATATTTTTTCACTAAATTAATTATTAATTTGAGACAAAGTTAAAACAACAAACGAATAATCTCAAAACATGAACACTAAAAAAGCTTAAACTCTCTCAGCATTTTATGCAATTGCGCCTTCAAATCCGCCCCCTCATCATTTAATATTATGTAGTCGTAAGAAAAGGCATGCGCTTCTTCATCACTCATCTGACGGGAAATACGTCGGCGAATTTCCTCTTCTTCCCATCCGTCACGTTGTTTCACTCTCTGAATCCGTGTTTCCAAAGAAGCCTCGACACGCACCATTCTGTCCACCAGTGGCGAAAGCCCCGACTCTACCAGAATCGCAGACTCCATGACACAAGCACGGCATCCTTTTTGCTTCTCGACAAAATCCAGGAAATCACGACCGACGGCCGGATGCACTACCGCAGAAACATCAGCGGCATGCTCTGAGCTGGCAAAAAGATAAGAAGCCATCAATGGTTTATTCAATGAACCATCCGAAAGATAAGCTTGCTCTCCTAACAAGCCTTTCAGTCCGCCTACAACTTCCGGAACATGCTCCATAATCCGTTTGGCCTCCCGATCACAATCATATACAGCCAAGCCCATCTCCTCAAGAATCCGGCACACGTAAGTCTTACCGCTACCGATACCTCCGGTCACTCCTATTTTCAGCATAATCACTCCTCACCAGTTTGTTCCAACAAATATTCCACTTCCGACGGATGAATACGTACAGAAGAAACCCCCTCAGGAATACTCTTCAGATGCAAGGATATTTTAGAGGATTCATTGGCCAAAAGTTCCTCATAAGACACGACCAGTACAAAGTCATCGGCTGTAATCGACTTATAGCTTTTGGTACCAACCTTAAAGGTAACGCTTACTTTTGACGGGAAAGTGCGCAAGTCCTTATCTGCCGGGAAATTAACTCCCACAATGGGAACTTCTACTGTTTTCTCTGTATAAATATCCACATCTATCTGCACTTCCAGATGATCAGGTATAAATTTTGCACCCCGTATTTTCCGCACAGGAATATTCAGTTTTTTACTTTCTATCAAGCCTGTCTGATAAAAGCTTTGCGTATAGGCCGCCTGAAGAGTATCCAAAATCGACGCCGGAGCGAATACCACAACAGAATCGGGTTTTGCCACCACATGACGCAAATAATATTGCTGTGCAGGCTCCACGACACCATCAATTCTAACCGGCACCTTTTTCTTCAGTCCCCGATTATAGAAAAATTCCAAAGTATCGGGTTTAATACCTAGAATCCTTGTAGACGAAAAAAGCTGAGCCGTTACCGCACGCCGCACATCGGCATCCTGAACCTGCACACGTCCTGCCATTCCCGAAAACTCATAATTCTTATAATCAACAGTCACCGGTACAAAAGGCTGGCCATACAGGTATTTCATCAGAATACTACCCTTATCCTGTACCGTGACACGCAATTCATCAGGAATATCGGACGTAATGATCAAATTGCCGGGCACATTTTCCAGTTTCAAAGGCACTACAACCTCCGCTTCAAATGTTTCATTCAATGTCTGAAGCAGCCAGAACACCGCCGACAGGGCGAAAAAAAACAGAAAGATCAAGAACTCCCTATTTTTTCTGCCTAACAGGAAGTCCTTGACCTTTGCTATATATCTTTTTTTTCTAGAAACTCTGTTCATTCTTATTTACCACCCGGTACAGTGGCTTCGATATTGGCATACACAGAATTCTTGCTCACTTTGATTTTCACGCCGGAAGCAATTTCTACCATAACTGTATTGTCAGCATCGTTCACTTCTTTAATCTTACCATAAATACCACCGGCAGTAACAATATCCTGGCCTACGGCAAGACTATTTCTGAATTTCTGAATTTCCTTCTGTTTTTTTTGCTGCGGACGGATCATAAAGAAATACATAATGGCAAAAATAACCACCATCATAATCAACATCTCATAGCCGCCACCTTGTGCATTCAGCACGATTGTCATTAAATTCATGGGTATAGTTTTTTTAAAAGTTTTATTTATTAATCAGTTTCTTCTGCGCTATCAGTTTTTTGGCTATTGCATCCAAAAGTCCATTAATATAGCCACCGCTTTTTGGTGTACTGTACACCTTCGCCACATTGACATATTCGTTTATGGAAACACTCAACGGAATCTTCGGGAAGCTCAGGATTTCGGCCAAAGCGATCTGCATAATAACGAGATCCATCTGCGCAATACGCTTAAACTCCCAGTTTTTGGTATTCTCGGCAATCAGCCCGCGATAATACTCGGCATTGAGCAAGGTGCTCCGAAACAGTTTGTGAGCAAACTCCTTATCCTCATCATCCTTAAACTCAGGAAGGAGTTCCTGCTCCGCGCCGTTTGCTTCCTCAAAACGTTTGATGGTTTTCAAGACAAAAGTATCTACAATAAACTTGTCATCATTCCAATACAGGCTCATATCTTCCAGCAAGCTGTCCAGTTCCTCGCTATTGCAGATAATATTCTTGTAGATTTTTCTCCATAGTTCCCGGTCTTCCGCATATGAAGAAGTTTCGGAAGCCATATATTCCTTATAATATTCTGTTTCCGTGATTTTCTTATAGAGAGAACGGACAAAAGTTTCCTCATCCGCCCAGCTTTTCTTTTGGTTCTCCTGAAAAGCCTTCAGCTGTTCGTTGGCCTCGAGCTGCAATGCGAAACGGTTATCCACGAATTTGGTACTCGGCTTCTCACCTTCATGTGTTCGGTTATAGCGACTTTGGGCCGTCTCTACACTTCGCATCGCAATGCGATTGATCTCTACCATCAGCAGCAACAGATAATTATACAGATCGTAGGCTTTGGAAAGACTGAAAAAAAGTTCTTTTTCAGCTACATCTACATTTTTGCCTCCATTCTGATAATAGGCATAAACAATCTGAACTACCTTCAAACGAATGATTTCTCTATTAATCATAGAATTATATGTTTCAGTATTGGAATACAAAATTAGAGAAAATGCAGAAAAAAACGTATGTTTCTCTCTTTTTTTTTGGAAGTTTTAAAAAATATCAGCAATTTTGAACTCAAATAGAACTATATAAGGGATTGGATTATGGAGGAAAATAAAAAAAACAAGGCTGAATCAGAAAAGGAAATCGTATACTCCCAAACAGTAAAAGCGGGAAAACGCATTTATTACATAGATGTAAAGAAAAACCGGAAAGACGAAATGTTTCTGGCTATCACCGAAAGCAAAAAGGTGATTTCAGGCAACAGCGATGAAATGCAGGTAAATTTCGAAAAACATAAAATTTTTCTATACCGAGAAGATTTTGAAAACTTTTCACAGGCACTTCATGACGCCATTTCTTTTATCCAGAAAGAACAGGGATATGCAGAAAGAGATAAGGACACCACTGATTCTGATCTGAATTTTGACATTAAGTTCTAGCCAAATCCCTTTCCGTTTTTCTCGCCAAACGTTATTCGGCAGGGTAAAGCAAACACAAAGTAATAAAAACTGTCAAAAAAAACAGGGAAACATTGCCTGTTCAAAAAAATATCTGTAATTTTGCCGCGCTTTTTAGCACATACCAGATGCGCTGCATCGTGTGATGGCGAATTAAGCAAATTATTCACTTAATTTAGAGTAACACATTTTATTATGAAAGAAATTAACGTAAAAGGTACCGTAAGAACTGACCTGGGTAAGAAGGCAGCTCGCGAGATTCGTAAGGCAAACGCAGTTCCATGTAACTTGTATGGTGAGGCTAAGACTGAGGACGGAAAGCCATTGGCACTGTCTTTCACAGCTACTAACGACGAGTTGCGTAACTTGATCTACAGTCCGGATATCTACTCTGTAAACCTGAACATCGACGGCAAGGAGTGCAAGGCTATCCTGAAGGAAATCCAGTTCCACCCTGTAAAGGACAACGTAATGCACGTTGACTTCTACGAAATCACAGATCAGAAGCCTATCGTTATGGAAGTACCTATCAAGCTGGAAGGTCTGGCAGAAGGTGTTAAGTCCGGTGGTAAGCTGGTTGCTAACGTACGTAAGCTGAAAGTTAAGGCTGTTTACACTAACATTCCAGAGCGTCTGGTTATCAACGTATCTCACCTGGGTCTGGGTAAGACTATCAAGGTTGGTGAGTTGAACTTCGAGGGTATGGAGTTGATGAACAGCCCAGAGGTTGTTGTATGCCAGGTTAAGATGACTCGTAGCGCTATGGCTGCTGCTGCCGCTCAGAAGAAGTAATCCTGAAACATTCCCTGAATGAAATACTTGATTGTAGGGCTCGGTAACATCGGAAGTGAGTACGATGGAACGCGCCACAACATAGGATTCAGTGTATTGGACGCCTTAGCTAAGGCGTCCAATGTCATTTTTGAGGATAAGCGTTACGGATTCGTAGGATCCATGTCGGTTAAAGGACAGCAGCTCATCCTGCTCAAGCCTTCTACTTATATGAACCTGAGCGGAAACGCCGTACGCTACTGGATGAACAAGGAGAACATTCCGGTGGAAAGAACGCTGATTATCGTTGATGATCTGGCTCTGCCACTGGGAGCCCTGCGCATGAAACCGTCGGGAAGCGATGCCGGCCATAACGGTCTGAAGCACATCGCCGCTACCTTGGGCACTCAGGCTTATCCGCGCTTGCGCTTCGGCATTGGCAATGATTTCCCTAAAGGAGGTCAGGTAGACTTCGTTTTGGGAAAATTCAGCCCCGAAGAACAGGAAAAACTGAAAGAACGTATTGAACTGGCCGGAGAAATGATCAAGAGTTTCTGTCTGGCCGGAATCAATATCACCATGAACCAATTCAACAAAAAATAGTTGTCGGCATGGAAGCGAGAATAGACAAATGGCTGTGGGCCGCACGAATATTCAAAACCCGCTCCATGGCTGCCGCTGCCTGCAAGAAGGGACAGGTGTCCATTAAGGGAAGCCAGATCAAACCTTCGCGCATGATCAAGGAAGGTGATGTGATCGAGGTGCGTAAAAGCCCCGTCACGTTCTCTTTCCGGGTCAAGCAGGCCATTGAAAAAAGAGTCGGTGCCAAACTGGTGCCCGAAATATTGGAGAACGTAACTCCTCCGGAACAGTACGAAATACTGGAAATGAGCAAAATAAGCGGATTTGTGGACCGTGCCCGCGGAACCGGACGCCCCACCAAGAAAGACCGCCGAAGCCTGGAGGAATTTACCACTCCCGAATTCTTTGGTGATTTTGAGGATCTTTGGGATGATGATGAAGATCAGGACGACGAAGAAGACGCCTGACCTTCATATTCGGAAATCATCCGTCAGAGCAGTTGCTTGAGCGACTCCTCCTCCCCGACAATCCACAGCAGATCGCCTTCCTCGAAGGTGCGGTCGGGATCCGGACGCTCCAACACTCCTTCAGAAGTCTCCCATCCTACTACCATACAGTGATATCGGTCTCTGATATCACTGTTTTTTATACTCTTACCCAAGAACGGTGAACCGGCACCGATATAAAGCTTGCGCATCACCATATCGCAAGCGTCATTATACTCCGGCAATACATATACTTGTTCGGCAAGAATCTTATTGAAACGCATCAGCTGGGCGTCGGAACCGATCACTTGCAGGCGGTCGCCCGGAAACAGCATATCATCTCCGTTGGGAACATGGATATGGCGTTCTCCCCGAATAATGGCCGCCACATGAATGCCGTACTTATGGGCCAGATTCAATTCCGCTAGTTTTTTTCCGCCCCACAACGAATGTTCAGGCAACTGACACACAGACAGATGCAGGTTCTGCGACAGCAAATGACGCGCATAACGTGGCATCTTGTCAGAATGACGCCGCTGAAAATCCTCACGACTGCGCAGATTGTGTTTGAAGGCCTGCTCCATCCTGATGGATTGCAGCTTGAGACGGCGTGAAAAAATCATAATGACCACCATAACAAAAGCCACTCCCAACAGCCAGACATCGGCAAATGGGATGAGATAACGGGCTATATAGAACACAAAAGACACGGCCAGAAGCACACGAAGCAGAATCAGAAAAGCCAGAGGAACGCGATTATACTTGCTCTCATTCCATAAAGTCGTGAATTCCACGGAATGGTTCTTCTTGGCCATAATGGCCCGCAGGAAAGGAGACACGCACAGCACCGTGAGCAGTCCACACAGCGCGTTGCCCCACCAGTGGCCCAGATGCGCACGGAACAACGGTAACAGAATTCCGAACGAGAAAGCAATGACTGCCAGACTCAGCGCCGCATATACCAGTACGATTTTGAGAATGGCAGAAAGCAGACGTTTCCAATTACTATCATGGTTCACACGGGTCACGCCAGAAGACGCATTCTGCGTAAAAAATTCCAGCCAGGAGTGAGGCATCAACTTGACGACCACCCGATAAAGAGGATCAGCCAGACGAATCATATAGGGGGTCGTAAAGGTGGTAATGACAGAAACAGCTACGACAACCGGATACAGAAATTTACTGATCACCCCTAAAGAAAGTCCTAAAGAAGCAATGATAAAAGCGAACTCACCGATCTGGGTCATACTCAAGCCACAACGCAAAGCATCACGGAAAGTCTGCCCGGACACCAGATAACCGATGGTACCGAAAATAGTCTGTCCCAGAATAATCGTGCAGACAATAGCCGCAATCGGCCAGGCATAATCCGCTAAAACCTGAGGTTCAACCAACATGCCGACAGACACAAAGAAAATGGCTCCGAACAGATCCTTAATCGGTGAAATCAGCTTGCCGATATGCTCTGCCTCAACCGTCTCGGCCAGAATAGAACCCACAACAAAGGCTCCGAAAGCGGCACTGTAACCGCTCTTTACAGCCAATACCGCCATACCGAAACAGAATGCCAACGATACAATCAGCAGAATCTCATCGTTAATCCACTTACGGTTCTTACTCAGGAAGGTAGGAATGAGGTACAAACCGATGACAAACCACACAATCAGGAAAAACACCAGTTTGAACATACTGCCCAGCATATCTTCGCCCACAATGCTGTTCTTCAAGGCCAAAGTAGACAGTACCACCATCAACACAATGGCCAGCACATCTTCAAGAATCAGCACACTGAGCACCATACCGGTAAACCTTTGTGACAGCAGATTCAAATCCTGAAAGGCCTTATAGATAATGGTCGTGGACGACATGGCCAGCATACCGCCCAAGTAAATACAATCCATCCTCCCCCACCCGAACAGGGAACCGACCGAAGAGCCCAAAAGCATCATCGAAAAGATAATGACACTTACGGCAATGATCGGTGCGCCTCCCATCCGCACGATTTTCTTGAAACTGAATTCCAAGCCCAAGGAAAAAAGCAATACAATCACACCGATATCGGCCCACACCTGCACATCATTGATATCGCGTATGGTAGGAATCCACACCAGATGAGGTCCGGCCAGGAATCCGGCCACAATGTATCCCAAAACCAGAGGCTGTTTCAGACGTTTGAAAATCAAGGCTACAATTCCGGCCACAGCAAGAATCAGCGCCAAATCTTTGATCAGATCAGGAAGATGGTTCATAAGAATATAAAAATCGGGAAAGAACTAGCTTTCCCGATCAGATTTTAAAGGTGTATGATTATTTTTTGATATCTAAAGTCGGCACCAGTTCACAGATACGCACAATGGTATTCATGGCTTTGGTCAGACTGGCCACCGGAATAAACTCATGCCGACCGTGGAAATTCAGTCCTCCGGCAAAGATATTCGGACAAGGAAGTCCCTTGAACGACAGCTGTGCTCCGTCGGTACCGCCACGGATGGCTTTCACCTCACAAGGAATGCCACAGTCCTGCATGGCCCGCTGAGCTACATCAATAATATGCATGCTCGGCTCAACCACCTCGCGCATGTTATAATATTGATCGGAAACCTCAGCGCTTACCGTACCCTCGCCATATTTCTTATTAAACTGTTCCACGAGTTTCTGAACATACAGCTTGCGCTCTTCAAAGCGTTTGCGGTCATGGTCGCGGATGATATAAGTCAGTTCTGTTTTCTCCACAGTGCCCTGCATCGACATCAGATGGAAGAAACCTTCATAACCGTCGGTCTGCTCCGGAGTTTCCAACAACGGCATGCTGCGTACAAACTCGGCAGCGATGTAATTGGAGTTAATCATCTTGTTCTTGGCGTATCCCGGATGCACGTTCAACCCCTTCACGGTGACATGAGCCGAAGCGGCATTGAAGTTCTCAAACTCCAGCTCACCCACTTCGCCGCCGTCCATGGTGTAAGCCCAGTCGCAACCGAACTTCTCCACGTCGAACAGATGCGCACCCATTCCGATTTCCTCATCCGGATTGAATCCCACACGGATTTTTCCGTGCTTGATTTCCGGATGCTGTTTCAGATAAACCATAGCCGATACGATTTCGGCAATACCGGCCTTGTCATCGGCACCCAACAGAGTCGTTCCGTCGGTCACCACCAGATCCTCGCCTACATGGCTGAGCAGTTCGGGGAATTTTTTGGGTGAGGTAACAATACCCAATTCTTCCGACAACACAATATCTCCACCGTCATAAGCCGACACAATGCGTGGATTTACATCCTTACCAGAGTAATCGGGCGAAGTATCCATGTGTGCGATAAAACCAATAACCGGCACATCGTCATCGGTATTGGCCGGCAAGGTAGCAAACAGATAACCGTGCTCATCGAGCGTAATCTCTTCCAGCCCGATTTCCTCCAGTTCTTTCTTGAGATATTCGGCAAACACCATCTGCTTGGCGGTGCTGGGGCATACTCCAGACTGCTCGTCCGACTGAGTGTCGAAGCGAACGTATTTCAAAAAACGATCTAATATTTCCATATTACAGATACATTATTAATATATACTTCTGATTTCAAACGTAAAATTAGAAAATCTGACAGGCAATCCCAAATTTGTATATCACTTTTTCCATACAAATTCAGGAAATAAACCCTTACCTCATTCTTTTTGCTCCAAAGAACCATCTTATCCTATCCAAAAAGAAAGAAAATTTTATCGGCATGGTATTCAAATTTCGTTTTGATGAAATTCAAATACCATGCCGATAAAATTCTTGATTCTAAAGAAAAAAGGAAAAAAACGTCCCTATAAAGTTTATAAATTCACGTATTAACATAAAAAAAGGGAAGTATCTTTCGGATACTTCCCCACCCAGTGACTCCGGAGGGATTCTAACCCTCGACCTTCAGAACCGGAATCTGACGCTCTATACAGCTAAGCTACGGAGCCTTATTTTCTTGCAAAAATAAGCAAAAATATTTTATGTTGCAATAGTCTGATGCAAATTTGACTAAACTACAATAATCATATAGACATTTATTTCTTTTACACTATTGTCATTTTAATGAAATATTCTTATCTTTGCATCACAAATAGAAAGCAATAATATAAAAAATAAAGCAAAATGAGCTATTTAATAAAACCGGAAAATTATAAAGCAGTTCTGGATTTACAACAAACGGAACTGGCCATCAAAAAAATAAAGGACTTTTTCCTCAGCAGCATTTCAACAGAATTGCGTCTGCGCCGTGTAACCGCTCCTCTGTTCGTTCTCAAAGGATTAGGCATGAACGATGACCTGAACGGTGTGGAACGTCCGGTAACTTTCCCGATCAAAGACATGCAGGACGCAAAGGCCGAAGTGGTACACTCTCTGGCTAAATGGAAACGGGTCACTCTGGCCGAATATAATGTAAAACCGGGGTATGGTATTATTACGGACATGAATGCCGTACGTGCCGACGAGGAAATGGGCAACCTGCACTCCCTATATGTGGACCAGTGGGACTGGGAACGTGTAGTGACTCCGGAACAGCGCACTCTGAAATATCTGAAGAAAATTGTATATCGCATCTATTCGGCCATTCTGCGCACCGAATTTTTCATCTGTGAAACTTATCCGCAGCTGAAACCTTATCTGCCGGAAGAAATTCATTTTATCCACGCGGAAGAACTGCGTCAAAGATACCCGGATCTGACTCCAAAAGAACGTGAAAACGCTATCTGTAAGGAGTACGGAGCAGTGTTCATCATCGGTATCGGCTGCAAGTTGGGCGACGGTAAGGAACACGATCTGCGCGCACCGGATTATGACGATTACTCAACCATTGCCGAAAACGGACTTCCGGGACTGAACGGTGACCTGATGATCTGGTATCCGGTACTGAACCGTGCGGTGGAACTGTCATCCATGGGTATCCGTGTAGACAAAGCCGCCCTGGAAAAACAGCTGAAAGAAAGCGGAAAGGAAGATCGCAAGGAACTGTATTTCCACAAGCGTCTACTTGAAGGTTCTCTGCCATTGTCTGTTGGTGGCGGCATCGGCCAGAGTCGTCTGTGCATGGTATTGCTGCACAAGGCACACGTGGGCGAAACCCAGTCAAGTATCTGGCCGGAAGCCATGAGAAAAGAATGTCAGGAAGCCGGAATGACCTTGATTTAAATATACTTAAATACAACCTGTCCATAGCCTGTTTCAAAAACGGAACAGGCTATGGGTCTTTTATCTCCTTCCCCCAAAACACCATGAAATATTTTTTCCATATTGAAACACCATTGGGATTTCTGACAGCAAGCGAAGAAGACCGGAAACTCATAAAACTTCTTTGGGGAAAACTGACACCGGAAGGATGCTACCGGAAAACATCGCTTTTAGAGCAGGCCGAAAACGAGATTCAGGCTTATTTCCGCAAGGAACTGACGTCTTTCTCCATTCCTTATTACTTACAAGGCACTGATTTTCAAAAAGAAGTATGGAACACTTTGGCAACAGTTCCCTATGGCAGCACAATCAGCTATCAGGAACTGGCCCGAAAAAGCGGACATCCGAAGGCCTGTCGCGCCGTTGGAACAGCCTGCGCCGAAAATCCGATCAACCTGATTATTCCCTGCCACCGCATCATCAATAAAAGCGGAGCAACTGGCAATTACCGGGGCGGGGTCGGACGGAAGAGACAACTTCTTATCCTGGAGAACAAAGAAACAATGCTCTTTCCACATTCTGTTATTAATCTATAATATTGAGCAACCGAGGATATTTGAGCGACAAAAAAAATCCCAATATCAAAAAAACTTATTATTTTTGCACGAAAAGAAGCAAAATGAGCAAACATATCTTTTCACTGATAATCATTTTCATAGCGCTCTTTTCCACACCCGCGCAAACGTTCGCCGAAAAAGCTCCAGCCAACAAAAGCTTTACCGTTGTGCTGGATGCCGGACACGGGGGAAAGGATCCGGGTGCCGTGGGACGGATTTCCAGAGAGAAGAACATCAACCTCTCTGTAGCATTGGCATTGGGAAAACTGATCGAAAACAACTGTCCGGACACCCGTGTGCTTTATACCCGGAAAACCGATGTATTCATACCTTTGGACCGGCGCGCCCAGATTGCCAACAAAGCCAAGGCCGACCTTTTCATTTCCATACACACCAATGCCATGCCCGGAAAAAAGATCGCAAGGGGCACAGAAACCTATACATTGGGTATGGCCCGTGCACAGGAAAATCTGGATGTGGCCAAACGGGAAAACTCGGTAATTCTGGTAGAAGAGGATTATCAGACCCGCTATAAAGGATTTGATCCCCGCTCGGCCGAAAGCTATATTATCTTTGAACTCATGCAGGACAAATACATGGAACAAAGTGTATCCCTGGCAAAGAACATCCAAAGAGAATTCAAAAGCACGGCCCAAAGAGCTGATCGCGGAGTGCATCAGGCCGGATTTCTGGTACTCCGGGCAACAAGTATGCCCAGTGTTCTGGTCGAACTGGGCTATATCACCACTGCCGACGAAGAACGCTACCTGAACTCTGCGCAAGGCATCAACCAACTGGCCAACAGCCTGTACAACGCCTTTCGCCAGTATAAAGACAAACAGAACCGGATTGTCAGTCCACTCAAAGCACCCGAAAAGCAGAAAAAGGCAGACGAAACGGCAAAGCCTGCTCCAGTAGAGACAGCCGCAACAGTTTCTACCGAAACCGGCTCTAGTAGCGCAAACGCCCCAAAAGCGGAGAACACCGATACAACTGCTGCACCGACGCTTCAAAGCGTACAGACAAAAACAAATGCCACTCCTGCGGCATCGTCGGTTCCAGTGGTGGAAACACGTCCGGAAAACGACACGATTCTCTTTAAAGTACAGATACTTACAAGTTCCCGCCAACTACATATCAGCAGTTCGCATTTCAAGGGACTGAAAAACGTGGAAAGTTTCAAGGAAAACAATATTTATAAGTACACCTATGGCAACACATCCGATTATAAAAAAGCCATAGAAATCAAGAAAGAAATCAAGGAACAATTTCCAGACGCCTTTATCGTGGCCTTCCGGAATGATACAAAAATCCCACTGAGTGAAGCATTGAAAATAAAAAGGAATTAAAATACAAGGTATGAAAAATCTAACAAAAGAAGTAAAAATCGGAATTGCCGGAATTGTGGCCTTGGCCCTGCTCTTTTTAGGAATCAACTTCCTGAAAGGAATCAACCTGTTCAAGTCAAGCAATTTCTACTATATTGAATTCAGCAATGTCAAAGGGCTGGCAAAATCAAGTCCGGTATATGCTGACGGATACAATATAGGTATTGTACGGGACATTTTCTACAACTACAACAAAAACGGTCATGTCATCGTAGAAATCCAGGTTGACGACCAGATGCGAATACCCAAAGGCAGCTCTGCCGAACTGGTTACGGAAATGCTGGGAGGATGCAATCTGAACCTGCTGCTGGCCAATAACCCGAGAGAACGGTTCGAACCGGGAGATACCATAGAAGGAAAAGAAAATGCAGATCTGATGAGCCAGGCTGCCACAATGATACCCAAAGTGGAAAAGACACTGAATACCGTCGATTCACTGGTTTCAACACTGAACCGTATCGTCTCAGATCCGAACATCGCCCGAATTCTGGCCAATACCAGCCAGCTTACCGCCAATCTGAACCAAACGACTCAGGACCTGAACAAAGTTATCCGAAAAGATATTCCTGGTATGACCCAGAAATTCACAGCTGTAGGCGATCACGTAATCCAACTGACTGACAAGGTTAATGCCCTGAATCTGGAAGGCACGCTGACCAAAGTAGATACCACTATGAACAATCTGCAACTGGCCACAGAAAAGCTGAACCGCACCGACAACAGCATCGGACTGCTGCTCAACGACACAACCCTTTATGGAAACATCAATACCACAATCGGTAGTGCGGACAGCCTTTTGAGAGACTTGAAAGCACATCCAAAACGCTACGTACACTTCTCTATATTCGGAAGAAAGGACAAATAAATACAAACATCCAAAAGACGCATGGTATACAAAAAACCATGCGTCTTTTCTTGTTTTCTACTTCACCAAACTGATTATTTTTTTTAACGCAACAACTACTCTCTGTAAACAAGACATTTAGAAAAAAAAGAGCCGTTTCAAGGCAAAATATATTTGGTAAATTCACAGAATATTCCGAACTTTGTAGAGTATAAGTATTGAATGATAGTAGAATTTTAAAAGCAAGAACTTAATTGAATGACTAGTTCTCTTCAAACGCAATGGGAACGTTGTCTTCAAATTATTCACGACAATGTAAGCGAACTCCAGTTTAAAACGTGGTTCACACCGATTACCTGTATGAGTTATGAGGATAAGACTCTGACCATTCAGGTACCGAGTTCCTTTGTCTATGAATATTTGGAAGAACATTACGTGAAACTCCTTCACACCGTGCTGCACAGAGTGTTTGGTGAAGGGGTAAAATTGATGTATCGTGTTGAAGCTGACAAGACCAACAATCTGACTGTTGACCTGGAAGCTACAACCCGTCCCGTATCCGTACCTGTAGGACGCCCCATCACAAACGGCAATAAAGCGCCTAACCCGATGCAGGCGGTCTCTCCCCAGGATCTGGATCCGCAATTAAATCCGAATTATAACTTTGAGAATTTCATCGAAGGCATCAGCAACAAGCTGCCGCGTTCGGTGGGACAGGCTATTGCAGAACATCCCAAACAGACCACTTTCAATCCGTTGTTCCTCTATGGTGCATCAGGTGTGGGTAAAACGCATCTGGTCAATGCGATCGGTACCAAGATCAAGGAACTTTATCCACAAAAGAGAGTACTGTATCTGTCAGCCCATCTGTTTCAGGTACAATATACCGATTCTGTACGCAAGAACACGGTCAACGACTTCATCAATTTCTATCAGACAATTGACGTACTGATCATTGATGATGTGCAGGAATTTGCCAGCCTGACCAAAACCCAGAATACATTCTTCCATATCTTTAACCATCTGCATCAGAACGGACGCCAGCTGATTCTGACCTCCGACCGACCGCCAGTGGCTCTTCAGGGAATGGAAGAGCGCCTGCTCACTCGCTTTAAATGGGGTTTGGTGGCAGAATTGGAAAAGCCGAACAAAGAATTGAGAAAGGATATTCTGAAAAGTAAGATTCACCGCGACGGTCTGTCCATACCGGAAGAAGTCATTGATTTTATTGCGGAAAACGTAAATGAAAGCGTGCGTGATCTGGAAGGTATCATCAATTCTCTGATGGCTTATTCTGTGGTATATAACCGCGAAGTGGACATGAATCTTACCGAACAGATTGTGAAACGGGCTGTAAAGTTCGAGAAGAAACCAATCACAGTGGATCTGATTCTGGAAAATGTATGTGGCTACTTCAAGATGAACCAGAGCGAAATTTTCACCAAAAGCCGCAAGCAGAATGTGGTACAGGTAAGACAAATCGCCATGTATTTGGCACAGAAACATACCGACTTGTCTTCATCCAAGATTGGTGCCCTGATCGGCAAGCGCAATCACGCCACCGTATTACACTCCTGCAATCTGGTAGCGGACCGCATCCATGTGGACAAAAATTTCAAGAGTAAAGTAGAAGAAATTGAAAAACTGCTGCAAAGCAGCAAATAAAACCAGAAAAATATTAGAGCCATATCAAAAATCCAAAAGGAATATTTTGATATGGCTCTATTATTTTGTCTCTACCGGATAACGTATCCTATCTCAAAAAACCTTGCTTTTTGAGTGTCTCCAACAAAACCTCACTGATAGCCTCATTATCGGCCTTATTGTAACGAATCTCCGCAAAGACCTGTGCCAACGTCTGTTTTTGGTTTACTTTCACAAATTCGATATTCTCCGGCAAATCCTCTTTTGTCCGATAAAAGTCATTGATAGACTGCTCGGTATAATCCTGATAAACCTCCTGGTGAACCAGTGCTTCTAACGGCAGACGATCAGTCTGAGGAGGACACTCGTCGGGATAACCTAAGGTAAGCGTAGCCACGGGAAGTACCAGTTTTGGCAACTTCAGTATATCGACAATCTGACCGGCATTATACAGTGTAGTACCCAGATAGCAAATACCCAATCCGGCTTCCTCTGCCAGACAAGAAAAAGTTTGTGTATAAAGCAAAGTATCACTTGCCGCATTCATCAGCGAAAGCAAATTATCGTATCCACTTTGCGCGTCACGATAAGAACACCACTTTACCGTACGGTTAAAATCAGCACAAAACGTAAGTACCACCGGAGCACTCGTCACCATGGGCTGATTAAAGTGTACCGGAGCCAAAGCCGCCTTCATCTCAGGCGAACGGATCACTACTACGCTATATAACTGCATATTTCCCATTGTCTGGGTACGCTCTGCCTTATACAAAAGACTATTTAACAATTCATTCGAAATATCTTCTGTTTTATAACGACGAATAGAGCGTCTTTTAGTCAAAAAATCCATAGATATTTTGTTTTTAATGTTGCTACAACAAAGATACGAAAAAATTATCATGATTTGCACTTTTATATATATGATTTTCCATTTTGGATAACTTTTTATCTTATAAAAAATATCATCACTCTGATAATCAAATAAATAAATACAAAAATCGGATAACTATCCAGAAAAGAAACCGTTTTTTAACCTCTTTTTATTTTGATATATGAGAAAACATATGTAGCTTTGCAAAGCTTTTAGAAGACTAATCTACCCTTCTCTCACGCTTATACAAAGACAGAGAGTATAAATGCAAAAATAATATAAAAATACAAGACGTGGAAAAACAGACATTTACCTATGATGAAGCTTTTGAGGCTACTCTGAAGTACTTTAAAGGAGACGAACTGGCCGCAAGAGTATGGGTGAACAAATATGCCATGAAAGACTCTTATGGCAATATTTACGAGCAGACTCCAACAGATATGCACTGGCGCCTTGCCAATGAAATTGCCCGTATTGAAGCAAAGTATCCCAACAATCTGAAAGCACGCGAAATCTTTGAATTGCTGGATCATTTCAAATATATCGTACCGGCCGGAAGTCCGATGACCGGTATCGGAAATGATTACCAGATCGCGTCCCTTTCCAACTGCTTTGTCATTGGTCTGGAAGGTAAAGCCGATTCATACGGAGGCATCATCCGTATTGATGAAGAGCAGGTACAACTGATGAAAAGACGAGGAGGCGTAGGCCATGACTTGTCACACATCCGCCCGAAAGGATCTCCTGTAAAGAATTCCGCTCTTACTTCAACGGGTCTGGTCCCGTTTATGGAGCGTTACAGCAATTCCACACGTGAGGTAGCCCAGGACGGACGACGCGGAGCCCTGATGCTCTCCGTAAGCATCAAGCACCCGGACGCAGAAGCCTTTATCGATGCCAAAATGACTGAAGGGAAGGTCACCGGAGCCAATATTTCCGTAAAACTGGATGATGCGTTCATGGAAGCGGCCACCAACGACCTTCCCTACATCCAGCAATTCCCGATTGATTCCGACCAACCATTATATCATAAGGAAATTCAGGCAAAGACACTGTGGGAGAAGATCGTACACAATGCCTGGAAATCGGCAGAACCGGGTGTATTGTTCTGGGACACCATCCTGCGTGAATCTGTGCCCGACTGCTACGCTGATCTGGGATTCCGCACCGTAAGTACCAATCCTTGCGGAGAAATTCCTCTCTGTCCGTATGACAGTTGCCGTCTGCTGGCCATTAATCTGTACTCCTATGTAGTCAATCCGTTTACTCCGGATGCCTATTTCGATTTTGAACTGTTCAAGAAGCATGTAGCTACTGCACAGCGTATCATGGATGACATCATTGATTTGGAACTGGAGAAAATCGAAGCGATCCAGCAGAAAATCGAGAGTGACCCGGAATCAAATGAGGTGAAAGAAACAGAAAAACATCTGTGGGAAAAAATCTACAAGAAGAGCGGCATGGGCCGACGTACCGGTGTAGGTATTACTGCCGAAGGTGATATGCTGGCTGCCCTGAATCTGAGATACGGCACTCAGGAAGCCACTGATTTCTCCGTACAGGTACACAAAACCGTTGCTCTGGAGGCATACCGCTCATCCGTTCAGATGGCTAAAGAACGTGGTGCCTTCCCTATCTACAGCGCAGAACGCGAAAAGAACAATCCGTTCATCAACCGTATCAAGGAGGCAGACATGGATCTGTATAACGACATGGCCAAATACGGACGCCGAAACATCGCGTGTCTGACGATTGCGCCGACCGGAACTACCAGTCTGATGACACAGACCACCTCAGGTATCGAACCGGTATTCATGCCGATCTACAGGCGCCGTAGAAAAGTGAATCCGAATGATCCGGAAGTACACATTGACTTTGTAGACGAAACCGGCGATGCTTTTGAAGAGTATATCGTATACCATCACAAGTTCATGACCTGGATGGAAGTGAACGGATATGACACTCAAAAGAAATACACCCAGGAAGAAATTGACGAACTGGTAGCCAAGTCGCCTTATTATAAGGCCACAGCCAATGATGTAGACTGGCTGATGAAAGTGCAGATGCAGGGCGCCATCCAGAAATGGGTAGACCATTCTATCAGTGTCACCGTAAACCTGCCGAATCACGTAGACGAAGCACTGGTTAACCGCCTGTATGTAGAAGCATGGCGCTCCGGCTGCAAAGGATGTACCATCTATCGTGACGGTTCACGTGCCGGAGTGATGATTTCGGTCAAGAAGAAAAGCGACAAGCCGGAACAACCGAAAGTATTTGAGCATCCGACTGTTACGGAAGTACGCCCGAAATCGTTGGAATGTGACGTTGTCCGTTTCCAGAACAACAAGGAAAAATGGGTGGCCTTTATCGGACTGCTTGACGGACAGCCTTATGAAATCTTCACCGGACTTCAAGATGACGATGAGGGTATCGTCTTGCCTAAGAGCGTTACCAAAGGACGCATTATCAAGAATGTATGCGAAGACGGCACCAAACGATATGACTTCCAGTTTGAGAACAAGAAAGGCTACAAGACAACTGTCGAAGGTCTTTCTGAAAAATTCAACAAGGAATATTGGAATTATGCCAAACTGATTTCCGGTGTGCTGCGTTACCGTATGCCTTTGGAGCATGTGATCCGCCTGGTGGGTTCCCTGCAACTGGAAAGCGAAAGCATCAACACCTGGAAGAATGGTGTGGAGCGCGCCCTGAAGAAATACATCACCGATGGAACCGAAGCCAAAGGACAGAAATGCCCGAACTGTGGTCATGAAACACTGATCTATCAGGAAGGTTGCCTGATCTGTAAGCACTGCGGCACTTCACGCTGTGGATAATCCATTACGAACAAGCATTAAAATCATACAATGATCTGAATACCGCATCTTTGCCAAACTGCTTTCTCAAGTGGTAACAGGCAAAGATGCGTTTTTTATAACTTCCAAACATTTAAAAAAGCAAATATGAAAATCAATCATACTAAAATCTTTATCAAAGAAGCCCGTTTCTTTGCCCACCACGGAGTTCTGGAACAGGAACGATATACTGGCACTCACTTTTTTGTCAACCTGGAAGCAACGGTAGACTTTACTCATGCCCTCCAGACCGACGAACTGTCCGACACGGTCAGCTATGCCGACCTGTTCGACATCGTACGCTCGGAAATGGAAATCCCCTCCAAACTCATTGAGCACGTAGGAGGAAGAATTCTGGAACACATTTTCCGCTCCTATCCCGAAGTAGAAGCCGTTACTCTGGAAATCACCAAAGAAAACCCACCTATGGGAGCCGACTGTAACGGTGCCGGAATCCGTATTGAAGCCAGACGTGAATAAAGTCTAACAGTTCGTCAATAAAGCCATCCGAAACCAAGCTGATGAAGAAAAAAATGCTTATATTCGCATGACCGGTTCTCTTGAATCAGGCCAACAAACAATACCATAAAAAAACAAAGCTTATGAACACGGAAAACATTTATCTGGCTCTGCAACTGATGGTTGTGGGCATGGCAACCGTATTCCTGATTCTCTATATCATCATCGGATTAGGAAAGTTGCTTGTGAATCTTACCAATGCAAACGCAAAAGAGGCCCCACCTGTCTCGAAAATCCCTGCTACGAATACTTCTGAAACAGATGCCACTACACAGGCTGTCATCCAGCTTGCCGTAAAGGAACTGACCGGCGGAAAAGGTCATGTGGCACAAATCAAGAAATTATCTTAACCCTCAGCCTTCTCAGCTGATTATCAACAACAGATTGAAACAAACATGAAAAAAGAAATAAAATTCAGCCTTGTATTCAGAGATATGTGGCAAAGCGCCGGTAAATATGTACCGCGCGTAGACCAGTTGGTCAAAGTGGCTCCGGCCATCATCCGTATGGGATGTTTCGACCGCGTGGAAACCAACGGCGGCGGTTTTGAACAGGTGAACCTTCTGTTCGGCGAGAATCCGAACAAAGCCGTGCGCGAATGGACGCGTCCGTTCCATGAAGCCGGCATACAGACCCACATGCTGGACCGCGCCTTGAACGGATTGCGCATGAGCCCCGTACCGGCCGATGTGCGTAAACTTTTCTATAAGGTAAAGAAAGCGCAGGGCACGGACATTACCCGCACCTTCTGCGGACTGAACGATGTACGCAATATCATCCCGAGTATTGACTATGCCCATGCCGCCGGCATGATTTCGCAATGCTGTCTTTGCATCACCCATTCACCGGTACATACCGTAGACTATTATGTGAATATGGCCAAGCAACTGATTGATGCCGGATGCGACGAAATCTGTCTGAAAGACATGGCGGGCATCGGACGCCCCGTAACTTTGGGAAAAATCTGTGCCGGAATCAAGGCCTATAAATCGGACATCGTCATCCAGTATCATTCCCATGCCGGACCGGGATTCAATATGGCTTCCATTCTGGAAGTCTGCAAAAACGGTTGTGACTATATCGACACCGCTGTAGCTCCGCTGGCCTGGGGTACCGGTCACGCCGACATCATTGCCGTACAGGCCATGCTGAAGGATGCCGGCTTTGAAGTGAAAGAAATCAATATGGCCGCCTATATGGAGGTGCGCTCACAGATTCAGGAAATGATGGATGATTTCCTGGGCTTCTACTGCAACCCGCTGAACCGTCTGAACAACTCCCTGCTGATTGCTCCGGGACTGCCGGGTGGCATGATGGGCTCGCTGATGGCCGATCTGGAAACCAATCTGGAAAGCATCAACAAATGGAAAGTCAAACACAATCAGCCGGAACTGACTCAGGACGATTTGCTCATCAAACTGTTTGACGAGGTGGCCTATATCTGGCCTAAGTTGGGATACCCTTGCCTGGTAACTCCGTTCAGCCAGTATGTCAAGAATCTAGCCCTAATGAACGTAATGCAACTCGAGAAAGGCAAAGAACGCTGGAGCATGATTGCCGACGACATCTGGGATATGATTCTGGGCAAAGCCGGAAAACTTCCGGGCGAAGTGGCTCCGGAAATCGTAGCTCTGGCTAAAGAACAGGGACGTGTGTTCATGACCGGCGATCCACAAAGCAACTATCCGGATGAGCTGGACAAATACCGCCAGCTGATGAAGGAAAAAGGCTGGGAAACCGGACAGGACGATGAAGAGCTCTTCGAATATGCCATGCATCCATCGCAGTATGAGGCTTACAAGAGTGGGAAAGCCAAGGAAAACTTCCTAGCTGATCTGCAAAAGAAACGCGAAGAGCAGCATAAGGGCACTACCGCCGCTCCGGCCGAACTCCCTAAGACACTCACCCTTACGCTTAACGGACAGCGCTATCAGGTGGAAGTGGCCTATGGTACCGATACTGCAGAAGCCGCTCCAGCTCAGACAGGTGCTGCTTCAGCAGCACCTGTCGGCGAAGGCGAGGATATTGCCGCTCCGCTGGAAGGCAAGTTCTACCGCGTGAAGAATGCGCAGGAAACTCCGAAGAATGTGGGCGATGCCGTACAGAAAGGCGACATCATCGGTTACATTGAGGCCATGAAGACCTATAATGCCATCCGTGCCGAATTTGACGGAGTCATCACAGCCATTGTGGTCAACTCCGGCGACAGTGTAGAAGAAGACGATGTAATCATGAAGATAGCAAGAAAGTGATATGGACCAAATATATAAGATTTTAGAAAAGCTGTACCAGATGACGGCATTCAGCAATCTGGCGCTGGAACCCGGCATTCTGGTCATGTATGCCCTGGCATTCATCTTGCTCTATCTGGGCATCGTAAAGAAATATGAACCGCTGCTGCTCATTCCCATCGCATTCGGAGTGTTGCTGGCCAACTTCCCGGGCGGCGGCATGGGAGTGATTCAAGCCGACTCCGAAGGTTATGTCCTGTGCTCCGACAATACGCGCCGCCTCATCTGGGACATGCCGCTGCACCAGATTGCCCACGAATTCGGACTGATGAACTTCCTCTACTACATGCTCATCAAAACCGGATTCCTGCCGCCGATCATCTTCATGGGCGTGGGCGCACTGACTGATTTCGGTCCGATGCTGCGCAATCTGCGCCTGTCCATTTTCGGTGCCGCCGCGCAGTTCGGTATCTTCTGCGTGCTGCTGGTAGCCATTCTGATGGGCTTCACCCCTAAAGAAGCCGCTTCACTGGGCATCATCGGTGGCGCCGACGGTCCGACCGCCATCTTTACCACCATCAAGCTGGCCCCACATCTGCTCGGTCCGATTGCCATTGCTGCCTATTCATACATGGCTCTGGTACCTGTGATCATTCCATTAGTCGTAAAACTGACCTGCAGCAAAAAGGAACTGATGATCAATATGAAGGAACAGGAGAAGCTGCACCCTTCGAAGAATGATATCAAAAACATGCGCACGCTGAAGATCATCTTCCCGATAGCCGTGACCACAATTGTGGCACTCTTCGTGCCGACAGCCGTACCGCTTATCGGTATGCTGATGTTCGGAAACCTACTGAAAGAAATCGGAGCCGATACCAGCCGTCTGTTTGACGCGGCATCCAACTCCATCATGAACACGGCCACAATCTTCCTGGGTCTGTGCGTGGGCGCCACCATGACTTATGACGCTTTCCTGAACATGCAGACCATCGGTATTGTCGTAGGCGGTTTCCTGGCCTTTGCCCTTTCTATCGCTTCAGGTATCATGATGGTCAAGGTATTCAATCTGTTCAGCAAGAAGAAAATCAATCCGCTGATCGGTGCCACCGGTCTAAGCGCTGTGCCGATGGCCAGCCGTGTGTGCAACGAGATTGCCACCAAATATGATCCGAAGAACCATGTGCTCAACTACTGCATGGCTTCCAATATCTCAGGTGTGATCGGTTCAGCTGTTGCCGCCGGAGTACTGATTTCCTTCCTGAGCTAAAAGCACCAGATAAAAACAGTTTGTTCTGAAGAATTGCAGATTTCATACTCCCAAGTAGAAACATATCCTCAGAATAAAATCGGAAACCAAACAACCGTTTTAATCGAGTAGGAGGAAAACGAAGTAGTTTTCTTCCTACTTTCGTTTTCTTTTTCACTATTCTCATGCGTCCGTGAG
>CALUIU010000015.1 GCA_944320795.1 Candidatus Paraprevotella stercoravium | reverse complement strand
CAATATATTAACTATAAAAATGAGAAACCCATTGGTAGAGTTAAATATGCGCTAATTTAATTCCGCCAACGAGTAAACCATCCATTCTGAAATCATACTGAAATAAAAAATAAACACAAGACAAAAAACACTTCTTATATAATAAGGTATGGAATACCCCTCCTACACATTATCATAAATAAGACCACACCAATAACATAAAATCCGGCACAAACACGGAAAACGCACACAGAGAGTCAAGTTTTGCATCATTTATACCGGCAGAATGACAACAGAACACCATTTTAGGCAACAAAACGTCAGAAAATAGTTAAAAAACAAAAGATTTGTGAATACACGAACTTTAAATTTCTGAGACTTATTTTTTTATTTTAAATTTGCAATTAATTTTAACCTAGCATTATATTCTTCAAAAACAAAGAAGTATTAAAAAAATTGTGAGGCTCTGACCACCGTTGTTCTTCCAGCATCCTTCCCTGTGGGCAAAAATACATTTGCCTATTGTAATGCCTTAAAGGAAATAGACTGGACAAGTTTCAACGCCACAGAGGTTCCTGAACTCAGCAAAACCTTCTTTATGGGTATTGACGACCTGAGTCTCATCAAACTGTCTTTAAAATACGAAGCTTACAAACTGTTCTCAGCCGACACAGACTGGAGTGAACTGAATCTGTATAATACAGAACCGGAAAAAGTAACTGACTTTGTAGTTGATGCTTCTGACATCCCAAGTAGCCTTTCCAAAGCTGTAACCCTGACACTGACCGGTGAGTGGGACAGCGACAAACTGAATATGCTTTCTCTGGCATTGGGTAACAACGGCGGACTGTTTGAGGTATACAACAAGACACTCACCTTACTGGACATGAGCCAGATTACAGTAACCGAAAGTACACCTCTTTCCCGCCAGGGCATCAACAAAGAATACGGTATCTTTAATAATTGCACCGCTCTGACAGATGTCATTCTCCCAGCAGCAGAAGAAACAGCCAAATTCACCACATTGAAGAAGGCATTTAAAGGATGTACAGCTTTGGTTAATATTGACCTCAGCCTGTTCACCGGTGCTACCGACATAGACGAAGCATTCAAGAATACGGCCATTACTACTGCAGATCTGAGCGGTTATACATCCGTAGGAACAACAGTCAGTGCTTTCGAAGGCTGTAGCGCTCTTGAAAGTGTCATCCTGCCTGAAGATTTCAAAGCCGGAAATTATACATTTGCCGATTGTACCGGTCTGCAGACCATTGACTTCACGTCCTATACCAATACAAGTGAAGCGCCGGCATGCAGTAACAATACTTTCAGCGGAATAGATGATCTGAGTCTGATTACCTTGAAAGTTGGCTCAAACAGTTCAGTTTTCGAACAGCATAAGATCTGGTCTCAGTTCCATCTGGACGGAGATGACATTACCGGCATTTCCCAAATCACAAATGATGGAATGAATGTGAAAGTTTATACTATTGACGGACAATATGTAGGAACTTATATGATGAATGAATGTCTGACTTCTAAAACACTAAAACCGGGCATTTATATCATTCAGGGTAAGAAATATATCAAGACCCGTTAAATCTTAAAAAGGGGCTGTGTCATAACTTCCATACATGACACAGCCCCTTTTTTATATTTTTATGCACTACTCTGATTCTAGAAAAACACTTTATTAGAACTGGAATAAGGCAACAGCTACAATGCGATGATTGTCAACCCGATGGGTATCAACAACCTTACCCTTTTCATCATTACTGCCATACCAGGCATTACAATAAGAATATTCCAGACCAAACTTCCAGTTAGGCAGATTATAGGAAATCTCAGCTGAAACAGTAGCCAGCTGGTCCAGGTTAGTATCGGTTTCCAGATTATAACCAGTACTCAGCACTCCATATTTCAACTCTTTGGTTGCTCCTAGATTCTTCAGATAACCGCCGAAGAGCCCCCCACGAAGTTTCTTGCCATACATCACATTCACCCAGGTATGTGAAGTCTTCAGAGGAGTATATTCCTGCTCTCCGGTAACCGGATCAATATCCGTAATGCCATAGCCACCCACGGTACTGGTCTGTGTGAGATTAGACCCCAATACGGATTTAGCAGCCAACAGGAAGCTTTCTTTCTGATACTTCACATGTGCCTCATAAGAAAGCGAAGTGATCCGTTCGTGCACTCGATATTCCGTTCCTTTAAAATCATCGGTAGCTCCTACTATAGAAGTTGTTCTTGGAGTCATAGACATCATCTCCAGCCCTACGCCAGCCAACAAATTCGGAGTTTTGTAGTCCAGTCCCAAATAGAATTCGGGAGTCAGACTGTTTTTTAAAAAGTCCTGACTTTTCTTTGTATCAACGGTTCCAGCTTTATTGTCGGCCGGTCCTACAGCCAAATATTGTGACTGCCAGATTGCAGCAGCTGTAAGCTGGAAATTCTTCTGATGGAAACGATAGCGCGCCTGAGGAGCACGGCTGAACGGCTGATACGGCGCTCCCATATTCAGATTCATAATATCCGGAGCCACATCGCCATAAAGCGGATGCCAGGTCTGACCGACCAAAAGAGAAGAATGTTTCTTGAAATCCAGATTAAAATAAGCGTGACGGATACGTACGGTAGAATAACTGGTACCTGAACCACGGAAATCCACTTCCACCTTGGCCGACGGACGAATACCATGTCCTAGTTTCGGTCCTTTCACATCCACTCCCAAACGGGTGTATAAAGTATAAAAATTTCCACTTGGGATTCCATTCAAGTCCTCACCGTTCGGGTCTCTCGCCTCATCCTTTGGATACATATAAAAGAGTCCGTCCACTGTTTCGGAATTGGAACGGCTATTATAAAACAAGTCAGTGCGGATCTGTCCGTAAAACTTATAGTCGAAATGCTTTTTCTGAGCACTGGCTGTGCCGGCTGCCAACAAAGCAAAAGCTAAAAATAAACCTGTCTTTTTCATATTCTCATTATTTAATATTGCGCAAATTTAAAGAAAAGAATGGAATAATCGAAAAAGAGTCCCCTTTATCCTGATCGAATAATGGCGGAAAAGAGAAAAAGAGAATAAAATTTGTTTTTTCCGTGATTTTTAACTATTTTCGTTTATAATCCGAATAGAAGAAAGGAGGACGATATGGCTACCGTAAATCTATATGAAAGGATTTCCCCCGAAACGATCCGACAATTACAGGAGCAGGTCGCGCGTTTCAATGAAACCAGAAATGCGCGCAACGGTTATTATGCCATCAGCATTGCCACCCCATACCGAAAATATTACGGTCTGTGGCGCGTCTTTCCCGAAGGGCATCCGCCCGTATTTCTCCGCACCTTGTCCAACCAGTTTACCGAAGCCGTACAAAAAGCCATCGACCTGCTGGAATACAGCAAAGTGGCCCTTACGTGGCTGGACAATTCTTTCTTTATGCCTTATTACGGCAATACATATGATATTCTCTCATTCGGCAAGTATCACGGAAAGCATCTTGCCGAAGTGTATTATGTAGATCCCAACTATGTGCTTTGGCTGGCCAACAAGTTTGATCCCGAAAAGAAGCAGCTGAAACAACTGGTGGAGCTCGCCAAGGACTTTGCCTTGATTCACAGCGAACTTAGTCCCCCTCGCAAACGGGTCTATTCTTCTTCCAGTCGCTTTGTAGCCAAGGTGGGAGAAAAATTAGAGCATCTCAGCGTAAAGATCGTTACCGCCCGCCTTCAGGTCAATACCTACAAACCGGATTTCTATATCGACCAGTTCGTTACGGCCATAGACCAAGCCAACTGCAGATACAGCTTTGTGGTGAAAGCAACCCACCGGAGCCAGACTCCAAAAGCATTGAGCTGTTACAGTCTGAAAATGACTCCGGGTAAAACGGTTACTATCTTGTCTTGCAAGGTGCTGGAGCATTATGAAAGTCACGGCATCCAATACACCCGATTAGGGTATCTGAAATTTGATCCGAAGGAGTTTTAGCCCAAAGAAACAGTCTCCAAATCATCGGGTACACAGACTTCTCCGTCGAAAAACTGTGCGGCCTCACGGGTATAGGACTGTTTCCGTTCATCCAGTGTATGATCTTCGGTGTGATAAAGCAACAGGTGCTTCACATTCAGCGTCTGTGCCAGACAACCGGCATCGCGCGCCGTGCTGTGGTGCTTTTCATAAGGAGAAAATTCTTCTCGGTCGCGATACAGACAGAAAGCCTCGCAGAGCAGCCAGTCCACTCCTTCTACCGAAGCGCGGTTCAGCTCGTTGAAAGGCTCGTCACCCAAGCAGGCCAATGTAGTTCCGTCTGCAAATGTTGCCCGGAAACCGAACTGTTTTTCCTTGCGTGAATGAATATCAAAGCTCTGGAAGCGGATACCACATTCGGTAAACTCGTGGCCATCGGTCAGTTCGTGAAAGACAATTCCACGGTCCAGCTGTGCCTGAATCTTAGGGGGAAGAGTCAGCGAACAGATGGTTCTCAACGTATGAATCACCTTGTCGTGCGTATAGATGCGCAGCGTTCCCGTGTAGCGCTTCTGATTGATCATCTGAGCGATGGTACGGATAATCCACACCACGCCAAACAGATGGTCGGTATGGGTGTGGGTCACAAACAGAGCATGAATGTCTTTACAACTCACATCCACAGCATCCAACTGGTTAAGCACGGTATTTCCTCCACCACCGTCTACCAGAAAATACTCCGCTCCGTTGCGGATCAGAAAACAGGTATTATAGCAATGCCGGGCAGCGGCGTTTCCCGTGCCCAGCATAATCAGTTCCTTACTCATAGTCGTTCCACTTATTTGTTTTCGTTGCGACATTCTTCAAAATGCAGATGGAAGCCCACTACTGCCTCGATACCCTTGCGGATCATATCCACCGACATACTTTCATTCGGCGAATGGATGGCATTGGTTTCCAGTCCGAAGCCCATCAGCACGGTCTTGATGCCCAAAATACGTTCAAAGTCACTGATGATTGGAATACTTCCTCCGCGGCGCACCGCCAATGGTTTCTTGCCGAAAGCTTCCTCAAAACCAAGCGCCGCAGCTTTATAAGCCGGCAGACTTACCGGACATACATAACCTTCTCCTCCGTGCATCGGGGTCACCTTTACCTGTACACATTCGGGAGCCAGGCTCTCGAAATACTCTGTAAACAGGCGGCTGATCTCGTCATGCTGCTGATGGGGCACCAGACGGCAGGAAACCTTGGCATAGGCTTTCGACGGCAATACAGTTTTTGAACCCGAACCAGTGTATCCACCCCAGATGCCGCATACATCGAACGACGGGCGACAGCTGTTGCGTTCCAGAGTGACATATCCTTCTTCACCGCGCAACGCCTTCACTCCTATCGCGTTTTTATAGACTTCTTCATCAAACGGAATGTGTGAAATCATATCCCGTTCTTCGGCAGAAAGTTCTTCTACCTTATCATAAAAATGAGGGATGGTGATGCGTCCGTGCTCATCGGTCATCTTGCTGATCATTTCACAAAGCACGTTGATCGGGTTGGCCACCGCACCGCCAAAGTGTCCGGAATGCAAATCGCGGTTAGGTCCGGTAACTTCCACTTCCCAATAAGCCAGTCCGCGAAGACCGGTAGTGAGCGAAGGCAAGTCCTCGCGCAACATACTGGTATCCGATACCAGAATCACATCAGACTGAAGCAGTTCCTTATGTTCCTGCAAGAACTGATTCAGACTGAGCGAGCCGATTTCTTCCTCACCCTCGAAAATGAATTTCATGTTGTGACGCAACAGACCGTGGCGCACCAGATATTCAAAAGCCTTGACCTGAATCATAGCTTGTCCCTTATCGTCGTCCGCTCCACGGGCCCAGATGCGTCCGTCACGGATCTCGGGTTCAAAAGGATTGCTCTTCCACAGTTCCAGAGGCTCGGCAGGCATCACGTCGTAATGCGCATAAACCAACACTGTTGGCAGTCCCTCGCCTACTTTCTTCTCGGCATACACCATCGGATTACCGGCTGACGGCATCACACGGGCCTCATCGACACCGGCCTCCAGCAGCAAGGTTTTCCAAAGCTCGGCACAAGCCCACATGTCATCCTTGTGTTCGGGCAGGGCGCTGATACTCGGTATGCGGATCAGACTGAACAGTTCCTCCAAAAAGCGGTTCTCATTCTCCTGAATATATTCTTTGATACTCATAGCTAAAATATTTATGGGTTTATGTTCTCTTTGTATAAATAGCCGACACCGGTAATTGTACTTCGCCGAAATCGAGCATGGCATTAAACAGGGTGATAAACTGATAATCCGGCAAATCTTCCAGACGGATGGTGCGGGGTTTCAGCAGTCCGTTCCGTAACAGACGGCTGCGATGTGTACCTTCCAGCAAAGGTATATCCGGCGTATGCCATTCGCTTCCGTTCCATAAAGCCACATTGGCAATAGAAGTATCCGTTAAAAGCCCGTCGTTGAACAGCAATACATCATCGGCATCTCCCCGTCGGGCAAACAGAGCATTCAACACGCTCCGGTCGGCATACTTATAATGATAATCCAGTCCGGAAGTTTCCACGCATTGCAAGGAACGCACCATTCGCGGGTGATACGCAAAATACTCCACGCGCTGAATCTCCCGGCCGTAAGTCACCCGGCAACGCACACGTCCGAACATTTTTTCCGGCTGTATGTAATCAGTCAGATGCAACGGCACCTCTCCGGGCCAGAAATGCTCCCGGGTAGTATTCATCCGTTTTTCATGATCTTCCGGAAAACGGACCTCGCCCTCCTCCAAACGAACTGTTTCAATGAATCGGCACATATATTTTCTGAATTACTTCCTGATATTCTTTATCGGGTTCACTCTGGAAAGTGATTCCCCCTCCGCTCTTATAACAGAACGAACCGTCGGGCATCTGCTCCACAAAACGGATCATCACCGCACTGTCCAGACGCTCACCGTCGAAAATCCCCATCACGCCCGTATAGAAACCGCGCTCGTAATGTTCGGCCGTACGGATAATCTCCACGGTTTTCTTTTTCGGCGCCCCGGTAATGGAACCGGCCGGAAGCAGTTCAAACAGCATGCTGCCCAACCGGTCTCGGTATTCCGGAGTCAGGGTACCGACTATCTCACTGCTCATCTGTAACAACGGACCGCGATGCGTCGTGATTTCGTCAATATAAGCATATCGTTCCACCGTTACCTGCTCGGCCACACGACTCAGATCGTTACGGATCAGGTCGGTAATCGTAGCATGCTCAGCGCGCTCTTTCGGGTCGTTGCGCAAAAGCTCCCTGGCATTCGGCAAACGGGCATCCAGTGTTCCCTTCATCGGAAAAGAACGGATTATTCCACCCTCTATCTGCACGAAGATCTCCGGCGAAAACACCACAAACCGGTCTTTCAGCCAAAGTCGGTAAGGAGCACGTGCCGCACGGAAAATCTGTCGGAGCGTCCAGTTTGTCCGCACCGGAGTAGCCACGGTCAGATTCGTCAGAAATGAGTTTCCGGCATGCAGTTGTTCAAACACACAGTCAAAGGACTTCCGGTAAGTTTCATACGCTTCGGGCTTCGGTGTCCACTCCAAAGGCGGCAGTGGATCATCTTCCTGCTCTGTCCAATTCGTCACTCCCCGAAAATCATATCTCAGCTCTTCCGGATCAATCTCATCGAGCGGCAACACCTGGCATTCTGTTCCCTCAAAATCAATCAGAAAAAGAAAGGGCTTTTTCTGTGCGCCCCACTCGTCCATCCGACGCATGGCCTCCCGGCCGTCTATATATTGGTTGGTCATAAATATAATCTTTGGTTACAGACTGGTAATCACCCGGTCGCCACGCTCCTTGGCCAACGTGCTTTCCACCTCTTTCACCTCCATATAGTGTTTCATTACTTTCATATACGCTTCTTTATCCTTCAGAATCAGCGGATCACGCAGGCGGTTCAGTATTCCTTTCAGTTCCTCATCGATAATCGCCAGTTTAAAGTCGGTCATCAGATGACGGACCAGATCAAAAAGACGCTCTTCGTCAGTAGTCAGTTTCTGATTTTTGGTATGATATTTGCTCAACTGATACTTATCACTGGTCAGCTGAAAAGCCAGCGTACTCACAGCCTGATCAGGATGATTCAGGAAATAACGCTGTGCCGAGAAGTCCGGTTCGCGAAAATGTTCCAGCGCCTCATCCAAAATACGTTGGTGCAAGGCCACCTGAAAATTCAGTTTATCTTCCTGAAGTGCGTAATAAATGAATTCTACTACGGTGAAAGGGACTTCCTGTCCCTGCTCATCTTCCACGTAGCAGACAATATGCTCACCATAGCGTATCAGCACCTGTACCAGCAACAGCTCTTTCTGATAGAAAGCCATGTTCGGACCATTCTTTCCTTTTTGGATATAGGCCAGGAACTGTGAACTCTCCTCTTCAGCTTTTTGTTCTTCCGCTTTTGCTCCTGCCGATATTTCGGACGGCTGTTCTGAAGGTGCCGTTTGTACGGCCGATTCCGGATTCCTTGTCGGATCTACTGTCACCGTACCGCCCGCTGTCTGTCCGGTTACCGGAGCAACAGTTTCCGGAGCAGCGGTAGCCTCATTCACCGGGCTTTCGGAAATATTCTGTTCCCGCCGCTCTTCGTTCTGACGACGTTTTTTCTGCTCGGTGCGGTACACGGACATCTGTTTGTTGATGGCCGAAACCAACACTTTCTCCTCCATTCCCAGCATGACGGCCGTTTCACGGGTATAAAGCGTACGCATGATCTCGTCGGGCACCACGGCAATACTGCACACAATGCTGTGCACCAGTCGGGAAAGCTTGATCGGGTCTCCCTGCGCCTCCTGCAAAAGCAAGTCTGTCTTGAATTTGATGAAGTCCACCTGATGCTCCTTCAGGTAAGCCTGATATTCGGCCGCCGTACGATTACGCGCGAAGCTGTCCGGGTCGTCTCCATCGGGCAAAAGAAGCACTTTCACATTCATGCCCTCGGCCAACAGCATGTCAATACCTCGTTCGGAAGCCTTGATACCTGCCGCATCACCGTCATAAAGCACCGTAATATTTTCCGTAAAACGGTGAATCATCTGAATCTGCTGCTGCGTCAGTGCCGTACCCGAAGAGGATACCACATGCTCCACACCCATCTGATGCATCGAAATCACATCCGTATATCCCTCAACCAGAAAACAAAGGTCGTTCTTCACAATGGCCTGCTTGGCCTGGAAAAGACCGTAAAGTTCCTTTTTCTTGGAATAGATGGACGACTCGGGAGAGTTCTGATACTTCATGTTCACACCTTTGGTGGCCTGATCGAGCACACGCCCTCCAAAGCCCACCACCTTGCCGCTCACCGTATGAATCGGGAAGATAACACGTCCCCAGAAACGATCTTTCAGTCCGCCATGCTCCTGTTTGATGCACAAACCGGTCTTAACCAGATATTCCTCCCGGAATCCCTTACCCAAAGCTTCACGTGCCAGAGCATCTTTCTGCATCGGACTGAAGCCCAACTGAAAGCGTTTGATAATATCGTCCCGGAAACCGCGCGAGCGGAAATAGGCCATTCCGATGGCACGGCCGTCCACCGTGTCATACAACTGTTGCTCAAAATAGTCGCGGGCCCACTCATTCACTACAAACATACTCTCGCGTTCGCTTTGGGCCAACTTCTCCTGATCGGTCAGTTCGCGTTCCTGAATCTCGATGTGATATTTCCGGGCCAGATAGCGCAAGGCATCGGGATAAGACAATTGTTCGTGCTCCATGATGAAGTGCACGGCATTACCTCCCTTTCCGCAAGCAAAGCACTTGCAGAGACCTTTGGCCGGCGACACCACAAACGAAGGAGTACGGTCGTCGTGAAACGGACACAACCCCTTATAGTTCACTCCGGCACGCCGCAGCGTCACAAAGTCGGAAACCACATCAACGATTTGAGCCGCATCCATGATGCGCTCCACCGTAGCTCTGTCAATCATATTTCTTTATCTCTGTTTGTTTTTAAGACCAGATCGTAGCCACAATCTTCCGTGCCCCGCCGTGATTGCGGAACTCACACAAATAAATACCCTGCCAAGTGCCTAAATTCAGGCGACCGTTGGTAATAGGTATGGAAAGGGACACTCCGGTCATGGTCGATTTAGCATGACTGGGCATATCGTCCGGCCCCTCGTCCGTATGGATATAATAAGGAGCATTCTCGGGCACCATCCGGTCATAGATTCCGGCCAGATCGGTCCGCACACTCGGATCAAAGTTTTCATTGATGGTCAGCGCGCAGCTGGTGTGCTTCACAAACAGGTGCAACACCCCCTGCCGTGGCAAAGCAGGCAAATGACTGAGCACTTCCTCCGTAACCAGATGGAAGCCACGCCGCTGAGGTCTTAAAGCAAATTCTATTTGTTCAATCATATTGAGTCTTGAAAAACCAGATACAAACTTAATAAAAAAACAGCAAAAAACTATCCTAAAGCTCTTTTTCATTGGCCATTTTCCACATATTCAGGAAAGAGGCCTTAGTGATGTTCACCACTTTATCCCAATTGATTTTTTCCGTATGGTCCCCCGGCTGATGATAGTCCGGGTGACCGCCGGTATGATACCAGATGATGGGAATGTTGCGCAGAGCAAAAGAAGCATTGTCACTGCCTCCCACCGGTTTATCCCACGGACGGTAGTCGGGCGCCAGCTTCAGATCATACTTCCGCACATCTCCCTTGAGCCACTGCCCGAATACCGGACAAGCCTCGGTATAAAAATAAGTCACTTGCTCCGGATGTGCCTCATCGCTGTTGCGTCCGATCATATCAAAATTCAAATATCCCTTCACACAATCCATCTTCGGGAAGCGATCGACAAAAGCCCGGGAGCCCAACAATCCTTTTTCCTCACCGTCCCAAAAAGCAAAAATCACGGTGCGCTCCGGCTGTTTTCCTGTAGCCAGAAAGGCACGGGCAATCTGCAACACGGCCGAAACACCGGAAGCATTATCGTCCGCTCCATTATAAATCCGATCACCGGCCAGAAACGAATCGGTTCCCAAATGATCATAATGCGCCCCCACTATTACAATTTCATCGGGATTTTTACCCTCAATCATCCCCAAAACATTATTCAAGGACAGGAGTTGAAAGGCCGCTCCCGAACGGCGCATCGCCGCTACAGAATCGGGGTGTACCTGCCAACGCCCTCCTTTCTGCTGACGTTCCGGATGACAGGCCTCAAAAGGATGCAGATAGCTTCCGTCTAAAGGACGGATGCCCATAGATTGCAATTGTGCAACCAGATATTGCCCGGCAATGCGTCCGCCAACCGTTCCCGCCTCACGCCCCTGTAATTCATCACTGGCCAGAAAGCCGATGTGCGCCTGTGCCGTCATACCGTTTATTGTTTTCAGTCCCCGTTCTTCCGGTGTCTCTGCACGCATTACAGCACTCATCGAAAAAAGCGCCCCTATAACAATCCATCCGTATATCTTTCTTCTCATAATCATCCTTTGCGTTTAGTGATATGTTTTTAAATACAAAGATAAGTGACAATTAAAAAAAATCAGATAGAGAAAATAGTTTTTTAGTCAGGGATTCTGAAAATAAAAAAATCGGTCCGTTCAAAAAAGAACAGACCGATTTGACAAAATACATTTTTATAAAATACTGATCAGAGTCTATTTCCTTTATGCCTTGTGCAGTGTCAACTGCGGGAACGGGAAATTGATATTCTGCTTATTAAACTCATTATAGATGTTCTTTCTTACCTCAAAGTTCACATCCCAATAATCGGCAGCGGCCACCCACACACGAATCGTCACATCCACACTGCTGGCAGACAAAGCATTCAGAGCCACCACCGGAGCCGGATCTTTCAAAATGCGGGCATCGGCATCCAACAAGCCACGTACCACACGCTCCACTTTTGCCAGATCCTCACCATAATCCACACCGACAACCCATTCAATTCTCCGGGTTTCCTTACGGCTATAATTGATAACTACACCGCTGCTCAAATTGCCATTGGGAATATAAACGACCTTATTATCGGCCATGGTCAGAATGGTATGGAATATCTGTATCTCAGAAACCGATCCCGATACCCCCTGAGCTTCGATCCAATCTCCCACTTTATAAGGCTTGAACAACAAAACAATCAAACCGCCTGCAAAGTTCTGCAAATTTCCGGAGAGCGCCATACCGATAGCCACACCGGCAGATGCCAACAGAGCGGCAAACGAAGTGGTGTTTACTCCCAAAGCTCCCACAACCGATACAATCAGCAACAGGGTAAGCAGAATATTCACCAGACTCTTAAGGAAAGTCTTGATCGTAACATCAATCTTACGTTTCTCCAAGACCTGGGCAAAGAGTTTGTTCAGCATCGAAATGAGGAAGCGTCCTACAATAAATACGATAATGGCAACCAGAATGTTTTTACCCGCTGATATGGACATTTCGATCAACTTGTCCAAAATCATGTCAAATCTTCCCGAAGAAACCATTTTTTCTGTTTCTTTCACCGCTTCGGCAGCAGTCGTCGCTGTTTCCAATAAATTAATCATAGTTGTTTTTGAATTAGTTTAGATTGCAAATATAAAAAGAAAAACTGATAGAATTCCCAATATTTTAATAAAGCTATTCAGAATGTGAACCCTTTTATTAAAGGTTTATCGTTATCTTTGCACTTCAAATTACAAACAGGATTTATTTAAAAGGATAACAAAAACACATGAGAAAAAGAAAATTTCCACTTTATTTGCAGATTCTGCTGGGAATGTTATTAGGAATTCTGGCCGGCTTCATCGCTGTGAGAACCGGACACGGACAATTCATTGAATATTGGATCAAGCCCTGGGGACAGATCTTTATCAAATTGCTTCAGGTGATTGCCATCCCTCTGGTATTCTGTTCTTTGGTAAAAGGAGTGATCAGCCTGAAAGACATTGCCCATCTGTCACGTCTGGGCGGAAGAGTTTTACTGATCTATATCGGCACAACCATTTTTGCCATTGTTTTTGGTCTGTTCATGGCATTAATCGTCAGTCCGGGCAAATTGTGTGATGCCAGCCAGCTATCAGGAATGGAGGGATTTGTACAGACCGCTGTAGAGTCTGCCCAAAAAGCAACGGAGGGCAAAGAACGCGGTCCATTGGCATTCTTTGAGGATCTGGTTCCGGAAAACATCGTATCGGCAGCTTCCAGTAACAACAATATGCTACAGATCATTTTCTTTGCCATTCTTTTCGGCACGGCTCTATTGGCTGTACCTGCGGAAAAGACACGCACCGTACGGTCTTTTATCGACGGCTTGAATGAGGTAATGCTGAAAATGGTGGACTTTATTATTCTGGCAGCTCCCATAGGTGTTTTTTCTCTGATGGGTGCCATGGTGGTCAGCAATGCCGGTAATGCCTCTGTATTTAGCGCTTTGGCTGTCTACACACTGACAGTAGCAGTATCTCTGCTCTGTTTGATTTTCCTGTTCTATCCGAGTCTTATCTTTTTCTTCAGCAAAATGTCTCCCAAACGCTTTATCCGCGCCATGTATCCGGTACAGTTATTGGGATTCACCACCAGCTCCAGCTCGGCAACACTTCCTTTCAACATGGAAACACTGGAAAAGAAACTGGGTGTTTCCGAAAAGACCGTATCTTTTGTACTTCCCGTGGGAGCCACCATCAATATGGACGGAACCAGCTGCTACCAGGCCATAGCCGTAGTATTCATCGCTCAGGTCATGGGAGTGCATCTGGACTGGGGAGACTTACTATCCATTGTGGCACTGACTACCATTTCTTCAATCGGTACTCCGGGTATTCCTGGCGGAAGCTATGTCATCCTCACCATGGTACTCAGCTCTGTAGGTATTCCTTCTGAAGGACTGGCACTGATTCTTGGAGTGGACCGCCCGTTGGATATGTTGCGCACCTCGGTCAATGTAACCGGCGATGCCACGGTTTCCGTTTTGGTGGATACTCCGGATAATGACAAAGTTTGAAATATTTTCTTATCCCCCCTTAATAAAAAAGTGAATATGCCGTAACGGCATATTCACTTTTTTATTTTATCGCTCTGATGAAAACAGTTGCCGTGATCATAAAGAAGCACCAGTCCGTTTACAAAACATTTTAGACGTGTACTTCAATAATATCATCCAGACGCGTGGTATAATCGCGCGAGCGGTGCTGTGACTTCATAAAATGACGGTAACCGTCACCCTGCACGGCTATCTTTATTTTGTCCTCTCCGTTCTTTTTCTTGATTTCTTCCACCGCACGGGCCAAAGCGGCCTGCCGCACACGGTCTATCGGGTCAAACAAGACCGGTTGCACCACACCGTCGTAACGCAAGTCCCATATCGTCATTCCGGCTTTTTTATAATAATAGGTCCGGTCATCGCTCCATGCGGAGCGCAACAGTTCCAGAGCGACCGAAACAAGCTCCTGCTGATCATTGGTCACAACGGCCAGATTCCGACTTTGACAAATGGCATGACGCTCCTCCCCTGTCTGAAAGCGACTGGTGGCGGCAAATACGGTCAGTCCGCCACAACGCCCGCCTGCCTGACGAAGTTTCAAGCAACATTCTGCCGCAAAATTGGCAACAGCCTCCTCCAGTTCCTCCAGACGACTCAGTCCCCTTTCGGAAAAACTGCGGCTCGTACAGATGCTTTTTTTATAGTCCATGCTTTTTTCTTCAATGCAGGAGAAGCCTTGTAATTCTTTCCACGTACGCACTCCTGTAGCAGTCATGACATGCTGTACCCACGTTTCACTTTTCTGGGTCAGATCCCATGCCGTACGAACACCGGCACGATGCAGTTTCTCCCGATGACGCCGGCCGACTCCCCACACCTCCTCCACCGGAAGCAGATGCAAGGCCCGCATCCTTTTTTCCTCAGTATCGATCACACAGACATTATGATAAGCCGGATATTTCTTTCCAAAATAACAGGCCACCTTTGCCAAGGTCTTGGTCGGAGCGACACCCACCGTTACCGGAATCCCCGTACCGCGAAGAATTGTCGTACGGATCCGGCCGGCATATCCCGTCATTTCCGTCTCCGGAACAATTCCGTCCAGATCCAGAAAAGCCTCGTCAATGGAATACACGAGCAGATCGGGTGAGAAATCGGCCAGCAGACTCATTACCCGACGGCTCATGTCGCCATACAGGGTATAGTTGCTGCTGTAAACAGCCACCCGCTGCTGCTCCAGAAAATTTTTGATTTGAAACAAAGGTACCCCCATAGCTATCCCCAACCGCTTGGCCTCATTGCTACGGGCAATGACACAACCGTCATTGTTACTCAGAACAACGACAGGCTTGTCACGAAGTTGTGGATTGAACACACGTTCACAGGAGACAAAAAAATTATTGCAATCAACCAAGGCTATCATAATACCTGCCGTTTTGACCAGATCATTTCATAATTATTCTCTCCGGTCTGTTCATCGATGAAGTTTGTATTAATATGAAAGCCATTTCGTTTGTAAAAATCAACGGCCCGCATATTCTTGATATAAACATTCAATTTCAGAGTATGATGTTCCTGTTTTACATAATCCAACAATTGTTTTCCGATACCCTGGGAACGATACTCTGAAGCTACAAACAAGCCTTCTATAAAATCGTCACTTAAACCTATGAAACCAGCTATTGAATCATGAAACAGACAGACATAAACTTCGGATTGGGGCAAAGTTGTTTCAACAAACGGCAGATTTTTAAACCAAAAGCCATCCGATATAAAGTGATGTGCTTCAAGATTGGAGTCTAGCCATATGTCCAAGATTCTCGGAATATCTTTTTCTTGCAAATCCCTTATCATCTTTTTCTGAATTGTCTTTTTATATTATATGTCAGAACACCCCATATCAGAAAGTGATTCTCTTCAGTAATCTTTATGGGTGAATATTCCTCGTTGGCCGGAATGAGCCAGATACAGTTTTCCTTATCGTCAAAATGCACTTTCTTCAGCGTGAACTCCCCGTCCACGAAGGCCACCACGATATCCCCATCAGCAGCTTCCAGACTTTTGTCTATCACCAGCAAATCGCCATGGTCAATACCGGCATCACGCATCGAATCGCCATGCACCCGGGCATAGAAAGTGGTGGCCGGATGCGGCACCAGCTCTTTATTTAAGTCAATGGATTCGGTAAAGGTGCCATGCACACTGCTCGGGAAACCGGCATGAACCTGCTCGCCGGCGCAGTCTACAGGCTGCTGTGTAGACACATCGGCCTGATATAATTTCAAAGACATAACTCCAGAATTTAAACAATCTTCTCAGGCAAAAATACACATTTAAAATGAGATTGCGAACATCTTCTCCAATTATTAACGTGCTCCCTAGCAGGATTACCGTATGCTTCCGTATCCGTTACAAACTCCACAACGGCCATTGCCTTTACAGACAGGACATTTCATAAATCCTCCGGGTTCGCCATATTCTCCATCATACTCAACCACTTTTACCCCATGGCAGTAAGTACAGTCACCAGTACCTCCACAAGTATGACAATCATTTCCGGAAGAGCCCTGCCCTTGTCGGGAGGCATCACCGTCATTTGGCGAAGACCCGTATTGAATACTGGTGTTACCATATCCGCCTCCACCTGTCATCTGATCCAATTCCTGCAAGGACTGCTGTAACTGAACGGCTCTCTCTGGAGTAACCCTACCGGTCTGATTGCATTCCGAACAGGGGTGATATTCTCCGTAAAAAGAAAAGACTCCAGACCCAGAACACATAGGGCAGACAGCCGTCAGTTCACCATCTGCTTCGTCCCCTCTCCCGGAATTATAAGGTGCGGTCATATTTCCAGAATTTTGCAAATGCTCCATGGCCTTGAAAAAATTCTCATAAGTTTTATCATCCACTTCCTTCTCTCCATGACAAACAACACATTCACGCATAGAACCTTCTACAAGCACCTCCCCCGCTCCACTGCAGAACGGACATTTTCTTTTATTCTCACAACTGGTAAAGAGAAACAAACACGATAAAAAAAAGACAAACAGAACTCTCATATCTCACTATTATTTAAGTTAAAGCGACATTAACATGACAAATATTTTCACAAAACAAAAATAAAGTTTTTTACAAAGACGACAAAATATCCTGTCCATTTTTTGCCACCACAGAACAAGATAAAATCCAGGTTTCGCTTCGAGTTTGCATAATCTTTCGTATTTTTGTGGAAAATCAAAATATGCAAGTATATGGAAAAAGAAATCAATAACGACGAACTGATCCAAAAGGATCTGGAAATGGTAGACCGATATTGCCAGCAACAGGATTTCATGGGTGCCATAGCTCTTTTAACCCAGTTATTAAAACAACATCCCACAGCAGACTCCCTGCTCCGGAAAAGAGCATCGGTTTTTCTTGGCCTGGGACTGACTAAAGAAGCTGCTCAGGATCTGGACGACCTGCACGAAATGACATTGGACGATCTGGTAACCCGCATAAATCTTTATATTCAGAATCAGGAAACCTCCAAAGCATTTGAAATCCTGAAACAGAGAAATGAACAGCATCCTGACAGTAAAGCGGAGTATCTGCTCATCAGCCAACTGCACAGTTCGCAAAAGAATTATCCGGAAGCGCTGGATATTCTGCAAAAAGGTATGGATCGGATCGAAGTCTTCCCGGAAGCCTATAAGGAACGCGGACGTATCCGTATGTTATTACATGACTCTAAAGGAGCCATGGACGACCTGCGCAAAGCCTTGGAGCAGGATCCGACTCTTTTAAACGGATTAAACGGCACCTTGAGCAATCAATAAAAACCGTAAAACAGACAGACACACAAAAATATAAAACAAACGGACACTCATGAAAAAGATCTTATCATTACTTTTATGGACTACACTTCCGAATATATGCCTTGCCGGACCGATTGATTTGCTTTTGAAGCGGATAGCCCCCGGAAAAGGAAAATATTTTCAATTTGTAGTAGAACGTGGAAATACACAAAGAAGTTATTTTGAGGTTGCTCCTCATAAAGAACGTATCCGCATCAAAGGCAATTCTTACGTCAGTATTGCCAGCGGATTGGACTGGTATCTGAAAAACTACTGTGGAGTGTCTTATACGGACTGTGACAGCACCTTGCAATTGCCCGATGTGCTGCCCATGCCGCAAGAACGGACTTATCGGGAAACTCACATGCAAATAGGATATACGGCATATGCTCCATGGCAAAGGATGTTCTGGAACTGGGAAACCTGGGAAAAGGAAATCGACCGCATGGCACTCAATGGAATTAATGCCTGCCCGATATGGAACGGAACAGATTGTATCTGGAAAGAATTTCTGACAGATTACGGCCTGAGCGAAAAGGAAATCAACCAGTATCTGTCCGGCACCGAACAGATGCCTAAAGACTGGCTCAAGGGACAGGAAAAGCTGCATAAAAAAATTCTACAACGAATGCAGGAACTGGGTATGCTGCCCATCTATCCGGCATTTACGGGAACCGTTCCAAAGAGTCTGACCGAGCAAAAGAAAAATCTCATTACCATAGCTGATCATACAGCCGATAATCTGCTGAAAAAAGAAACGACAGTCAGTGCTGATGATCCATTTTTTGCTCAAATGGCAAAAAAATGGTATCAAAGCTGTGAACGAATATACGGCACAGTGCCCTTCTATCAGGGAAGCGTCAGCGGACAGGATTTTCCCGCTGATATTCAGAAAGCCATATTGAAACATAACCCCGAGGCCAACTGGATCATTCCAACCGACAGATACATTCTGCAGTCCATAAACACAAACGGCATGGAGCAGCAAAAATCTTTGTTTGCCTATACTGAAGGAAAAATATCTGACCATTGGAAAAATCTTTCAATTACCAAAATGATCCCATGGATCTGGGTCTGGAACGGCAACAATCAAAAACCGGATGCTCTTAAATTACATGCCGCCATAAACCAACCGGAACAGGCCAGCAACAATCCGGAAACGGCATCACTCATTTTGGGAATAGGCAGCAATCTCGGTAGCAGTCAAACCAATCCCCTATCCTACAGTCTGATACACAACAGAAGATGGAGTCCCGAAGTAATATCTCTTTCTGACGAAATAAAGGAACTGCTGCACATGCGCTACGGCTGTTCCGACAGTATTGTACAAGAAGCTTGTCTCCGACTGACACAGTTGGAATATGGTTATGATTCCTCCAACAGTTTTCTTTGTCAGAAACCTGCCATGAATCTGTTGGAAACAGAAGCTGCAGACACCACTTTATGCGATCAGCTCACGGGAATACTGAAAGATTTTCTGCACATAAAAGAAACAGCGGAAACAAACAGCAATTACCGGAAAGACCTGATACGCCTTTCCGCAATGCTTCTGGAACAAAAGGGCCAACATCTTTACAAACAGATCTGTCAGGATTTCCAAAATCGAGACACGCAAAAACTGATTCAGGATCAAAAAAGGTTTTTGCATATGATTCATTTGGCCGACAGTGTCCGTGCCTGTGAAAATACATGGTGCTGGTCCTATTGGATCACACAAGCCGACAAAAACCAAAAAGGGAAAGATTGTGGCGGTGTATTATGGTACAAGTCCCTGATTCGCAAGCAGGAACAGTCCACCGGACAGGTACCGGCTCTGAGTGGTATTCTATCTGAATATTGCGCTCCGCGCTGGGAACTTTTTTTCAATTGGATGAACCGTAAAATGAAGCAGGGACAAATTGCCCCGCCGCAATATCAGGGACTGGATGAAACATGGTACCAGCAGCCCGAAAGCCAATCGAAAGCCATATCATCCCCGTCGGAAATCTATCAAATTATCATTGATTCCATTAATTTATAACTAAAAAGTCATGCTTTCTATATAATAATGTAATATCTGACAGAAATAATATTTTTTTTGCAAAAAAAAGTTCATTTTATTGGCGGTATATATTTTTTTATCTACATTTGCATTGAACAAAAAACGAACGACTAAATGAAAGAGTTATTTAATACATATTTTTATTTCTTCTTTTACTTTTACTTTAGCAATAAAGTGAAGCGGGAGTTCGTATGTATAAGCCAATAAGAGAACAACAGAATATAAACACATGAATCCCGCTTGCGTGCAAGCGGGATTTTTTTTTAAACAGAAACAGGAGATATGAAACGAATAGCGATACAAGGTATCAAAGGATCTTATCACGACATTGCAGCACATAAGTATTTCGAAGGCGAGGACATAGAACTGATCTGCTGCGCCACCTTTGAACAGGTATTCGAAGAACTGCGAAACGACAGTTCGGTAATCGGTATGGCAGCCATAGAAAATACCATTGCGGGCAGCCTGCTGCATAACTACGAATTGCTGCGTGAAAGCGGAGCCACCATCGTAGGCGAACACAAACAGCGCATTTCACACAGCATCATGTGCCTTCCGGAAGATAACTGGGAAGACATTCAGGAAGTAAACTCACATCCGGTAGCCTTGATGCAATGCCGCGATTTCCTGAACCATCACCCGAACATCAAGGTGGTCGAAGTGGAAGACACCGCCGGTGCCGCCGCATCCATCAGCCAACAGCACAAACGCGGTCATGCTGCCATCTGCTCCAAATTTGCCGCTCCTCTTTATGGAATGAAAATCCTGGAAGAGGGTATCGAAACCAACAAACACAATTTTACTCGTTTCCTTGTATTCTGCAATCCGCAGCGGGCCAACCTGCTCCGCGACATCCGCAAAACCAACAAAGCCAGTCTGGTATTTACCCTGGCACACGAGGAAGGTTCTCTCTCACAGGTTTTGTCCATTTTCTCTTTCTATAAACTGAACCTAACCAAAATACAGTCTCTGCCTATTATCGGCAAGGAATGGCAGTATATGTTCTACGTGGATCTGGCCTTTACCGACTACACACGCTATTCACAAAGCATTGATGCCATAACCCCATTAACCCAAGAACTTAAAATATTAGGAGAATATATCGATGGAAAAGAATGTTTATAATCCGAATATAAAACCGGCCGACCGTCTGGCCTCTGTCAACGAATATTATTTTTCAAGAAAAGGTAAGGAAGTGGCCCGGATGAATGCCGAAGGCATGGACATCATCAGTCTGGCTATAGGCAGTCCCGATATGCCTCCCTCTCCGCAAACCATAGAGACCTTGTGCGAACAGGCACGCCGGGACGATGTTCACGGATATCAGCCCACAGTGGGCATTCCGGAACTGCGCCGTGCCATGGCCGGTTTCTATCAGAAATGGTATGGTGTGGATCTGGATCCGCAGACTGAAATCCAACCGCTTATCGGCTCCAAGGAAGGAATTCTGCATGTCACTCTGGCTTTTGTCAATCCGGGAGATCAGGTACTGGTGCCCAATCCGGGTTATCCTACCTATACCTCTCTGAGCCGCATTCTGGGAGCGGAAATCGTCAACTACGATCTGACTCCGGAAAACGGTTGGCAACCGGATTTCGATGCTTTGGAGCGCATGGACCTGAGCCGCGTAAAGCTGATGTGGACCAACTATCCCAACATGCCGACCGGTGCCAACGCCCAGATGGAAACTTATCAGAAACTGGTAGACTTTGCCCAGCGCCACAACATCATCGTGGTCAACGACAACCCGTACAGCTTCATCCTGAACCGCGAACACCGGAGTATTCTCCAGATACCGGGCGCCAAGAGCTGCTGCATCGAGTTCAACTCCATGAGCAAGAGCCACAATATGCCGGGCTGGCGCGTGGGTATGCTCTCCACCAACGCCGAGTTCATCCGCTGGATCCTGAAGGTAAAGAGCAACATCGACTCCGGAACCTTCCGCCCGCTGCAACTCGCCGCAGCCAAGGCTTTGGAGAATGACGCCGAATGGCACGACGAAGCCAATGTACAGGTATACGCCCGTCGCCGGGCTCTGGCTGAAGAGATTATGCGTACTCTGAATTGCACCTTCGACCCCAAACAAGTGGGCATGTTCCTCTGGGGACGCATTCCGGACAGTTATCAGGATGTGGAAGAACTGACAGAAAAAGTACTTCACGAAGCACGCGTATTCATCACCCCGGGATTCATTTTCGGATCAAACGGAAAGCGATACATCCGCATTTCTCTCTGTGCCAAGGAAGACAAGATTGCCGAAGCGCTGGAACGTATTAAAAAAGTATTCAAATAATCACAACAACATAAATATAAAATAGTATGGAACTGAATTTAAAACCACTGAATTTACCTGGATCAGATAACAGACCTCTAGTAATTGCCGGCCCCTGCAGTGCCGAAACCGAAGAGCAGGTCATGGAAACCGCCAAAGCATTGGCCAATAAAGGCATCAAGATATTCCGTGCCGGTGTGTGGAAACCGCGCACCAAACCCGGAGGTTTTGAAGGTATGGGCGAAGAAGCCCTTCCTTGGTTACAGCGTGTCAAGAAAGAGACCGGCATGCTGATCGGAACAGAGGTAGCTACTCCAAAACACGTGGAAGCCGCCCTGAATGCCGGACTGGATATGCTTTGGGTAGGCGCACGTACCTCGGCCAATCCGTTTGCCGTACAGGAACTGGCGGATTCTCTGAAAGGTGTGGACATTCCGGTGTTCGTAAAGAATCCTGTCAATCCGGACATTGAATTGTGGGTCGGTGCTTTGGAACGCATCAACGGAGCGGGCATCACCCGTCTGGCAGCCATCCACCGAGGCTTCTCCAGCATTGACCAGAAGCTGTACCGCAACGCACCGATGTGGCATATTCCTATCGAATTGCACCGTCGCTATCCGAACCTGCCGATCGTCTGCGACCCGAGCCATATCGGCGGACGCCGCGATCTGGTCGCTCCATTGGCACAGCAGGCCATGGATATGGGATTCGAGGGTCTTATCGTAGAGAGCCACTGCAACCCGGACTGCGCATGGAGCGACGCCAAACAGCAGGTAATGCCGGACGTGCTGAACTTCATCCTGGACCGTCTGGTAGTGCGTAACACCAAGGAAAGCACCGAAAGCCTGAACATTCTGCGCCAGCAGATTGACGAAATGGACAACCGTCTGATGGAACTGCTCACCAAGCGCATGCGCATCAGCCGCGAGATTGCCGCCTACAAGAAAGAACATAATATGGCAGTAGTACAGACAGCCCGTTACAGCGAGATTCTGGACAAGCGTGCCGCTCAGGGTGTGCTCTGCGGTATGGATGCCGACTTCATCAAGAGCATCTACGAGCATATCCACGAAGAGAGTGTACGTCAGCAGATGGAATTTATGAACAAACAGTAAAAACAACACAAATAACTTGATCATACGATGAGAATTTTGGTTTTAGGTGCCGGTAAGATGGGCTCGTTTTTTGTAGATTTATTGAGCTTTGAACACGAAACAGCTGTATATGAGGTTGATCCGAAACGGTTACGCTTCATGTATAATACCCAGCGTTTCACCTCGCTCGATGAAATCGATGCCTTCGATCCGGAACTGGTCATCAATGCCGTGACGTTGAAATATACACTCGACGTATTCCGACAGGTCATTCCCCATCTGTCCAAGGACTGCATCATCAGTGACATTTCCTCTGTAAAAACCGGATTCAAGGAGTTTTACGAAGAAACCGGCATGCGTTATGTCAGCACTCACCCCATGTTCGGTCCTACATTCGCCAATCTGGGGGCACTGAGTCAGGAGAATGCCATCATCATCAACGAAGGTGATTATATGGGACGCATCTTCTTCCGCGACCTGTATAGCCGTCTGGGGCTGAATATATGCGAGTATTCCTTCCAGGGGCACGATGAAACCATGTCCTACTCTCTGAGTATCCCTTTTGTTTCTACCTTTGTCTTTGCGGCAGTCATGAAGCATCAGGATGCTCCGGGTACAACCTTCAAGCGCCACTTGCAGATCGCGCGCGGCGTTTTGGGTGAGGATGACTGTCTGCTGCGCGAAATCCTGTACAATCCCAAAACCAAAGATCAGGTAGAGCAGATCCGTCAGGAACTCAAGGAACTGATCGACATCATCAGCTCACATGACGAGGAAGCCATGAAGCATTATCTTACCAAAATCCGGGAGAACATCAAATAATTTTTCCGAAAGTTTTGTAAAATAATCGGATTAAAAAGATTGATACTCTCAAATGCAGAAAAAAATCGTCCTGACGAAATGAAAAAGTTGTCAGGACGATTTTTTCATTTCGTCAGGACGATTTTTATAAAAGATCAGGATCATTTTTTCATTTTCATATATACCTGATATTCAATAGTATACAAAAGTGCGCATACTTTTGCTTTTTTCTCTGAATAAGTCCGTATTTTTTACCTTAATTTTACGCTGCTTACTTACCCTCCATTTTTCAAATAAATCGTCTCCGGAAATAAGGATAGATAAAATAGGTTTCTTATCTTTGTATTATCATTACAGATGTCACTCTCTTTAAGGAGTGATATCGGAAAGACATCATGACACTAATCCAAACAATATGTCCAAAAAGATCATTCTGATTACCGGAGGAGAACGCTCCGGAAAAAGTTCCTATGCCGAGCAGATGGCCCAGCAGATGGATCCGAATCCGGTCTATCTGGCTACCGCACGTATCTGGGATGAAGAGTTCCGTCTGCGTGTCCGAATGCACCAGGAAAGACGGGGCAAACACTGGGTCAACATAGAAGAGCCCTTGGAGCTGTCACGGCATCATTTCTCCGGACATACCGTACTGGTTGACTGCCTGACGCTATGGGCCACGAACTTTTTCTTCCGAGCTTCAAACAACAGAATGACATCAAAATCAGAAGAGATGGAAGATGTCGAAAAAGCACGGGAAGGTCAGGAAACGGTGCAACACGTTTTACAGGAACTGAAAGAAGAATTCGACCGGCTGACCCGACAGGATGCCACCTTTCTGTTTGTCACCAACGAAATCGGCAGCGGCGGAATCTCCCCCGATCCGATACAGCGACAATTTACAGATCTTCTGGGATGGCTGAACCAATATGTGGCCCAAAAGGCCGATGAAGTAATTCTGATGGTCAGCGGTATTCCCGTTAAAATAAAATGAACATGAACACTTATTCCATTACCTCACCTGATTATCGTCTGAAAGAACAGATCCAACAACGGATAGACAATCTGAACAAACCATTGGGAGCATTGGGACGACTGGAAGAAATAGCCTCGCAAATCTGTCTGGCCCAACAAACCTGCCATCCCGCCTTACAGCATCCCTGCCACGTGCTTTTTGCCGCCGACCATGGTATTGAACACGAAGGTGTAAGTGCTTCTCCCCGGGAAATTACCTGGCAACAGATGATCAACTTTACCCAAGGAGGCGGGGGTGTCAACATGTTCTGCCGCCAACATGGTTTTGAACTGCTTCTAGTAGATGTAGGAGTAGACTACAACCTGAGCGGATACCCCCAAATTATCAGCCGGAAAATAGCGTGGGGCACACGAAACTTCCTGTACGAAGCAGCCATGAGCGAGGAAGAAATGGAACGCGCCCTGCAAGTAGGAACAGAAATGACAGACCGGTGCCGGAAAAACGGTTGCAACATCATCTGTTTTGGCGAAATGGGTATCGGCAACACCTCACCTTCTGCCGTATGGCTGCATTTATTGGGAAATCACCCGTTGGAAGAATGCATCGGATGCGGGTCCGGCCTGAATTCGGAAGGGGTATCTCATAAATATAAAGTATTAAGCACCGCAGTGAACCGTTTCCGGCAAACCCATCCCACTCCCACTACCGAAGAGATTATCCGGTACTTCGGAGGCTTTGAAATGGTGGCCGCTGTAGGTGCCATGCTTCGGGCAGCCGAACTGGGGATGATCATTCTGGTGGACGGCTTCATCATGTCGGCCTGTATGCTGGCAGCCAGTCGCCTTTATCCGGCCACACGGGCATACGCCCTTTTCGGTCATGAAGGAGAAGAGCGCGGACACCGCTTGCTGTTGGCCGACCTGCATGCACGGGGACTGCTGCAACTGGGCTTCCGGCTAGGTGAGGGAACCGGTGCACTCTGTGCCTACCCGATTATCGAGTCGGCTGTACACATGATGAATGAAATGAATACATTTGACCAATCGCATATAACCAAATATTTCTGATGATAAAGCAATCCTCATCCAGCATTTCCGACCGGATATGGGCGGCTCTGATGTTCTTTACCCGTCTGCCCTTTTGGAAAATCCGGAAAAATGTGCCCCAAGAAGCTTTTCGCCATGTAGTGGAATACTGGACACTGAGCGGATGGCTTACCGGAGGTACGCTGGCAGTATCCTATTGGTTGTGCGCCCAAATTTTTCCCACAGCCATAGCGCTTTTAATCGCTCTTGCCGCACGTCTGCTGCTCACCGGAGCGTTTCATGAGGACGGACTGGCCGATTTCATGGACGGATTCGGTGGAGGGCACAGCAGGGAACGTATCCTGACCATCATGAAAGATTCGCATATCGGCACTTTCGGGGTTCTGGGACTGGTTCTTTATCTGGCACTGCTCTATACTACCTGGCTGCATCTGCCCTCGCACAATCTTCCGTTCTATCTGTTCGCCGGCGATTTATATGCCAAGGCATGCAGTTCGCAGATCATCTGCCGGTTACCTTATGCCCGCCCTTCAGAAGACGCAAAAATCAGAACAACCTATATCCGCCCTCATGGCCGGAACATTCTGCCTTACTTGCTACGCCCTCTGGCACAACTTTTCCCGATATATCTATGGGGAGCCCTCTGTCCGGACCAACTACCTGCCATATGGACCTGGCTGGTACCTCTGCTCTGTGTAGAAGTTCTGATCCGCTATCTTCGCAAACGGATTCAAGGATATACCGGTGACTGCTGCGGCGCAGTATTCCTGATTACGGAACTTTCATTTCATCTAACCCTCTTGGCATTTTTCCATTCCCCTGTCATCTAACTGTTCACGACACATGCATCATTCACTGACCATCAACAACAATACCCCCTTTTCTTTCGAGGCCTTTCATAAAGTTCTGGGTATAAAGCTCCAACTGAACTTCACTGCTGATTTCAACCAGGCAACCTATTACTATTTCACTCAAAAGGATTCTGTAACCCTGTTCTGTCTGGTAGATAACCGACAGGGAACACTGGAACTGTGCATGGATGCTCTGGCTTCATACAGCGACTACAGACTGTTTCCCTATCTGGCAGACACACTTCATCATTTTGTGAACGGCGGCCGCCTTGTCCTTTCTACGGAAGACGGTGAATCCAGAAGTGTATATGAATATTATAATGAAGACTGGATGGAAGAAAGCATCGGAGAAGAAATAGCTCTATTGAAATCTGTTCTCTCCGTTGCTCCACGCTATTACCTTACCATGCCCTGCAAGGAATATGAATGCGTCACTCTGCCACTCCTGCAGTCAGTAGGAGTAACCCTCCACTCCGCCACCCCACGTATTTATGGCTATTTGCAATATCTGTTGCAACACAACCGGCTTCCCCAGGCCACAGAAGAAGAAATCAACGAAGATCAGATTCTCAACGAGCAGGAACTGGAAGCGGACGTACCGCAACATCATTCCATAGGAAGGGTAAAATCCTGGCAGACCGACGGAAGCATAACCTGGGAAAGTTATGCGCAGGAAGACGTTACCCTGTTGCTGCAAATCGGAAAGGAATATCAAAACGGCAAGCATACAGACGGAGTGGTACTTAATGACATAGGAACTCTCTATCAGGAAGGCATCGGAGTGCAAGCCGACGGCGCTGCCGCCGCCTATTGGTTTCGCGAAGCCATCCGGCAAGGCGATCATCTCTATGCTCCAAGTAATCTAGGCGATCTATACCGTAAGGGAGCCCCCAATTTGCCACAATCGCTCCCTCTGGCTTTTGATGCCTATCAGCTTTCTACCGACCCGTATGCAGCCTATCGTATCGGTCAGGCTTACGAAGAAGGATGGATCGGCACCCCCGATCAGAAAAAGGCTATGGAATGGTACGAAAAAGCGGCCGCACAGAAACATCATCTGGCACTGAAAAGACTGGACCGTGGGACTAGATAACCCCAAGGAAGTAGTTCGTATCCATAAAAATCCCCCAGACAACCGGTTGAAAAAATTCCCGGCAGTCTGGGGGATTCGCTTTTAGTATTTGTTCCACGAACTCATTTCATCGAGTCTCTTTCGGGCCTTCGGACGGATTTCTCCGGCAGGATAGCCTAAAAGGATCAGCAATGGAATGCGTCTGTTGCCCACATGCAGCAATTTATTCACTTCCTTCTCGTTGAACCATCCCAATATGCAGGTACCTAATCCCATAGAAGCAGCCTGCAGACAAAAATGTTCGGCAGCGATACCTACATCCAGCAAAGAATATTCCTTATCCTTGATAACACTTCCTATACGGGCTGTAAAATTCATCTTTTCCATAACAACAGCCACGATGACCGGAGCTTCCTCCGCAAATTTATTCATCCCCATACTGGCTGCAGCCCGTGCCACCTTTCCTTTCAATTCCGGTTCATCAATCACCACAAATTTCCAGGGCTGTGAATTACAGGCCGAAGGAGCCATCCGTGCGGCTTCCAGACAACTCACCACCAATTCCTTGCTGACAGGAGTCGGTTCATATCTTCGGTCACTCTGTCTTCTTTTTACTAAATCGAGAAAATCCATAACACACATATTAAAATTAGAAATCCGGTCGAATCACACGTAACAGAAAATCTATATTAGAGTGCAGCAATTGCTTTCCACGCTCGCTACTGGTTTCGGAATGCAAAGCAGCATCGGGCAACAGATTTTCCTGAACCAGATATCGTACCACCTCGGGAACGGAATAATCGGGATCAAACAAAATTTTCAGCCCATACTCACCAGCCTCATCCGGCTGATAATAAGGATTATCCTTATGAGCGACGCAACAAGCCCCTCGCGGTAATACAAGGAGTCCGGTTTCCGAAGAGACAAAAGCCAGGATATTCTTTTCCTGCGCATGTACATCAGTCTGATCTTCAGTCTTGTCCGCAAGATCCTCATCAGGCACATTCAAGTCCAGCCACTGCTTCATATCGGCATAATCTTTAAAGAAAAGCAAAGGACTGCCAGCATTTGCATGCAATATTTTTTCCGTAATACGCCGCTTTTTCTGTTCATTCTCAACAGACTGTTCCTTATATTTCTGAAACCGGCCCTCCTGAGCCTGCCAGGTAATGCCTCCGTTAGGATACCATTTCCCTTTATATTTTACCAGCGCGCCGATCATCACTTTCTGGCGGGCCACCATTTCCGGCTGCACCTGAAGCATATCCGATATGCTTAATTCAAAATGTTCCTCACGCCAGTCCTCCAAAAAGACTTTATCTTCATCACACCGCACAATAAGGTAAGGCTGTATTTCCCGGGCGTCCATCCGAGCGACAGCCTCTGCCTCTTCCTTCATATTCCAGGATTCCAGCATGCGGCTGATCCATTCTTGCGGTTTCTGCGCCAAAGGACCGGTTTTTTCGTATACCCCCAGAAAAGACTCTGTCAAATATTCTATAACAGACAATGATTTCCCTTCACCTACGATACGTTCTACAAAATGCGCCACTCGGGTACGATGCTGGGCCGTAAAATAATAAAACAGGTAAGACATGCAACAAATTTGCACCATCAGACTCTTCAGATTGTAAAACTCCTGATACAGTACCGGATTCTTCATGGCTTCCAACAATTCGCTGTTAACCGGAACACATTCAAAATCCTGGTCCAAAAGCGAAAAAATATCATGCGCCAACTGCTGCAAATAGGAATTTTCGGGATTAACAATCACCCCCTTATTTCTTTTCTGAAAAATCATCCAGATCAGAAAACGCACATCTGCCTCATTTACCTCATCGGTATAGTATGACTCTTCAGGGGTGTCATAAAACGGCAAATACCGACCATACATACGCTTATGCTCTACGACAAAGGAGTGCCAGACACCTAGTCCGCTGACTACATCTTCCAGATAATAAGTCAGTGTCAAGGCTATTTCAGTCATGTCATCCAGCGTCAGTTTACGCTCAAAGTCCGCCTTCTTAATTCTGTCCCTCACTTTTCGGGCATATTTCACATAAAACACATCTGATGGACAAAGCAGTGGAAGCAGATGAGCTTCACGCCAATATTCCATACTGATCAAGTCTCGCTTCATGGTTTATAAATCGAAAATCATTGAATAACAAAAATGCTTCTTTAAAAAAATACTAACTTCCACAAAGATACAAAAAGAAAAAGAACTGGTTTCTTATTGTCTTTAAAAAAATAGTCAAAATCCACCTTTTCATAAAGGTGATATTAGTTTTTTTCTAACTTTGCATCTGTTATCAACACCAAAACACTTATGGACGAACTCAATCTGACAACACCGGCACTATTATTTTCAGCAATCTCACTGATTATGCTGGCATACACCAACCGTTTTCTTTCCTATGCCCAATTAATCCGTACGCTGAAAGAGCAATACATGAAGCAGCATTCCGAAGTAACAGCCGCACAAATCAAGAATCTTCGCACACGTCTTTATCTGACCCGCAGCATGCAGATTACCGGCATCAGCAGTCTGTTTCTCTGTGTCATCACCATGTTTCTGATTTACATAGGCATGCATCTGCTGTCTGTCTATATCTTCGGAACGGCCCTTTTACTGCTTATCATCTCGCTGGGACTGTCCATTTGGGAAATACAGATATCGGTAAAAGCTCTTGATATCCATCTCAAAGATATGGAGAACTCATGAAATCTGTTTCGCTCCATAGCACTCTGAAATACACGATCAGATACATGCTGCTGCTTTTTCTGACCGTGACTCCCTTAGTGTGCCTTGGACAAACTCCAGTCACTTCCATTGACTCTTTATTAAAACATCTCAACACCGTAACTCCTATCTATAAAGATACGGTCCAGGAATATCGGGCAAGCATGTACGTACGCGCATTTCTGAATCTGGATAAAAAAAACCTGCTGTTCCGCTATTTACCTCAGGTTCTGCAAAGTGAAAAGGGAATCAAAGAATATCTGCTGGAAACTTACCGGGATATTCATTACACCTACCCTTCAATCTATGACCAGAAGATCCGCTATATTAACGGAACTCTGAAAAATCATAAAAACATCCCCGGAATCATCAACTATTTCAGCATAAACATTTATGACGCATATTTAGTCAAAGACGCGCTGGTATCTCCCTTGGCTCCCAAGAGCAGCCGATATTACCATTTTCGTCTGGATTCCATCACTTCAGACACGCTGAGCCGCTATCTCTATCATATATCCTTCATTCCCAAAAACAAAAGCTACCAGCTGGTCAAAGGATATATGACTGTCAATGACAGCAGCTGGAGCATACGGACCATTCATTTTGAAGGGCGCTCTGACTTCCTCCGGTTCAAATGTAACATGACCATGGGTACACCGGGAACCAAGACCGAGTTTTTGCCGGAGAACTATGATATAGAAGCCTCGTACGCACTCTTATGGAACAAACTGAGAGGAAGATATCGGGCTCATCTGGACTATAAGGAAATCAAAACGGAAAAGAAAACAAAACCCGATTACAATCTCTCCGCCAACTTCGTGCTGACTTGCGACCCCAAAGTTTATGAGCGCAGCGAAGAAGCATTTGACAGTCTCCGGGCAATACCGCTGGAATCCTATGAACAAGTGATATACAAGGACTATAAAGAGCGTATTGCCCAAAAGGACACAAGCAGCCAAAAAGAAAAGAGAATAGACAAGATGTGGAAATATCTTGGCAATATCTTTATTGAGGACTATCAATGGAATACCCAAAATATGGGCAGTTTCCGCTGTAGTCCATTTTTCAATCCGCTCATGTTCAGCTACAGTAGCGGCAACGGACTGTCTTACCGGCAGGAATTACGCTATCGGAATCAGTTCCAAAACATGCAGTCCATTGATTTCCGAACCCGTCTGGGATACAACTTCACCCGAAAAGAATTTTACTGGCAGTTGACTTCCAACTATAATTACGCTCCCATGCGCAACGGAAATCTGGAATTTACAGTCGGTAACGGAAACCGGATTTACAACAGTGATGTGCTTGAAGATATTCAGGCCATGGCTGATACCGCAATCAACTTTGATTTTCTGAATCTGAATTATTTCACAGACTTGAATATTCAAATCAAAAACCGTATTGAACTGTTCAATGGTTTTGACCTGATTACGGGTATCACGATGCACCGCCGAACTCCGATCAACCCGCCCGATTTTAACAAGGAGGGAATCTCCCATATCAAGGGACAAAACAATCGGAATGAAATCATAGATGTCATCCGAAAAGAATATGTCAGTTTTGCTCCCAATATCCGTCTGGAATGGACACCGGGAATGTACTATTACATCAATAACGGAAGAAAAATCCGTCTTTCCTCCAGATATCCTACATTTATTTTGGATTATGAACGGGGACTCAGCCACATACTTGGCAGTACCGGAGTATACGAAAGACTGGAAGCTGAAATCCAGCATACCATCAATTTGGGAGTGAGAAGCAAACTTAGCTACCGGATTGGCGGGGGCGGATTTACCAACCAACGTGAAACATACTTTGTAGATTTCTCCAATCTGCGTAACAATAACAACCTTCTTGACAACTGGACGGATGATATCGGAGGTAAATTTCAGAATCTGGATAACAGATGGTATAATGCCTCCAGTTATTATTTCCGGTTCAACAGTGTTCTTGAAGCTCCTTTCATGCTTCTAAGACATCTGGGAAAATACACCGGCCACATCCGGAACGAACGGATGTATCTGAACTTCCTGACCATGCGTAACTTACCGGCGCATGTAGAAATAGGCTATGGAATAGGTACCTTTATTTTCAATACGGGACTGTTCCTTTCATACGATAAGTTCTCCCGGTTCGGATTTGGATATAAATTCACGTTTGAGCTGTTCTAACCAGTGGAGAATCGGCTTCATACACTTATAAAAACAAAATAAACGGCTCCCCGCAATTCTACATGCTTTTGATAGAATTGCGGGGAGCCGTTTATCTGGAGACTCTCCAATCAATAAGTGTGATCGTCATCATTCATTTCATTCGCGTCAATCTTTTTCCGGTCAATACAGCGCCATGCATAAAAGATATAGGCCAACACAAAGGGAATCAACAAAGATACAACCGACATTGTTTTCAATGTAAATTCGCTGGAACAACTGTTTGCCAATGTCAATGAGCTCTGCAAATCCAATGTAGAAGGATAGTAAGCCGTGTGATTATATCCTGCAAGCAGCAATAATCCCAATACAGCCAACACAGTTCCGGAACCGGTCCACCAGATACCCTTACGATAGCCGGAACCGAAGCAGGCAGCCAGAATACCGGCCAGCACACCAGCAACTCCCAACAGGAAAATCACCGCGACAACCGGCAGAGCCAGCAAATTATTCCAATACTTGAACGGTTCCATAAAGATACGGCCATTTTCCGGATCAACCGCAAAACCTTCTGTCAGAAAAAGACGGATAACGAAGGAAAGAAAAAATATCAAAAAGAATACAGTATTCACAGCTACCGCCCGGCGTGCCCGACGCTCGATCATCTGATCCGAAATATTATTAATGAGATATAAAGCGCCCAATACACGTGAAAGGAAAACTACGGCAAGTCCCAGAACCACATTCCATACATTGCCTAAAGCATCCAGTCCATGCCAACTGTTTCCCCATGAACTGATCACCGGCATGGCCTCATGAAGCAGTTGTCCCTTGCTGACGGTAAAAGCGGATCCGGTAAAAAAAGTAGCTACGGCACATCCCAAGAGAAAAGGTCCCATAATTCCATTTAAGACCAAAAAGGCACGATATGTATTACGTCCCAACAGATTTCCTTTCTTACTCTGATACTCATAACTTACCGCCTGTAATACAAAACTGAAAAGGATGAGCATCCAAAGCCAATATGCCCCTCCGAAGCTCGTACTGTAAAACAACGGAAAAGAAGCAAAGAAAGCGCCTCCAAAAGTTACCAGAGTCGTAAAGGTAAATTCCCACTTCCGTCCGGTAGAATTTACAATCATCTTGCGTTCGGTTTCATTCTTCCCCAAAGAAAAGATCAATGCGTTACCTCCCTGTACAAACAGAAGAAATACTAACAATCCTCCTAATAAAGAGACAAGAAACCACCAATATTCCTGATAAAAAACATAGTCCATAATCATTCATCTATTTAGTGAGTTTTACATCCTGTTCCGGTCCGGCCACTATTGCCTTGAGCATAATTCTGATTTCCACGATCAACAATAGCGTAAACAAAAACAGAAAAATAAAGAAAGTAGTCTGAACAGAAGATGTCTCCAGACTGGAAATGGCTGCGTTTACAGGCAACAGGTCCTGAATAGCCCAAGGCTGACGTCCGCATTCAGCCACAATCCATCCTGCCTGAGAAGCAAGATAAGCCAAAGGCACTGTCAGCATAGCCAACCATTGCATCCACCGCATTTCTGCCAATTGCTTGCGGTAAGCCAGAAAAAGTATCACAACAAAAAACAGTATCAAATAGCCTCCCAGTCCTACCATCACTCGAAAAGCATAGAAATTCAAAGTGACATTCGGCACCAGATCTCCGGGTTCACGGATATATCCATACCCGAAATAAGGCATATTTTCACGCAAGGTTTTCAATTCCTGTTCAGCCCGGGAAGTATCCTGATTATTTTTAGCCTGACGATAAGCTCCTAATGCGGCAATGGCCATTTTTCCACGATTCATCTTTTCTTGAGCAGACAACGCTACACTGCCATCCGGTAGTGTATATCCCCCATGAAGTAGGTTATTGATTCCCGGAACATAAGAATTTTTGTCCCGATAAGCCAATACAGACAGCATATTCGGTATTTTTATTTCCGCAATCAAGGGATTCTTCGGATCAATTTCACCGGATTCCGTACGGTTCAAAATCCCGACTGCCACTAGCGAAGCTCCCTTCTGACCTTCATACAATGCCTCCATAGCAGCCAGTTTCATAGGCTGATGCTGAGCCACATGATATCCGGACTGGTCACCGGTCCATGCCGTCATCACTGCCGCCACAAGACCTGTACAGGCAGCCACTTTCATGCTGGCCAAAGCAAATTGTTTTTCTCTACGTTTCCACAAGAACCAGGCACTGACACCCACAACAAAGGCTGCACCCAGTACCCAGCTGGAAAGGACTGTATGAAAAAACTTATTGACAGCCACCGGTGAGGTAGCTACAGCCCAAAAGTCAACCATTTCATTGCGTACTGTATCCGGATTAAACTCCATACCCACCGGATACTGCATCCAGGCATTAGCTACCAGAATCCACCATGCCGAAATGGTAGCTCCCAATCCGGTCAACCAGGTAGAGGCCAAATGGAATCCCTTACTCACTTTATTCCATCCGAAAAACATCACCGCAATAAAAGTCGATTCCATAAAAAAGGCCAGAATACCTTCGATTGCCAGCGGAGCTCCGAAAATGTCACCTACGAACCAGGAATAATTGCTCCAGTTGGTACCAAACTCAAATTCCAGAATCAAACCGGTGGCAACTCCAATAGCGAAATTAATGCCAAACAATTTCATCCAAAAACGTGCGGTACGTTTCCAGAACTCATTTCCAGACTTATAATACAGGGTTTCCATTACCCCCATAATCACCGCCAATCCTAAAGTCAGCGGCACAAAAAGCCAATGATAGATGGCAGTCAGCGCAAATTGCGCTCTCGACCAATCAATCAAAGCCAAATCAACAGTTCCTGTCATATAATTCAGATATTAGCAGTTAATAATATTTCCGTTCTCTACCAGAATTCAATCGGCAACCATCCTTTCAACCAATTCCTCACCGACAAACTGCGCCTCTTCTCCTTCATCGGCATGCGTTGCCACATAATCGGGAAAGAAAAAGATTCGAAGAACAAAAAACAAAACAAAAAGTTTCAGCAGGATAATTGCCCACAAGATTCTTCCCAAGGTCATTTCCTTAAAACCCTGGTAATAAAAAGACCATATTTTGAAAAGTGTTTTTTTTACATTCATTATATCTCAAAATTTACTCCAACTGCTAATATAAAGTTTTTTTTTGAGAAACAACTATTTCAGTAGAAATAAATAAACGGGCACACCACTTTTTCCATAGGTCAATTTAAAATTATTCCCTCCGGAATTATAACGCAATAGACAGTTACGGCTGTCAATATCTGAAAATTTTATTTTTCCTACGGTAAGCAACTGCTCCTCCAGGGTATTGACTTGTATAGAAAAAACGGACTGATACCGTTCATTCAATTCTTCCGGCAACAGGGTATACAAAGAAAGCCAAGAAGTAGAAGAGGCATCTCCTCTAAGGTCGTAAGCCAGATATGCGCCGGACAATTCATCCCGAAAACAATAGCCCTCACCGGTTTTCTCCAAAGTAAATACGGCAGGAGCCCGTCCGTCCTCTGTAACCCAACTGTTGCCGTTTGCCTGTACTTTTATTACGGACCTGTACTTTTGAGTGAGTCCATATTTCATGGAAGCAGCGATAAAAGCAGCTTCGCCCAGTTCCGGAAAAGTACCGATCATATAATGTTCTCCGGGTAACAATACTGATTTCCGGTCAACCCACTGCAGCCTTACATTGTTCATCTGAATCCAATAAGGTTCTCCGGAATTCCCATCATCTCCCTCATCAGGATTTTCTTGCGGCTCATCAGGATCTTCCGGTACATCCGGTCTGTCCTCTTCTTCCGGATCATCCGGCTGAGTGCCGGAATCTTCTTCCGCCAACCATCGGAACTCATCCATACTCCGTATCCCAATCACACTAAAGTATGTTTTTATCAGGCCATGTATGGCAATCCTTTTACCTAAATTCGAAGGGCAATGAGCCAGACTGAGTTTCTGTTTCCACTTCTCGGTTTTCAATTCAACAGGAACACACTCCTCCTCATCTTCGCATCCGGGATCGTCTGCAAGCAAAATATTGCTTTGAACCGCACCGACAGTACCAAAAGAAGCATTGCTCATTGTACGTTCCGTATATCCTACAATATAACCGGCCACCCAACAGGAAAACCCCATAAAATCACTCTCCCGGCGCAACAGGTCCTTTACCGTAGCAGGGGCATACATACTTCCCTCTCCCGTAGTATCCACCTGCAGGGTATCCTCAGACAAACCGGTATCACCCTTTTCCGTACTCTCTTCCGGAAAAGATATTTTCTCGCATCCAGACAGTCCCAATCCTGTCAGGGCAAGCAGAAAAAACAAATAAAAAAAGTATCTCATGGAAAGCAAGATATTCTCTTACGGTTCGAAATTCTTTTTTAAAACCAAAAGATTCATGCTTCCATCCTACCATTTACACAAAATACAAATTAGAATCACTCTTCTGTAAAAGCCCGATATACTTTTCGGAACTTTTCTGACAAATTCTTATAATAATACAAAGTGTCCCAAATCATGTGTAAATATACCAATACCACAAAGCTAATCCATCCTATCAAAAAATATCCCCACATACCAAATAAAATAAGAAACAGATTTATAAAGATCCTTTTGCAAAAATACTTATTTTACTCAAAAAAGATACATGCAATAAAAAAAAATGAAAAAACAACCCTTATATTTGCAAATCATTCAACAAAAAGGGTTTCATCATGAAGAAATGGTATGCTTTATACGTCAAAATGCATCACGAGAAAAAACTGTCCCAGCGCCTGTCTGATAAAGGGGTGGAACATTTTCTTCCGATACAAACAGTTGTGCGCCAATGGTCAGACCGCAAGAAAAAGATTGATCAAGTGGTCATTCCCATGATGATCTTCGTACATGTCGAGGAACAGGAACGTACAGCCATACTGGAAGATTCTTCGGCTATCAGTTTTTTCACTTTGCGTGGCAGCCACAAACCGACAGTCATCCCGGATCACGATATGGAACGCTTTATGTTTATGTTTGACTTTACGGAATCAGCCATAAAATTCTGCCCGGACACATTAACTCCCGGATGCCGGGTCAGAGTGATCAAAGGCCCCCTACTCGGTCTGGAAGGCGAACTGGTTCAACGTTACGGGCATCATGAAGTAGGTATACAGATTCCTTATTTAGGATATGCTACGGTAGAAATCCCGGTAGGTTATCTACTCAAGCTTGATGACAAAAAAAAGTCTTTTTAATTCTTTTTAAATGCCCTTCATCTGTATTTTTACCTATCTTTGCCCCAATAACGAAAAATAGATTGTAATGCAAGTTATTCAAACCGATATTGAAGGTGTCGTCATCATAGAGCCTAAAATATTCAACGATCCGAGAGGTTATTTTTTTGAATCGTTTTCTGAACGCATTTTTTCCGAACATGTGAAGAAAACCACTTTTGTACAGGATAACGAAAGCAAAAGCAGTTATGGAGTTTTAAGGGGACTGCATTTTCAGAAGCCCCCGTTTACCCAAAGCAAACTGGTGCGTTGTATCAAAGGTTGTGTTCTGGATGTAGCCGTAGATATCCGCAAGGGATCTCCTACTTTTGGCAAGCATGTAGCTGTTGAATTATCTGAAACCAATCACCGCCAATTATTTGTACCAAGAGGATTTGCCCATGGGTTCAGTGTACTGAGCCCGGAAGCCATATTCCAATACAAATGCGATAATTACTATGCGCCGCAAAGCGAAGGAGCGATAGCCTGGAATGATCCGGAACTCAATATCGACTGGAAATTAGATCCGGCAGACATTATCCTTTCGGAGAAAGACAAAAAACATCCTCTTTTGTCAGAGGCAGAATGGCTGTTTGACTACAAGGAAAATTTATATTAATAGAAATAGCATAAAAGAAGCTTATTTATGATTATAGCAGTAGACTTCGACGGTACCATTGTAGAACACCGGTACCCGGAAATCGGACGCGAACTTCCATTTGCCATAGAAACATTAAAAAAACTGCAACAGGATCGTCATAAACTGATTTTATGGAGCGTCCGTGAGGGAGAGCTCCTTCAGGAGGCTGTTGAGTTTTGCCGGGCCCGTGGACTGGAATTCTATGCAGTAAACAAGAACTATCCGGAAGAAGAAACAGGACACGATCACTTTTCCCGGAAATTAAAAGCAGACCTTTTCATTGATGACCGCAACTTGGGAGGATTACCGGACTGGGGAACTATTTATGAAATGGTGCGCAAACGCCTTTCTTACGAAGATTTATTAGACCATTACGAAGACGAAAAGCCTCAAGAAAGCAAGAAAGGTTTCTTCGACCGCATTTTCGGCAAATAAAATTCATAACCAATACCCCATAGACTTTATGAAAAAAAATTTCGCATATATACTCTTGCTTATACTGACTCTCGCTTCGTGCACATCTTATAAGCAGGTGCCATATTTTCAGAATGCAGATCAAATCAGCCAGGTGGCCCAGCATCTTCCTTTATACGATGCCAAAATCATGCCCAAAGACTTGCTTGCCATTACGGTAAACACCACCGATCCTCAAGTATCGGCTCCGTTTAATCTGGCCATGCAGACTCCAATCAATATTGCCAATAAAAACGCTTATACCACCACCCAGCCTACTATTCAGCAATATCTGGTCAGCAACACGGGAGAGATTGATTTTCCCATATTGGGACGCTTAAAAGTCGGTGGGCTGACCAAAGGAGAAGCCGAGGACATGATCCGCGAGAAACTGACTACTTATTTAAAGGAAGTACCCATAGTCAATGTACGCATGAGCAACTACAAGATTTCCGTATTGGGAGAAGTTGCCCGTCCGGGAACCTTTACGGTAAGCAATGAAAAAGTCAATGTACTGGAAGCTTTGGCTATGGCTGGAGATATGACCGTGTATGGTATACGAGACAATGTAAAACTCATCCGGGAAGACTCTATCGGAAGAAAGGAGATTGTTGAACTGAACCTCAACGACGCCAACCTGATTCTGTCGCCTTACTACTATTTGCGCCAGAATGATATTCTTTACGTGACCCCCAACAAGACCAAAGCCAAGAACTCAGAAATCGGTAGCAGTACCAGCCTTTGGATTTCCATGACTTCCACCATGGTATCCATTGTCAGCCTGCTCTTTAATATATTACGCTAACCATTCAAACACCATAATTTATGGCAGATGATTTTTTGATTGACGAACAACAAGAAAAAAAAGAAGATAAAATCAATTTCTATGCTCTTCTTTTCAAATACCTGATTTACTGGCCTTGGTTTGTAGCCAGCATCATTATCTTTTTGGCTTTAGGCTATCTGTATATCCGCAAATCAACACCGGTTTATCAGATCAATGCATCCGTATTGATCAAAGAAGATAACAGTCGCAGCGGATACAGTTCAGCCAAAAACCCGTTAGGTTCTCTTACGGGAATGGGACTTATCTCCATGACCAACAATTTCGACAATGAGATTGAGATTCTGAACTCACGCACCCTCATGAAAAAGGTGGTCATAGCACAAGGTCTTTATATCAATTATTTTGAGCCTCGCACCTTAAACTACACCCGTGAATTATATAAGACAGCTCCACTGAATGTCTATATGACCCCGGAAGAAGCAGACAAACTCCCCAGCGGATTAAGTCTGAAGTTCAAACAAAAAGATAAAGCTCAATGGGATGTAACCATTAAGTATTCTAAAGAAGGAGAAAAATACGAGCAACAGGCCACTGTCAACCGTCTGCCTCAGGTGCTTAATACCCCGGTAGGAGTAGTCACTGTTTCCGAAAACCCCAATCTAAAAGAACTGACTCCGGAATTACTGGAGGAACTACCGACAACTTTTGTCAGCACCATTTATCCTCCTACCGCTGTAGCCATCAGTTATAAAAACAGCATTTCCATTGAACCAACCTCAAAAACCACAACAATAGCACAAGTGGGAATGCAGGCCACCAGCAGGGAGCGTGCCGTGGACTTTATCAACACCCTGGTAGCCATGTATAACCAGGATGCCAATGATGAGAAGAATGAAATCGCGGAAAAGACCGGCGAATTTATCGAAAAAAGAATCCAACTGATCGGCGAAGAACTGGGAAGTACCGAAAACCAACTGGCCGATTTCAAACAACGTTCGGGCCTGACCGACTTATCCAGCGACGCGGAACTGGCACTGAAAGAGAATGCTGAATACAATAAAGCCCGTGTAAACAACTCGACCCAGATCCGTCTGGTAGAGTTCCTGCGCGACTATATTGACAATCCTCAATTCGGAGAGGATGTCATCCCAAGTAATGTGGGTCTGGAAGACAAAACCCTGACCAATGTTATCAACACTTACAATGCCCAGATCATTGAGCGTAAACGTTTGTTGCGCACTTCATCCGAGGAGAACCCAACCATCGCCAATCTGGATGTAAGTATTGAGGCCACCCGAAGAAATGTACGCACCACAGTAGCCAGTGTTCTTGAAGGACTGATGATTACCAAAAGAGAACTGGACCGCCAGGCACAGAACTTTGAGAGTCGCATCAGCAATGCACCGCAACAGGAAAAAGAACTGATCAGCATCTCCCGTCAACGTGAAATCAAAGCGACCCTATACACCATTCTGCTCCAGAAGCGTGAGGAGAATGCCATCACTTTAGCCTCAACCGCTAACAACAGTCGCATTGTTGAAGAAGCACTGGCAGGAAACCGTCCGGTATCTCCCAAGAAGAAAATCATCATGCTTGTGGCTCTGATTCTCGGAGCAGGATTACCTTTTGGTATCATCTATCTGAGAGACCTGTTGAAATACAAGATTGAAAACACGGAAGATATCCGAAAAATTACCGACGCCCCGATTCTGGCAGAATTACCTATTGCAGAAAAGTCACAAACAGGTGCCATTGTGGTACACGAGAATGAAAACGGTATTATGGAAGAAGTATTCCGTTCTTTACGTACCAATTTACTCTTCACGTTGCAGGCTGGCGAGAAAGTCATCATGTTTTCATCTACACAGCCGGGCGAAGGTAAATCTTTTGTAGCCGGTAACACAGCTGTCAGCCTGGCATTAATGGGGAAAAAGGTTATCATTGTCGGTATGGACATCCGAAAACCGGGACTGAATAAAGTATTCCATCTGTCGCGCCGCGCAGATGGTATCACTTCTTACCTCAGCGATCCGGAGCATACGAACCTTTCAGATATGATCCAGCAGTCCGATATCAGTTCTAATCTGGACATTCTCCCTGGCGGACCAATTCCTCCAAATCCGACAGAACTGGTTTCCGGGCCGGCATTAAGCAAGGCTATAGAACTGCTTAAGGAACATTACGACTACATTATATTGGATACAGCTCCTATTGGTATGGTAACCGACAGTGCTCTCATAGCCAAACACGCAGATGCCTGTGTCTATGTATGCCGTGCGGATGTAACTCCTAAGGCCGGTTATGAGTTCATTAACGTACTTTGTAATGAAGAAAAGTTCCCGAAAGTAACAACCGTACTTAACGGTATTGATCTGAACCAGCGCAAACATAGCTATGCTTATGGATTCGGTAAGAAATACGGATACGGCTATGGTAATTCCGGATACGGATACGGCTATGGTTATGGTTATGAAGATACCAGCAAGAAAAAGAAGAAAAAGAAGGTGTTTTAAGAAACAAAAGCCTGATTCTTCTGATATATTTGAATGCCGATGACAGACTGATATATTGCCTGCCATCGGCATTCACTTTTCCTCTATATTATAATATCCAAAGAACCGTCATATATTATCAAAAAAGTCCTATAAATTTCCGAGTTTCCTGTTTTATAGCTATTTTTGCATGAAATAGTTAGACTGAAATTAAAAGACTATTATTTATACATTGGAACTACCTCACTTAATTGATCAAACTAACACCACAATTATATAGAACAGTAGAATCAATTATTTGAGGTATTATTGTTTATAAATATATTATATCATACTATCCGTTACTGAAAAATGTGACAGATAGTGGCGAAGCTGTAATTTAGTGAGAATAAAATTCTACTTATTTTCATTGAATCTATATTCCATCATTATACAGAGTAAAGGTAACAGAACAGGAAAGCTATTGCTATTATTTTACTACAAATAAAAATAATATGAAGATTTCCAGCTTTATAAAAAAGAAACTGCCCAAGTATCTTTATTGGAAAAGAGCCGACTGGACAAGAAGCCAATGGTTTTGCTATGACTAATGAATCCTCATGTTCTTCTGTTTTCATTCTCTAAGCCCTATAATGAGAAAATCTATCAACATATTCTAAACAGCAGTTTTATTCACAAGCTCACTTACAAATATAAAAAAGAAATACTTGACTCTAGCGAATATAACTTTCTAAAACATTTACTTAATTAGTAATATTCTTAAGAAATAATATCTGACGACATTGCATAACTATTCCTTATGGCTGAGATTTCAATTATCGTACCTGTATATAATGCAGAAAAGTACCTAGAACGCTGCCTAAATAGTATATTGGCCCAAAAGTTTATAAACTTTGAAGTTCTTCTTATCAATGATGGCAGTTCAGATGAATCCTTGTATATATGCAATATGTTTGCATTAAAAGATAATAGAATAACTGTTTTTGATAAAAAGAATGAAGGAGTCAGTGCCACAAGACAATATGGTATAGAAAAAGCGACTGGAGCATATTCCATATTTATCGATGCTGATGATTGGATTGAACCTAATATGCTCGCAGAAATGCATCATACAATAACTAAGCAACAAAATGATATATTAATCTGCAACTACTTTATAAATAATAATTTAATAAAAGAAGAACAAAGAGCCAATGCACCGAAAGCTCTGATTCAAAATATGCTGAATAGTAAAATCAAAGGTGTGATGTGGAACAAACTGGTAAAACATTCATTATATAAACAATTCAATATAAGATTTCCATCAAACATAAACTTCTGTGAAGACGTTTACGTTTGTATACAGCTTTTTCTCTCGACAACAAAAATTGGATTTACAGAAAATGCATATTATCATTATATGGATAATCCATGTTCAATAACCAGGAAGCCAAATAAAAACATTATCATTCAAAGAATTGATTTTGTAAACCGAGCAACAAAGCTTCTACAAGAAAATCATCTCAACAAAAATTGGTTGATGTGGCATAAACTTGATTTAAAATGGATCGGGTTTGCTTCAAACCTATTTTCATTCCAAGAATATAAAGAAATATTTCCAGAACTATTTCAGGAATATAATGCTTGTAATCATCCCAAATATCTAAAAAATATAATTATTTTATATTTTGCTTCATATCATTTTTTTTGGAATTTCTTTAAACGTTTTATTTATACGACTAAAAGGTAATTATGAATATTCTTTTTTGCTCATTTTTTGATGTTTCATCTACAAAAGGAGGAACAGAACGAATAACAACAACCGTCTCAGAAGGATTAAAAGAAGCCGGACATAAATGTTTCCTTCTTTATTTCAGAGATATAGAGTCTGATTCTATTAAAACAGATTTTGAAAAAAGGATAAGAATAAATAAGATAAATACAAAAACTAAACCACAAATAAAAAATTTTCTCATAGAAAACGACATTGATACTCTAATTATTCAGGGGCTTTTCGAAATGACCGCTGAAATGAAAAATCTCGTTTCCGAAATAGATAAAAAGAAGATTTCTATAATATTTGTACATCATTTTAATCCTGGAGCAGAAGAATCATTTCTTACTTTTAGAAAAACAGTAAAATCTTTAAAAGAGAGTCCCAACAACAAGTTCAAAAACTTAACCAAAACAATTCTTTATCCTATTGCCAAACTAAAATACCACCTAAAGTTACGCTATCACTACAAGCAAACTTATCTAAATGCAGATAAAGTTGTTTTGTTATCTGAAAGATTCATTGACCCTTATATTCGCTATGCCCAATTAACCAACAAAGATAAATTTCATATTATCCATAATGCTCTATCTTTTAATTCATTTTTTGACATCGCAGATTATAATTCAAAAAAGAAAGAAATATTAATTATAAGCAGACTGGAAGAAAAACAAAAAAGAATAGGATTAGCTCTTAGAATTTGGAAAAAAATTGAAGCCCTTTCTATGTTAGAAGACTGGAGTTTAATTATTGTAGGGAAAGGATCTGACGAAACAAAATACAAGCAATTTGTTAAGGATCATAATTTGCAGCGAGTATTTTTTGAAGGAAGAAAAGAACCACAATCATATTATCAAAAAGCTTCAATCTTTATGATGACTTCAAGTTTTGAAGGTTGGGGATTAACCTTAACAGAAGCACAACAATATGGTGTAGTTCCTATAGCTTTTGACAGTTATGCTTCACTTCACGATATTATTCAAGATGGAGAAAACGGATTTATCATTCCGAACAATAATATTTCAGAATATATTGAAAAACTAAAATTACTCATCATAAATCAAGATATAAGAAAAGAGATGGCAAGCAAGTGTATAGAAAGTAGCAAAAGGTTTTCACAAGAAAACATTTTACAGGAATGGATAAAACTACTGTGCTAGATAATAAAGTTATTTCTTTTATTCTGAGTGTAAAAATTACGAATAATCTTATCAAATGAACTCAAAAACATTACTTATTCTTATTCTATTTATAGGATCAAACATCGCAAGAACGATTGGTATTGATTATAAATTATTCCAAATTATAATAATGGCTTTTGCCATTGCCATTGCCTGCAAAAACAAGATAATTTTTCATAATAAAACAATCATTACTTTAAGTATAATTATTTTATTATTTGGTTTTCATGCAATCAGTTTATACGGCGCTGAAGGAAGCCTTGGTATTCTTCTTACTTTGTTAACAACACCAATATTACTAATCCCTTACAATAGGATTACCTCAAAACAAGGAAACATTTATTTTAAAATTCTTTGCATTTTCTTTATCTCTGAGTGTATTTTTGCTATATTGTCGACAATTACAGGACAAATATTTGTAAAACTTCCTTTTGAAGCTGCAACATTTAATACTACAGAATTTAGAGCTTATACATTTCATGGCACATCTCTATCTGATGCATTAATCGTGACTACAATTATGTCCTTTATTTTATATTCGCCTTTACGAGAAAAATATAAAATTTGCATGTGGATTATAGGATTTATCAGCATTCTATGTTTTAACTGTAGAGCTGCTATTGTAATGAATGTAGGACTATTTATTATCTATATACTTAGAAATATCTTGAAGAATGGTAGAATAAAATTCAGTTTGATATTTTTTATTATTCTAATTTCTGCTATATCATATTATATTTTTAAAGCTGGCGTAGGAAGAAGACTTTTAGAACATGGTTTGTACGATGAAAATAGTGCAGCTGTAAGAACAAACACTCTTCTTGTATTAACAGAGTTAAATCTAGAAGACTTTATAATGGGAATTCCCAAAAATCTAAGAATTGTATATCTGTATAATTATTCAGGCAATGCGAATGGAATAAGTGAAAATTTTTGGATTGATTTCCTTTTTGAATATGGAATTATTTTCATATTTTTTTGGTTCTTCTTATATTACAGAATATGTTATCCGTTTTTAAAGTATTACTCTAAAACTAATGCGTTTATTTTAACTACTGCTTTCGCTATACTTGCCTCTACAAATAATTCTTTATCGACAACATTCGTACCTTTATTTGTTTTTATTATTTGCTGTTATTTATTTGTTCCTAAAATCTTATACAGTATTATAGACAAAAAGTATTTAGTTGCACTTAAGTATAAAAGCAAAAATCCGAAATCATAAAGCCAATAAAAGAATTTCTTCTAATTTCATAAGTAAAAACATCCATAAACACCGATAACATTACAAAGTATATGAAGATTACTCATATTTTTTGGAACCTTAGATTTGGCGGTATCGAAACCATGCTTATTAATCTTGCCAACGCGCAAATTAAAGAAAAAGCACAAGTATCTATCATCATCATCAACAAATTTTGTGAAGAAACACTAATACAATCATTAGACAAAAGAATCTCTATATACATATTAGGACGTACAGACGGCTCGATAGATTTTCGCTTTATCATAAAATTAAACAGACTATTAAAACAAATACAGCCCGACGTAATCCATCTTCACCGCTCAGATATTGCCTCTATATTAAACCCTCAATTTCTCCCTAAAACTTGCGTTACGCTTCATGCCTTACCCAAAGGTGAAATAAAGCCACAAAACATATTAAAGCTGTTATGGAATAAAATATTAAGAAAACCAAAGCCATATAGCAATATGACATATATCAATCATATTCCATATATATTCAGTATCAGCAGATCTGTTAAAGAAGAGCTTGAAAAACAGTACAATATAGAAAGCAGTGTGATTTATAATGGAATTGAAACCAAACAATTCCGCACAAAAGAGTCTGATATACACAATACTCCATTACGCATAGTCATGGTCAGCAGATTAGAACATGATAAAAAAGGACAGGATTTATTAATTAAAGCCGCATCACAACTTCAGGGAAAAGTTACAGTTGATTTTATCGGTACAGGATCAAGCCTAGAATATCTTAAACAACTGGTACACCAACTTCATTGTGAAGAATCTGTAAAATTTCTAGGAAAGCAGGACCAACGCTATATCAGTTCACATTTGGCAGACTATGACCTTTTTGTACAACCTTCAAGATGGGAAGGTTTCGGTCTTACTGTCGCAGAAGCCTTAGCTGCACAAATTCCAGTAATAGCCAGTGAAGGTCAAGGACCGGCCGAGGTAATTTGCGGGAACAAATACGGTTGGATTTTTGAGAATGGTAACGTAGAGGATTTGACCAATAAAATTGAATATATTCTCAATCATTACCATGAGGCCATTGAAAAAGCTAAACTGGGCAAAGACTATGTATACGAAAATTTTGATATTCATTCTACAGCAAATGCTTATCTGAATGCCTATAAAAGCATCATAAACACTCAAAGTAACCATGCTTGAAATCCAAGAAAAGGAATTAGTTTTCAATTTTGACAAATGTCAGCAATGTGGCATTTGTTCCGCTGTTTGTCCTAAAAAAGCTATTACTTTCTTATCGAGAAAAGATGGCTTATACGATATTCTAATCAATAAAGAACTCTGTATTCTTTGTGGCAAATGCGTTAAGAGTTGCCCTGCCAACAAAATATATAATTATCAGAATTATTTTAAAGCATTTCCTCAAAAGGAATACTATTTGGGTTACAACAAGAACTATGAAATCAGAAGAAACTCCTCATCAGGTGGCGTTTGTAAAACCCTTATTATTGAAGCCCTGAAGCAAGATCTTGTTGACGGTGTTTATTCTCTTAAAAAGACAGATAAATATCCATTTGCAGAAGGCGAATTCTATACCAAAGAAAATATACCTACTTTTGATAAGATTCCGAATTCCATCTATCATTCCGTAATGGCCTGCACAGAAATCCATAAAATCAAGAATTGCAGACGTATTATGCTTGTCGGAACAGCCTGTCAATTAAGAGCATTAAATACTGTTATTAATAAAAAATGTCAGGAAATCATCCGAGTATGCATCTTCTGCAAACAACAAAAAAGTTTGGACTCAACCCGTTTTCTGGCAAAAATCATGAACACCCGGATTCCAGAAAATTTAAATTTTACATTTAGCTATAGAGGTAACGGATGGCCAGGTATAGTGAAAATTAATCATGCAGAACTTCCATATCACAGAGCAGCTCAAATACCATTTGGAAAAAGATTATGGACAGTACCCGGATGTAATGTTTGCGGAGATTCATATGGTATATTTGCCGAAGCTGATATTAGCTTAATGGACCCATGGGAAATAAGATCTTCAAATGATTTGGGAGAAACTTTAATTACCATCCATAGTAATAAAGGAAAAGAGTTATTACATGCCTGTCATGGAATTGTTCTTGAATCCAAGCAATACAATGAGGTTTTACCCGCATTATCTTTAAAGGATATTTGGAGGAAACAAGTTACTGAAGCTGCCTTCCGTGAAACAGAATGTAAACCTATTTACCAAAAAGCAGCACTATGGGAAATGAAACAAAGAACATATCTTCAAAAAACAGTAGAATTTTTACCTAAGCTCCCTATCCTTTTTTACCGTGTTCTAGCCAAATTACCAGATTTAAGAAACAAAATACTCAAATAGAATCCATAAAATGAATATCAAAGTAATCACCCGACATGCTCCAAGCAATTATGGCTCATTACTTCAGGCCATGGCAACAATTCAAATCATAGAATCATTGGGCCATCAATGTGAGATAATAGATTACCGTAAAAAGAATGAAATCGGGATTAAAGGTATTCTTACTGCACTTCAGAATAAACCCTCATGGAATAAAAATCCGATAAAAAAATGTCTTTATATCGCCTTACGGTATCCAGGGGAAAAAATAGCAACTGTATTATTTGAAAGAATGAGGTCAAAATATTTAAAGATGACTTCACGTTGCTATACGATTAATGATCTAAAAGCATTAACGGCAGATATATTTATGACTGGCAGTGATCAAGTCTGGGCCCCTTTACTTGACGGTAAATACGATAAAGCTTATTTTCTAGATTTTACATCACCAAACAGCCAAAAGGTTGCTTATGCCGCCAGTTTTGGAAAAACTCAATTTTCTGAGAAAATTATTAAGGACTACAAGCATTTACTGTCACAGTACAATGCCATCACTGTCAGAGAAAGTCATGCTGTAAAGCTTCTGCAAGATTGGAGTATTGAATGTGAAGGACAGGTTTTAGATCCTACACTGTTACTTGATGCGCAACAATGGAGCAAATACATTACAAAAGAAATCAAAAGTAAATATGTTCTCATTTATGAAATACACAACAATCCTCTTTTAGACGATTATGCCAAACGATTTTCCAAACATATGGGTTTACAACTCATACGAGTCAGTCCGTCTCTTCATCAAATTACACGTGGAGGAAAAATGATATTCTGTCCGTCACTCGGAACTTTTCTTTCTTACATAAAAAATGCCCAATATATTATTACAGACAGCTTTCATGGAACTGCATTCGCCATTAACTTCAACAAAGAATTTATAGAAATACTGCCTAATAATAAAACCGGATCCCGAAATCAAAGTCTCCTTCAGTTAACAGGATTAGAAGACCGGATTATCGTGGACTATAATGACTACTCACTGGCAGATAAACGAATTAATTATGCAAAGGTTAATGAAATCATGAAAAAAGAACGTCAATGTTCTATGCATATTTTATCTTTACTACTTGAAAATTAATCATTATATTTCATATAAAATATCTTATCAAGATTATTAGAATGAGAATTATTTTATCCAACAAATTCTATTATAACAGAGGTGGGGATTGTTCCTATACATTAAATTTAGAACAAATGCTCAAATCTCATGAACATGAAGTAGCTATTTTTGCTATGGACTATCCTCTGAATTTTCAGACAGAATGGCAAAAATATTTTCCTTCAAATATGTCTAAAATCAAAGCTTTGGTCCGTCCCTTTGGAACAAAAGAAGTCAAAGAAAAATTTATTCAACTTTTAGAAGATTTTAAACCAGATATTGTACATCTAAACAATATTCATACACAACTATCTCCTATTATAGGAGAAATAGCAGCAGCAAAAGGTATTAAAGTAATCTGGACCATTCATGACTATAAATTGCTTTGTCCACGATATGACTGCCTAAGAAACAATAAAACTTTATGTGAACTATGTTTTACAGGTGATAAATCAAACTGCAAAAAGAACAAGTGTATAAAAGGATCTATAATCGGGTCATTAATAGGGTATTATGAAGCCACTATTTGGAACAGACAACGTTTAGAGAAAAATACGAACACTTTTATATGCCCCAGCAGTTTTATGGCAGGAAAAATGATTCAGGGAAAATTTGATCCACAAAAAGTTAAAACACTTTGTAACTTCATAGATATCAACAAATGTAAAATAGACTCTTTTTCTAAGAAAAACTATTGCTGTTACGTTGGAAGACTTTCTAATGAAAAGGGGATAAAAACTTTAATTCATGCCATGAATCAACTGCCTTATAAACTTATTGTTATTGGTACCGGTCCTTTAGAAGAGGAATTGAAGAGTATAGCCAAAAATAATATTGAGTTTGTAGGATTCAAAAAATGGAATGAAATAAAAGAACTTGTAAGCCAAGCTCGTTTTAGCATCATTCCATCTGAATGCTATGAAAACAATCCCTTATCGGTTATTGAATCTCTTTGCCTGGGAACGCCAATATTAGGAGCTCATATTGGAGGTATCCCAGAACTCATTATCCCGAAAGTATCCGGACTAACATTTGAAAGTAAGAACTCAGAAAACCTTCAAAAAAAGATAACTGAAATGTTCCAGATGAATTTCAACTATAAAGAAATAGCTGAAAACTCTCAAAAACAATTCAGTGCAGAAAAATATTATCACAATTTGATGAACATCTATAATGCTTAAAATTATGACAACAAATATCCCACAACCAACAGATGCCAGTATCATTTTAACCTACCGTTGCCCTATGAAATGTAAAATGTGCAACATATGGTTTAATCCCACTCGTAAAAGTGAAGAAATAAAAGCATCGGACTTAAAAACCTTACCCCATCTAAAATTTATAAACTTGACAGGAGGTGAACCTTTTATCCGTGAAGACTTAGAAGAAATTGTGGAAGAGTGTTACAAACACACAAACAGAATCGTTATTTCAACTTCAGGATGGTTTGAAGACAGGGTTGTAGCTTTGGCTAAACGTTTTCCAAATATTGGAATAAGAATCTCAATAGAAGGACTAAGCCAAAAAAATGATGAGTTACGTGGGCATGCCGGTGGTTTTGACAAAGGATTACGAACTCTTCTCACACTTAAAAGAATGGGGCTAAAAGATATTGGGTTTGGCTGTACTGTATCTAATAATAACTCTGCTGATATGCTTTCATTATACCAGTTATCCTTATCGTTAGGAATGGAGTTCGCAACAGCCGCTTTTCATAATTCTTACTATTTTCATAAGGATGACAACGTCATAACAAACAAAAGTGAAGTAATAAAAAATTTTGAACAACTCATCGAATGGCAATTAAAAGAAAGTCATCCTAAAAGCTGGTTTAGAGCCTGGTTCAATATGGGCCTTATCAACTACATTGAAGGAGGAAGACGCATGTTACCTTGCGAAGCCGGTTCAGCGAACTTCTTCATTGATCCATTTGGAGAAGTTTATCCATGCAACGGACTCGAAGAAAAATATTGGAAAAGATCTATGGGAAATATCCATGATACAACTAATTTTATGGATATTTGGAATAGCGAACAAGCACAGGAAGTACGCGCGATGGTGCGTAAATGCCCTAAGAACTGTTGGATGGTCGGTACAGCCAGTCCTGTAATGCATAAATATATAAAACATCCTTTAAAATGGGCTATTCAAAATAAAATCCGTAGCTTACAAGGAAAACCTGCATGTCTTGATAAAAAATGGTGTGACGTGGGACAAGATCCTTGCCAGGGAGATTTAAGAGAAAAATTCTAATTATGAAAATCATTGTTACAGGAACTCGAGGTATTCCAAATATCATGGGAGGAGTAGAAACTCACTGCGAAGAACTCTTCCCGAGAATTGTCTCCTCAGAATATGATATAACAATCATACGCAGAAAAAATTATGTAAAAGATAATTTGCATGAATACAAAGGAGTTAAGCTTATTGATATTGAAACACCGAAGAAAAAATCCTTTGAAGCGATTATTCACACCTTCAAAGCCATAATAATGGCTAAAAAACTTCATGCAGATATCATACATATTCATGCTGTCGGTCCGGCATTGCTGACACCTTTAGCCAGATTACTTGGAATGAAAGTAGTATTCACTCATCATGGCCCAGACTACGATCGGGACAAATGGGGAAAAGCAGCAAAATTCATGCTTAAATTAGGTGAACGAATGGGAACGACATTTGCTAACGAGGTTATTGTCATATCAAACGTAATCAATAATATCCTGAGAATCAAATATAACCGCAAAGACTGCCACCTGATTTATAATGGTGTTTCAGAACCTGAGATATGTGATTTACCCCAATATTTTGAGGAATTAGGAATTGAATCGGGAAAATATATTTTGGGGATGTGCCGATTTGTTCCGGAAAAGAATTTGCACCACCTTGTAGAAGCATTTTCGCAGATAGATGCCAAAGACTGCAAACTGGTTTTGGCTGGTGATACGGATTTCGAGGATGAATATTCACTGAATCTGAAAAAGGAAGCACAAAAACATGGAGTTGTCCTAACCGGTTTCATCAAGGGAAAGAAACTGCATTCCTTGCTAACACATGCCCGATGTTTCGTTCTGCCGTCATCACATGAAGGTCTGCCCATAGCTTTATTGGAAGCTATGAGTTACAAGATACCGGTCATTGTAAGTAATATCCCTGCAAATAAAGAAATTGATTTAAACACTGAATATTATTTTGAAGTAGGAAATATTTCTGAATTAGCTGCAAAACTCCAAGCTAATATCCAGGAACCAATTAAAAGAATAGAGTATAATATGTCCCCATATAATTGGAATACCATTGCGCATCAAGTAATATCTGTATATAACAAACTCAAGTAACAGAGAAAGTATTCTTTTGAAGATAGCAAAATAATTATCAGTAACTAAAAACATGGCAGAAAATTATTTTCTGGATCTTTTGAGTTTTTCGCTCAGTAATAAGCCTTTTAAGCATTTCCTTTCAAATGATGAATGGAAAACAGTCTACGAATTGGCAAAGAAGCAAACACTAACCGGTATACTTCTGGATGGTATTAAAAAACTACCCAAAGAACAATGTCCCCCAAAACCGATTCTGTTGCAATGGTTTACTCATGTTGAAAAGATCCGTAAGAAAAACCAGGAACTGAATCAACTGGCAATAAAAGTATCGCAGAAATTCCAAAAAGACGGATTCAAAACTGTTATTCTGAAAGGGCAAGGAAATGCTTTATTATATCCGGATCCTTTTGTAAGAACTCCTGGAGATATAGATATATGGCTCAGTGGTAGTAGAAAGGACATCATCAAATACGTACGCAAATATTGTCCTCATGAAGAAATTGTCTATCATCACGCTGAATTTCCTGTTATGAAGGGATGCGACATTGAGGTACATTTTACTCCTTCTTGGATGAACAATTTCTTTAAAAACCAAAGACTCCAGAAAATATTTTGTGAGATTAAGGCAAAACAATTCTCAAACGAAGTAAATTTACCGGACTGCAGCGGAAATATTTGTATCCCAACAAGCGGATTCAACAGAATGTACATCCTGCTACATATCTACAGACATCTGTTTGAGGAGGGTATCGGACTCAGACAGTTAGTTGACTATTACTATGTTTTAAAACAAGATTGTCCGAAAGAAGAAAAAGATAATAGTTCAAAATGGATCCGAGAACTGGGAATGCAAAGGTTTTGTAGTGCCGTAATGTATATCATGCAGGAAATCCTTGGACTGGAAAAAGAATATCTGATATATCCACCTTCAAAAAAAGAAGGCCTATTCTTACTGGATGAAATCATGAGGGCCGGAAACTTTGGCAAATATGACGACCGGATTATCAGACAAATTAAGGAATCACACGGACATAAATATATCCGGAAAATCAAACGTAATATACGTTTTATCAAAAGCTATCCGGATGAAGTTATCTGGAACCCGGTTTTCCGCTTATGGCAATTTTGCTGGAGAAAGAAAAACGGATATTTATAATAGAAAAGAATTATTTTCAATACTCAATAATAAATCATCATGAAGTTATTAGGACTTATATTATTAGGAGGATGTTTCCTACAAGAAGTAACAGCGGAAACCCGTGACTCCCTTTCCTACCATATAGAAGCTACTGCTACAGCCGGAGGAGGAAAAAGCGACTATGCCCCCTTATGGTTCACGGCAAACCGATATGGACTGTCAAGCACAGCCTCCAACAGCGCCTGGCTAAAAGCCGGACTGGAATACAATAAAAAAATGAACCACCATTGGAAACTGAAAGCCGGACTGGATCTGGCTGGTGGATATAATCTCACTCAGAACGTTATTGTACAGCAATCCTACGTAGATATTGCCTGGAGATGTCTACAACTGAGTATCGGCAGTAAAGAGAGGAATCCACTGGGTAAAGACCTGTATCTAAGTAGTGGAGCTATGGTTGAAGAAGGAAATGCGCGTCCGATACCTCAAGTACGTGCAGAAATTGAAGATTATGTAGCGGTGCCAGGCACTAAAAAATGGCTGGCCTTCAAAGGTCATTTTGCTTATGGAAGATTTACAGACGGAAACTGGCAGGAGGATTTTGCCCGTCCCAACCATCAGACTTATGTAAAGAATACACTTTACCATACCAAATCTGCCATGTTCCGTATCGGAAATACAGAGAAAAGACCATGGGAATTTGAAATAGGACTTTTGGTATCCTCACAATTCGGAGCAGACCGATACAAATGGGACGCGGAAAAGAATGAGTGGGAAATCTTTGATATGCCAGAAGGGATTAAGGACTATATCAATATGATTATTCCCACTCAAGGAGGAGAGAATACTCCCGGAGGTGATCAGGTAAATGTAGCCGGAAATTTCGTGGGAAGCTGGAATACCGCCTTTACCTATTATTGGAAAGACTGGAAATTCAGAGTCTACTATGAACACTTATTTGAAGATGAATCACAGATGTTCATGCAATACGGACGCTGGAAAGACGGGCATATCGGCTTGGAATTTACTTTCCCGAAGAATCCTTGGGTAACCAAAGTTCTTTGGGAAGGATTGGCAACCAAAGATCAGACCGGACCAATTTTATATGACGGTTTTTTAGGTTCTTTCGACCAACAGATCAGCGCCGCGGATGATTACTATAACAACTATTTCTATCAAGGATGGCAACACTGGGGTATGGGTATGGGAAATCCACTACTTCCGGGACCTATTTATAATAAAGACGGAAGCGTACAATTTAGAAGTAACCGAGTCAAGGCAAATCACCTGGCTTTCTGTGGTAATCCTACAGACGAATGGAATTATAGGGTAAAACTATCTTATGCTAAACATTGGGGTACTTATACCAATCCATTAGATGAAATACAGAAACAATTCTCATCTTATTACGAAATAGGATATAAACCCAAACAACTGAAAGGATGGAATTTTAATGTTGCGTTAGGATGGGATCAGGGAAATTATTTAGGCAATAGTGTTGGCGGAATGATTAGCATTAGAAAAGAAGGAATATTATGGAAGAAATAGATGGCAAAAACATCTAAATTAACAGATTAAAAACAGCACCAATATATGAAAATAGGAATTATTACATTACCTTTCAATATTAACTATGGAGGAATCTTACAGAATTTTGCCTTGCAAAAAGTCCTCAAAGAAATGGGACATGAGGTTTCTACAATAGAAGAAGAAAAAAAAAATTATAAACTTCCTGTACCAAAAAGATATTTAGCATATACAAAAAGAATTGTCTTACGTTACCTTTTCAGAAAGAAGTGTGAGATATTCCTTGAAAAAAAGGAACTTAACAGACTTCAGATTATTTCCACAAACCTCCAACAATTTATCAAGAGAAATATAATATTAAAAACATACCCAACTTTTAAACATATCAAAGAAAACGAATTTGATGTATTTATAGTAGGAAGTGACCAAATCTGGAGACCCAAATATTTTACCGGAATTGAAAACGCATTTTTAGATTTCGCCCAGAAATGGAATATACGTCGTATTGCATATGCACCTTCCTTTGGAACAGACAAATGGGAATACAGCAAACAACAAACCCAAAGATGCAGAAAACTGATATCTCTTTTTAATGGTATTTCCATAAGAGAAAAAGAAGGAATAGATTTATGTAACAAATATTTTTCTAAAACAGCACAACATGTACTGGATCCTACTTTACTACTTTCAAAAGATGACTATATGGAAATTATTTCTACAGATAATGCCCAAAAATCCAAGGGAAACCTCCTTGTTTACATCTTAGATCAATCTCCAGAAAAAGAAAAAGTTATCAATCGGATTATAGAGACTAAAAAATTAGTACCGTTTACAGTTAATAATCCTAATGTTTTCAATTATAAATTAGATATCAATCAAAGAATCCAACCAAGTATAGAACAATGGCTCAGAGGATTCTATGATGCAGAATTCGTAATTACAGATTCTTTTCATGCTTGCGTTTTCTCCATCATCTTCCAAAAACCTTTTTTGGTCTATGGAAATATACAAAGAGGACTCTCACGCTTTACGTCTCTCCTTTCTACCTTTCATCTGGAAAACCGGATGATCCTTAATGCTAATGAGCTTTATAAAGCATTGGAACAGGAAATTAATTGGACAGAGATAATGAAGATACTGGAAACAAAACAAAAGGAGTCTTTGAACTTTTTAAGTAAGCATCTGGCATAATAGTTTCAATTTACCTGTTTTCTAAAAAACATATAAAAACCATTGCTGATTAAGATGGCAGTATCTTAACGAAGACATTACAATGATACAAATAAGAGATAAGTCTAAATGTTGCGGATGCGCAGCGTGTGTACAACGTTGTCCCAAACAGTGCATTTCCTTTAAAAAAGATAGTGAAGGCTTTCTTTATCCAGAAGCAGATGCATCATTATGTATAGAATGTAGACTCTGTGAAAAAGTTTGTCCTATATTACAAGAACCTCACTCCCACATACCGAAACAATGCTATGCAGCTATCAACCCAAACGAAGACGTTCGCAAGAACAGTTCTTCCGGAGGTATTTTCACAGCTATAGCAACCACTGTTTTATCCGAAGGCGGCGTGGTTTTCGGTGCTCGTTTTGATACAGACTGGTCAGTAATACATGATCACACTGAAACTCTTGAGGGACTAGCTGCTTTTCAAGGATCTAAATATTTGCAAAGCCGCGTCGGAAATACTTACCAACAAGCTGAAAAATTCCTGAAAGAAGGAAGAAAGGTTCTTTTTAGCGGTACGCCCTGCCAAATCTCTGGATTACATCATTTTCTTAGAAAAGAATACTCCAATCTGTTAACCGTAGATTTTATTTGTCATGGTGTTCCAAGTCCTTCCGTATGGCAACAATATTTATTAGAAACAAAAAAGCAACATTCTATCGAGCAAATTACGAATATCTCATTTAGAAACAAAAGCAACGGATGGAAAAAATATAGATTTACCATCGAATGGATTAATCACAAAAAAGAGAAGAACATTTTTTCTGAATTTTCATATCAGAATATTTATATGAAGGGATTCTTAAAAGACATCTATCTACGTCCCAGTTGTTACTCCTGTCCAGTAAAGCCTTTAAAAGGTTGTTCGGATATTACTATTGGAGATTTCTGGGGAATTGAAAAAATACTTCCTGATTTCGATGATGATAAAGGTAGTAGTTGTGTTATAATACAAACGATAAAAGGAATAAACTATTTTGACCATCTCAAAATAAAGACTGTTGAGGTAAAATATAATACCATATTACAAGGAAACCCGTCCTTGGAAAAATCCACATTTTTAAACAAAAGAAAGAAAGAAACTTTTTTCAGATCTATATCAAAGCTGTCCTTAAAGGATAATATAGAAAAACAAATCAGGCCTTCCTTGTATCAAAAAACAATAAATAAATTAAGAAAAACAAAAAGAAGAATAAAAATGTTCTTTAAAAGCAAATTCCAATGAAAGAAACCAATATTAATAATAAACGCATTGCTAAAAACACCCTTCTACTCTATATAAGGATGTTAATCACGATGCTTGTATCTTTATATACATCGCGTGTTATTTTAGCTACTTTGGGGGTTGAAGACTATGGAATCTATGGTGTGGTTGGTGGTATCGTGACAATGTTTGCGTTTCTTAACAATGCGATGGCTAGCGGAACACAAAGGTATCTAACTTATGAATTAGGACGTGGCAAGGCATCTCAGTTAAAGAAAGTTTTTAACATGAGTATACGTATTCACTTTCTAATAGCGCTGATTATTTTAATTCTAGGAGAAACTGTTGGATTGTGGTTCTTTTATACAAAACTGGTTATTCCATCAGAACGGCTTTTTGCGGCATTCTGGGTATACCAACTTTCGATAATGGCAACCATGATTATGATTATAAGTGTTCCATATAATGCATTAATCATCGCACATGAAAAAATGTCCACTTTTGCCTATGTATCCATATACGAAACGTTTGCAAAGCTTGGAATTGTTTATCTATTGCTACTAACAACATCTGATAAATTAATCATATACGCAATACTGATACTATCGGTACAAATTTCTGTACGAATCATTTATGGAATCTATTGTAAGAAACATTTTCCAGAAAGTAAATTCTATAAAATCAACGACAAGAAATTATTTCATGAAATGTTAAGTTTTGCCGGATGGAATTTCTGGGGTAATTTTGCAGCAATGGCTTTTTCACAGGGAATAAATATCCTTTTAAATATGTTTTTTGGTCCGATAGTTAATGCTGCACGATCAATTGCGGTACAAGTTCAAACAGTAGTAACCACATTCTCATCTAATTTTCAGATGGCTCTGAATCCTCAGATTACAAAATCTTATGCTGCTGATAACATTCAACACATGCATTCATTAATATTCAGAAGTTCAAAGTTTACCTATTTTCTGCTGTTCATTATCTCTGTGCCTATATTTATCAAAATAGATTATATTCTGTCCCTTTGGTTGGAAGAAGTTCCACAATATACATCAATTTTTTTACGCTTCATGTTATGTATTTCTATTGTTGATGCTGTTGCAAACCCCATCATGGTAGCAGCTTCTGCAACAGGTAAAATAAAAAAATATCAAACATGTGTTGGATTGGTATTATTATCTATTGCTCCCATATCATACGTCGTATTAAAACTCGGTGGTCATCCTGCTTCAGTTTTCATTGTTCATTTAATAGTAGGCCTAATTGCCTTCGTTGTTCGTATTTATATAGTACAACCACTGATTAAATTATCCATACGCATGTATATCCAACAGGTTGTTATACCAATATTCCTTTTTACAATTGTTGGATTAGTAATCCCTTTTGGCTATAATTTCTATTATCATGAAAATAACCTACTTTCCTTGATTTTGCAATTTGGAATATCATCACTATCTTCGTTAACTATAGGATACCTATTTCTGTTTACAAAATCAGAAAGAGAGTTTTTTATAGCATTATTACAGAAGTTTTTTAGCTCTGCCCGTGCCTCCTCAAAAAACTCTTAAACAAGAAATATATTAAGGTAATATCTACAAAACACCTTTATTCAAAAAATAAATAATTCTAAACAAAACATTATGAGAATAATAAACAGTAAAGTTACAACATGGAGTCTGGTAATTATTATGATACTTACTTGTAGCTGTGACAAAAAGTGGCCTATCAACGGAAATCTAGACGGTTACTGGCAACTAATGACAGTAGAGACCAAATCAGATGGTGTAAAAAAGGACTGCCAAAAAAAAAGGATGTATATCGGAATCCAGCTACATATGATTGAATTAAAAGATTTGGGAAATAATGGCTATAAAAACTTTTTCGGTGAACTCAATTATGATGAAGACAAGAATATAGTAGTAATCAAAAATCTGAAAGAAAAAGTTTCAACATCCGACAACGGTCAGATGGCCGATATAAAAGATCTGAATCATTATGGCATTAATTCTCAGGAAACAGTATTCGATGTAATTAAAGCAGATGGCAAGACTCTGATTCTGGAATCTGATTATGCCCGACTAACCATGAGAAGTTTCTAGATTTGATTCTCAATCAAAAAAATCATTGGAATGTATCTTCATGAACATTCCAATGATTTTTTTATTTACTAGTATTAAAATATGACTACGATCACGCAGCCGAACAGAGAAGCAGTATAATAACCTGTGCCGTCAGAATACGCAAGAACATCACTAACGGATAAACCGTAGAATAACCCACAGAAGGAGCATCACTGCTAGAGGCCTGGCTGGCAAAAGCCAATGCTGGCGGATCGGTTGTACTTCCGGCAATCAATCCCATCAGGATGAAATAGTTTATATGATATTTATATCGGGCTATCAGTCCTATGATCAGAATCGGAATAACCGTAATCAGGAATCCCATCCATACATACATCAAACCGTCTCCCTCAACAACCGTATGTACGAAATTGGCACCGGCCTTAATACCTACGCTTGCCAAAAACAGAACCAAACCAACCTCACGCAGCATCAAACTGGCACTATTGGTTACATAAGTCACCAAACGAAGCTTATAGCCAAACTTACCGATCAGAATAGCTACAATCAGCGGACCACCGGCCAAACCCAGCTTTACCGGTGTAGGAATACCGGGAACCGCAAAAGGAAGACTTCCTAAAATAATACCCAAAAGAATTCCTATAAAAATAGTTGCCATATTAGGATGATCCAAACGCTTAATAGAATTTCCCATCACATTGGCTACACGGTCTACCGCATCTTCCGGACCAACTGCTACAATCTTGTCACCAACCTGAATTCGTAAATTTCGATCGGCAAACAAATTCATACCAAAACGGGAGATGCGCGTTACATTTACTCCGTAAACCGAACTGAAATGCATCTCACCGAATGTTTTTCCATTCATACTAGGTTGTGTTACCAAAATGCTTTTGGAAACCATCGGGCGATCTTGCATATTCCAATCAATATCTGTTACTTGAGGACCGATAAATGCAGAAATAGCCTCAGCATCATCTTCAGCGCAGACTACATGAATAGAATCACCTAAATAAAGAATCGTCTTGCGGGTGGGAATACTGACATGCCCTTCATGCAAAGCACGGGAACACACGAATTCACGACCCAGGAATTCGCGTACCTGCTTCAAGTTTTTCCCGGACAACGCAACGTTTGTTACGCGCAATGTCATTTTGTGCGGCTTCACATGTGGATTCTCCGCACGTTCAGCCTCAATGCGTGCCTCTTCTTTCTCTAAAGAAACTTTACAGATATAGCGCAAAGCTATAGTTGCTCCAATAATACCAATGACTCCTAACGGATAAGCACAAGCATAACCGGAAGCAATCTGTGGAATTGCATTTTCAGGAAAAACCTGATTTAACGCTTCCGTCGCCGCACCCAGTCCCGGAGTATTGGTGACCGCTCCACATAGAACTCCTACCATCATAGGAAGGGAATTGGGATCGTTTGTATCACAAAACAGATAGTAGAGCAGCAACATGGTGATGATGTTCAATGCCACGATCCCAACTGCCAGACAATTCAGTACAATTCCACCTTTCTTGAATGCTTCGAAAAAACCCGGTCCGACTTGAAGTCCAATAAAATAAACGAAAAGAATCAAACCGAAATCCTGCATAAAATTCAGGACTGAAAGATTCCCGGTAAAGCCAAAATGCCCCACCACAATTCCGGCAAAAAGTACAAAAGTAACTCCTAAAGAAACTCCGAAAATCTTGATTTTTCCCAAAAAGATTCCTATTGCAATCACCAATGAGTACAATAAGACTATGTGCGCAATGGAATCAGGATCAAATAATAAATTCTCAAACCAATTCATGATATTATTTTAATTAAGTTCCTATTCGTATTTTATTTCCAAACAAATATAATCAAAAATAAAGTATAAGAAACATTTTTACGTATCTTTTTTCTTCAAGGAGTATTTTTGACACGACCAAATTCTCCGTTTTCTTTTTTTACAGGTTTAAAACACCAGTAGAAGGGAGTGTGACAAAAAAATACTATCTTTGCCTACATTATTAATTAAGAAGAATACTGAAAATGATTGTATGCATCGCAGAGAAACCCAGTGTGGCCAAGGATATTGCTCACGTACTGGGGGCCAACAAAGCCTGTAACGGATATATGGAAGGAAACGGGTATCAGGTAACCTGGACCTTCGGTCACCTGTGCGAGCTAAAAGAGCCCCATGAATATACTCCTCTGTGGAAGGCATGGAGCCTTTCAGCATTACCCATGATCCCCCCCAGATTTGGAATCAAACTAAAAGCTGATTCGGGCATAGAAAAACAGTTTCAGGTTATTGAGGGATTGATGCAACAGGCCGATGAAATCATCAATTGTGGAGATGCCGGACAAGAAGGAGAATTAATCCAACGCTGGGTGATGCAAAAAGCCGGTGCAAAATGTCCGGTAAAACGGCTGTGGATTTCCTCCCTGACTGAAGAAGCCATCAAGGAAGGATTCAATCAACTAAAGGACCAAAAAGAATACCAGTCTCTTTATGAAGCCGGACTGAGCAGGGCTATCGGAGACTGGACACTCGGCATGAACGCGACACGCCTGTATACTTTGAAATACGGCCAAGGGAAACAGGTTCTCAGTATTGGAAGAGTACAGACTCCTACTCTGGCTCTCATTGTCAAACGGCAGCAGGAAATCGAGAATTTTACTCCAGAACCTTATTGGGTACTGACTACCGTATACCGAGACACTACATTTACAGCCCTGATGGGACAAGATGAGGAAGACGGCGAAGAGGATAAGAAAGGAAAAGAGGGAGAAAAAAAGGAAACAGATATAAGCCGGAAGGGATTCACCTCACAAGAAGAAGGAAAAGAGGCATTGGAAAAAATTAAAGATGCTCCGTTTACCATCACATCAGTGAGCAAAAAGAATGGAACGGAGGCCCCCCCTCGCCTGTTTGATCTGACATCGCTTCAGGTTGAATGCAACAAGAAATTTGCATTCTCGGCCGAGACTACCTTACAAACCATACAATCTCTCTACGAGAAGAAAATTACGACCTATCCCCGCGTGGATACAACCTTTCTGAGCGATGATATTTATCCGAAATGCAAAAACATTCTTAATGGTATTGCAGAAAAATACGGCGAACTGCTTCAGCCTCTTCGAGGAAACCAGCTGAAAAAAAGCAAGAAAGTATTTGATTCTTCCAAAGTAACAGACCACCATGCCATTATCCCGACTGGCGTGAAACCTCAGAATCTTACTCCTGATGAAGAAAAGGTTTTTGACCTGATAGCCCGTCGCTTTATCGCCGCATTTTATCCTGACTGCAAATTTTCAACAACTACCGTCATGGGGGAAACTGCTGATATCCCCTTTAAAGCAAACGGTAAGGTCATTGTTGTATCGGGATGGAGAGATGTATATGCAAATGACCGGAAGAATACAGTTTCTAACGGAAAGACTGACGAAGAACAGTCGCTTCCAGAATTCAGAAAAGGAGAAAGTGGTACACATATTCCGGATCTGGCAGAGAAATGGACTCAGGCGCCCAAACCCTATACCGAGGCCACCCTATTAAGGGCCATGGAAACGGCCGGAAGACTTGTCGAAGACGAAACGCTACGCGACGCGTTAAAAGAAAACGGAATAGGACGCCCATCAACACGAGCTGCCATCATTGAAACCTTATTCAAACGCAGATACATACGAAAAGAACGGAAAAATCTGCTTGCCACACCTACCGGAGTGGAACTGATCGGACTGATTCATGAGGAATTGCTGAAAAGTGCCGAACTGACCGGTATCTGGGAGCGGAAACTGCGCCTGATTGAGAAAAAAGAATATGAAGCCAAGAATTTTCTGGATGAACTGAAACAGATGGTATGCGACATTGTACATTCTGTATTGGCTGACAACTCAAACCGCCGTGTAACTCTCGTGCAAGAAGAGAAAAAGAAAACAGCAGAAAAGAAAACAACCGAAAAAACAGCAAGGAAAAAATCCGCGACCACAAAAAAAACAAAGGAAAAAGAAAAAACATCCTCTACCATAAAAGAAGGAGATGTTTGTCCGGTCTGCGGAAAAGGCCACATCATCAGAGGAAAAATGGCATTCGGTTGCTCGGAATGGAAAAACGGATGTACTTTCAGACAATCTTTTAATGACTAAGATTCCAGGATGCGCGATAATAAGATCATGAAAAAAATTTTATGGATGGGCATAACCGCAACGATGGTGCTGACAAGCGGATGCGGTGCTGACAAATTTGTCAAAAAAGGCGATCAGGCGTTGGCTATCGGAGAATATTTCGAAGCAGCAAACCAATATCGCAAAGCATATATGCACACACCGATCAAAGAAAGGGTAAAAAGAGGTGAACGGGCTTTTAAGGCTGCCAACTGTTACCGAAAAATCAACTATACTGCACGGGCCATCGGCTCGTACATGAACGCGGTGCGCTATAATTATCAGGATTCAACCGCTTATCTGTATCTGGCTCAAATGCAACAGAAAAACGGAGACTATAAAAAAGCCGTTGAGAACTATAAGTTATATTTGGAAAAGGATCCGGAAAATATTCTGGCAAAAAACGGACTGAGAGGTTGTATTCTGGCTCCTGACTGGAAAGAAACTCCCACCAGTTATACGATTAAAAAAGAACCCATACTGAATGGCAGAAGAACTGACTATGCACCCGTATTATATGGAGATGAATGGGAACAGTTATATCTGACAACCACACGCCCGCAAACCAAAGGAGATGAATTGAGCGGTATTACAGGAATCAAAAACAGCGACCTGTTTCTTGCCGAAAAAGACGAAAAAGGAAAATGGACACAGCCTAAGGAATTTGAATCAGAAGTGAACAGTCAATATGACGAAGGAGCGTGCTGCTTTTCACCGGACGGAAAAACCATGTACTTTACCCGTTGCGCCTCTGATCCGGAATATCCCCGCTATGCACAAATCTTTACCGCAACCAGAAGCGATGCGTCCTGGAGCAGTCCAAAGCCTTTGGAAATCACAAAAGATACACTGTCATCTTATGCCCATCCGGCTATATCACCCGATGGAAACTGGCTGTACTTTGTATCAGATATGCCTGGAGGAATAGGCGGACTGGATCTGTGGCGAATAAGACTTACAAATGACGGACTGGGAGGCGCAGAAAACCTGGGAGAGCCAATCAATACTCCCGGAGATGAAATGTTTCCTACGTTTCGAACAAACGGTGAATTGTATTTTTCCTCAAACGGACATCCCGGTATGGGAGGGTTGGATCTGTTCTGTGCCCAACAGGACAGTACCGGAGCATGGAAGGTTGAAAATTTGAAATATCCGATGAATTCTGCCGGAGACGATTTTGGTATGACTTTTGAAGGACTGCACAACCGGGGATTTTTCAGTACAAACCGGAACGACGCCCGGGGATGGGATCATATTATGAGTTTTGAGAAACCGGAAGTCATTCTGTCTGTAAAAGGATGGGTGTATGAAAAGGATGGCTATGAACTTCCAGACGGAATTGTATACATGGTCGGCAATGACGGTACCAATCTGAAACTGAGTGTACGGAGTGACGGCTCATTCGTACAGGAAATCAAACCTTATGTAAAATATATTTTTCTAGGTACCTGCAACGGTTTTCTGAATCATAAAGAAGAATTGCAAGTGGATACCAGCAAAGTAAGCAAAGAATATGTACTTCAATTTGCCCTGGCATCCATCACGGCACCAGTGTTGGTTGAAAATATCTTTTATGAGTTTGATAAGGCGGATTTAACACCAGAATCAACAGAATCACTGGATAAACTGGTAAAACTTCTGGAAGAGAATCCAAATGTAACCATCGAACTCAGTTCGCATTGTGATTACCGGGGAAATGACCAGTATAATCTGGGACTATCACAAAGACGCGCAGAATCTGTTGTGAGATACTTGATTGAACACGGTATTGCCCAAGACCGCCTCTCACCTGTAGGATACGGTGAAAACAAACCGAAAATAATCAAGAAAAAACTAACGGAAAAATATCCGTTCCTACATGAGAACGATACCCTTACGGAAGAGTTTATCTTGAAGCTTCCTGAAGATCAACAGGAAATCTGTAATGCGCTGAACAGGCGAACTGAGTTTAAGGTATTGCGGACAACCTATGGTCTTTTTGATGAAATGGGGAATCTGTTAAAGGATGCACTCACAGGAAAAGAGTCTGAAAAAAAAGAGGAATAATCTTTTAACCCAATCGAGTAGGAGGAAAACGAAGTAGTTTTCTTCCTACTTTCGTTTTCCGACCTCTCCCACCACCACGCATGCGGTT
>CALUIU010000014.1 GCA_944320795.1 Candidatus Paraprevotella stercoravium | reverse complement strand
AAGGTAGATACTTTTTTCTTTCCCACCAAATATTTTCCAGAAAAATTTTCAGCGGGAAATCTTTGCAAAGATAAGAATTACCGCCGAAACCACCAAGCAATATGCTGTAAAACATACTTTTAACACTTCTGAAAAGCACACAGAAAAACAGGAAAAAAAATTATCATAACGCCTAATTAAAAATAGGAAAACACGCGTCAATGCACTAAATTCTTCATAAGGAACAAGATGCTCCCTCCCCACAAATCTCGTAATCATACCCGGGATGTCTTTCCAGCCAAACTTGCGCATAAGCACAAGTAGCCCGAATTTTATATCCCTTACTACGCGCATAATCACAGGCTGCCTGAACCAACAAAGAAGCAATACCTCTTCCTGATATCGGTTTTGGGACAATTGTATGCTGTAGATCCAATAAAGAATCCGTAAGCATCTCATAAGACACATAAGCCTTTTCACCATCTGCCAACAAAACGAATTGTTGGTCTGATTCATGATGTACTACCTTCATTTCCATAATTTCATTTTTTGCGACAGACAATATTATACATTTTCTGCCACATAATAAAAAAAGATGCCGAAAAAAATCGGCATCTTTTTTTGTGAATAATTTCTTATTTCTGAAGTTTATGTACACGTACTTGCTCGCCACATTTTACAGAAACCAGATATGTACCCAAAGGCTGACCACTCAATGACAAGCTGATCACTCCGCCAGGCACTGAATTCACTTGCTTATCCAATACAACACCTCCCAAATTAGTCACCTGAACAATCGCATTCTCAGCCAAATCCTTGCAAATAATAGCATCTGCAGCACGATTGTATTCGATTTCTGCCCGATAAACATCTGCATCCACCTCATCACATACACCTGTTGATGTTCCTTTACCTTTCAAAGTGAAACGCAACTTGTTTGTGTACTCTCCTGAAGACGGACACCAATATTTCTCAATGGTCTGAGGACCACAGCTCGCATTACCCAAACCTCGCTGCATATAGTCAAAATGCGCATAACTTTCTGCTTTCTTTGTCAAATTCCAAGGATGCCATGGAGTATATTCTCCTCTTGAGAACTGAGCATCGTCATAATGCAGAATGGAGAAAGCCACCTGTCCTTCTGTCTGTATCTGCAACGTGTCGTTATTGCCATTGGTCAATAACAGTTCTCGCAATCCCATACGGTTACCCATGCTCTGCGGACGAGGATAATGCTCAAACATATCTGTTACCGTTGTTGTATAACGTCCCAAATAAGAACCTGTCTGACGGTCGATATAATTTTCCCAAGGCCCCTTTGCATAGTACTCAACATTCTCCCAAGCATCATCAAACTGCATATACAGACCTATACGACGCAAATCTTTGCTCACAGGACGATAAGTTGTTTCAATATCTACAACTCCAGAGGCATAGATTGTATATATAATGGTATGAGGGCAAATAGAGCTTTCCGCATTTACCTCAACGACACAAGACTGCTTGTCCTCTGCCATCGTAATGGTCATATCCACTTTCTCTACTCCTGTTGACTGATTTCCGTTTCTATCATTCTCTATATACAGGAAATTTGAGTATTGAGGACCTCCATTTGAAGTAATGACATCCATTCCACCAAATCCCCAAGATTTCAATAATCCGGTAGATTTATTGAAAGTCAGCTGCACGTTTGCATTTTTAACCGCATAATCATTTCCAACGCTATATCCAACCAAATCATTTGACGAAGCGCCGGCAACTTCTGGCAATTTTTCCGGACGCTCCTGAAGCACGTACTGGTTGCTGGCCATCATATAACCGGCATCTGCCCATGAAGTACTTTCTTTCAAATTAACCTTGAATGTTATTGCATATTCAGATCCTTCTTCAAATTTTGTAATAAATGGAGTTTTCAGCTGGGCTGTTACGTCTGGAGCAACAGAAGGAATCTCCACCTCTTTCTGTTCTACAACCTTACCATCCTTCAATATCTCATATGCCAGAACAAAATTGTTCAGATTAATAAAATCATATTTATTCTCCAGCGTCAACGTTTGCGTTGCAGGATCAAAGTTCTTGAACTTCACATACTGATAAACACGCTTTACCTCGGTCAGTTTCGGAGTCCAGGCTCTGTCTGCTGTAATCAAACCATTATTTGCAAAGTTACCCTGATGCGGACCCGGATAATCATAACCGGACATATAGTAATTATAACCATTCTTGGTCAATTCGTCGGTCTTGATAGACTGGGCATCATAGATAGACTGATCCACCCAGTCCCAAATACAACCACCGATTCCATAAGGACTGCCTTCGATGATATCCCAATATTCTTGCAAGTTACCCACCGCATTACCCATAGCGTGCGCATACTCACACATGAAGTAAGGCTTTCCGTCTGAATTTACCGTCGCATTTTGAGTCACCTCAGCCAATGAAGGATACATCACCGAATAGATCTCGGTATTCTCTCTTCCGCGCCAGCTGTAACGGGTAGCTCCTTCGTAATGTATGATTCGGTTATCCAGCTTCTTCATTTCGGCAAAAGCCTTTGTAAAATTCCGGCCATTATTTGATTCGTTACCCATAGACCAGAAAATAACAGAAGGATGATTGCGGTCACGATATACCATACGGGTTGTACGGTCCACATACTGTCCTTCCCAAGTCGGATCCTCAGTAATCGTTCCATTACCATCAAGGTGATCGTCCCAATTTTTATGACACTCCAGATCTGCTTCGTCCATGACATACAGTCCATAATAATCAAACATAGCATTCATCTTGGCCTGACGCGGATAGTGACTGGTACGCACCGTATTCATGTTTGCCTGCTTCATCATCATGATATCTTTCAACATCGTAGGCACATCAATAGAGCGTCCGTGTACCGGATGGGTATCCTGATTGTTCACACCCTTAAAATAAATTTGCTGGCCATTAATGTAAACCAGAGTGTTTTTAATTTCAATATGACGGAAACCATATTTGGTTGAGAACACAGACTCTTCCTTGCCTTCCGCATCCTTCTGAAGCACCTCAACCGTATACAGATTCGGAGTCTCCGCTGTCCATGGCAACAGATTGGTCAATCCGGCAAACTCCAGGTTCACCACCTGTTCCTCTGTCTCTGCGGTAAAGTTCACCGTCTTACTCTGGGTAGCTACCACAGAACCGTCTGGAGCGATCAAATCTACCTGCAGATTCTTTACGCCTGTAGCCAGATCGCGATTGTTCAGCGTCAAAGCTACATTCATCTTGCCGGCCTTATATTGTGCGTCAGCATCCAGTTCGCTGGTGATATAATGATCGCGGACATAAGTCTTCGGAGTAGCAAAAAGATAAACATCACGGTGAATACCGCTCATATGGAACATATCCTGTCCTTCCAGATAAGAACCGTCTGACCAACGGAACACCTGAACAGAAATGTTATTTTCTCCGCTGCGTACAAACTTGGTCAAGTCAAACTCGGCCGCATTGTTTGCGCCCTGAGTATATCCTACATACTGACCGTTCACCCACACGAATGCGGCACTATAGATACCGTCAAAATGAACAAAAACACGCTGGTCTGCCCAATCTTCCGGCAAAGTAAAGGTTCTACGGTAAGAGCCCACCGGATTTTTTCCTACTCCATTAATATTCGTACTTACATACGGAGGATTGTCCGGGAAAGCATACTGCACATTGATATACATCGGTTTGTCATAACCCTTCATCTCCCAGCAGGAAGGCACGGAGATTGTATCCCATGCAGAAACATCAGCCTTGTCTCCATAGAACGCTTCTTCTCCTGGTCTGTCTTCTGGAGCACCGACAAAGTTAAACTTCCAGACTCCGTTCAGGCTCAGCACACGTGAACTTTCCGGATTCAGCCACGGTGTTTTGTAAAAGTCTGCAGCACGCATTTCTTCCACAGAGGCATACGGCATATAAGTTGCATGTCCCGGCTCCTTGTTCTCTTCATAAACAGTTTGATCTTCCCAGTATGTAGACGGAGATTTCCCTGTAAACTGCAAAGTAAAATAAGTAGCCTCATCTGTTGCATCCTGAGTCAGTTCCATATAATTGGATTCCACAGCCTTTAAATAATAGGTTTTCCATTTTTTGGTAACAGAAAGCTGATAATACCCTGCATGATTCTCTACAGATGTAAATGTAACATTCTGATTCTCATTTCCTGCAGATACAGTCCACAGCAAAGGATGCTGTTTGTTGTCTGTTGCAAAGTCAATGGCCAAACCGCTGTAAGTCGGATTCATCACGATAAAGCCGGAATTACCAGATATCAGCTTCCAGACTTGCTCATAATTCCCTTCTTCGAAAGGTTCTGTAAGAACACGTGCATTCGTAGTCGAACTGCCTCCATTACTGATAACCTGACCTGTTTTTACATTTTTAATCACATAATACTTATCAGCAAGAGGTATACCTAAAGGAACTTTATCCAATGCCTTAAATGTAAAATATGTGCTCTCACTCTCATTATTGTTCTGCATCTGGAGGCGCCACTGTCCATTGGATTCAAACGGTACGACTACCTGATTTGTATTCGCAGAATTCACCAATCGATACACTCCCTCATGCCCGTCAACAGCTACAACCTGAATTGCCTGGTTGTCATTATAAACAGCTGTATTCCACTGAAGCAAATAGTTTTTTCCAGAAGATAAGGCCATATCAATTGCCTTATTATAGTTCGGGTTGACAAACACAAACGTATTCTGCCTGTTATTTTTTTCTACAAGCATCCACTCTTGTCCCAAGCTGTTCTCATTTTCCTCTTCCAGGATAATAGGTGCGTCATTCGCAGCACTGCAACCGTTGGAAACTGCTAAGTTCTTGGCTTTGTTCAATACACGATAAAGTTTTCCCTCTTTCAAATCTTCTGCCCGCATCCCTACACTCCATGCGCTACATAACAAAAGAAGAAAAAGAGAAAAAACCGATCTCGAAACGTCCTTTTTTCTCATACTCGATTCTTTGAATTTGTTTTTAGGTATTAAATCTCATATTTATTCATGCAAATATAATTAAAGCGCCCATAATATCAGAATCAACGTTGAAAAAAAAACAATTATTATATTTATTCTCTTTTTAGTTCTATTTCTCTTTATTTTTCTTTTGAATAAATTTTCGACCCGAACATATTCTGCTGTTATTGTCAACTCATCTAAAAACTTTACCCGAAGAGGCTAGCTCTCGGATTCAAACAGCCTGCAATAAATAAAAAGTTCCGCTGCAATAAAAATTGCGAATCCAAGGTAACCGGGACAACCAGAAGGGCAACACCACCGGAGAAAGTCCGAATTTGACCTGATAATGCGGATTGATCAGAAACAGAGTACGCCGCACTACCTGAAAACCGCTCCTGCGTGCCAGATTCTGAAACTGTTCTATCGTACAACGGGTTTCCTTTATGGAAAGCAATTCACAAACGGTTTCCTCCGTTTCGCCACACCAACCGAGCAGCTTTTGGTATATCCGTGCCGGCAGCAGATGAATCCAGGGGCAAAGAGACAGACGGCCACGCGCAATCTGCTGATGACCGCCGAAAGGCATCTGCCAGGCCGGGAATCCGACAAACAGAATTCCTCCAGAAGCCAGTAAAGCATGTATTTTCTGCAGAAGCCGCTCTTTGTCGGGTACATGCTCAATAACATCATGCAATAGGATCAGATCAAAACGCTCTTCTCCCCAATCATAAGTTACGGCATCTCCAACCCACAATACAGGGCTGAAGCCACGTTTCTGAAAAAACGCCTTTGCCTGTTCAATTCTTCCCTTGCAAAGATCCATCCCATAGACCTGACATCCCGCTTGCGCGAAAGGCAGCAGATTACCTCCTTCACCGCATCCGATTTCCAGGACCTTTCGAGGCCTTGCGCCTACATATTGCTGTAAATAAGGCCAATAATACTGTGAGGACGTCCGACTTTGCTCCTCAAAATACAGTTCTCTGTCTGTGTGTCTTTTCTGCATCTTTTATTCAGTTTTAGTAAAACATAAATAATGATGCGGCAAAGACACCAGACACTGCTTTGAAAATCTTTTTTAATATGTCCACCGGATACCTACCGGTACACTGAACTCAAAAGAACGGTCGGCATGAATGGTTTTCACACTTCCTCCGGCAGGCAGATAATAATTCATCTGAGGTCCCAGATACAAGCTGAAATGACGAGTCAGCGGCACTTCTATTCCGATACCGCCAAACACCGACCACTGCCTTGGAGGATGAATCTCATTGATTTCCGAATAAAAAGGTCTTCCTTCAAAAACATAATCCGTACGTGACGACCAGGACACGGGAATATCCAAGGTCATTCCAACTGTGGCCTGAAGGTTGAAGCCTCGCCCTTGCCACCATTTCCAGCCCACACCGGATGAGATTCCCAGATAATGTACTGTTTGCCGGGTCAGTAAAAGCGAGTCTGTTCCAATCTTGAACCGGGCACCGAGTTTCTTATACTGAATGCCCAGATCCATCTGCCATCGATCATGCCACTGGCGGCTCACGGACAGTTTAAAGACAAAAGGCTGGTCATAGTATGCGGTTTCCTTAATCTGCTGTCCTTTGTTCTGATTGGCGATATCTATCAGATTCAGAACCTTCTCAGGATTTTCAAAAGATGGGAAATAGGTCGTGAGGTATTCATAATATTCATCCCATGAGGTTGTCATCTCAGGCACCAGTACCGTACCGCCAGAACCGATTGACCGTTTCAAAATCGGTACCGCCTTAGGAGCTACGGTTTCCAATCCCCGGTTCTGGCTGTATGCCAAAGATACCGACCAGCGGTTTCGGCGCTGAACTTTCCTTTTCCAGGACTCAGCCATAGGCAGACGACCGGACGGGAAGTGCAGACGGAATTTTTCAGATTCTTTTTCATCATGTTGCTGTTCATGCAGAGAATCCTTCTCCGCTCTGTCTTCAGTTTGAGATTGCCGATAAACGGTATCCGGACTGACGAAAGAACCTTTTCCCGTCGGAAGCGCAGAAGCCGAAGTCCCATAAGTACCGAAACGGGATCGGGAAGATGCTGGAGAATACTCCGGAACAGGCTTACATTCCGGACTCTGAAACAGAGGAGAAAGGTCTTCGGAAGGAACATGCCACTCGGGGTTCTGTGCCAGCCAAATCCAGAACAATAAAGCCGAAGTGCCAATACCATATTCTTTCAGTAGTTTACGGAACAGCGCGCGTGCACGCGCCAGCTGTGACGAGGAAGTATGCGGACGGATACCCAATATTTGCGCTATCTCGCCATGACTCATACCCTTGAAATAGGCCATCCGGAACACCTTCCGGTAACCTTCAGGCAACCGGTCTGACAGACGATACAGTTCTCCCAGGCTTACGGAAACGGCAGGATCAGCCCCACCCAGTCTCTTTTCGGGCAGTTCACCGGGAAAAGATATATGCCGGGCATACCAGCTGCGCAAATATTGCAAGGCAACCCGGCGCAGAGTCAGACTCATCCAGGGTTCCAGACGGGAAGCGTCTCTCAGCTCCCCGATATGTTCCAGAATCAGGATAAACGTATCATGCACCAGATCCTCGGCCAGGGCCTCATCACCCACCAATGGCAGCACTCTTTGCTTCATCCAGGAAGCATAACGGACATAGAGCTCCGATTGGGCTTTCGGATCCCCATGACGACAACCGTCTATGCATTCTTGCAACTCCTTTTCCATGCGCTTTTTCAAAAACAAATACTTGAAAGATGTATCCAAAAGAAGAAAGACTGCATGAGACGTATACTTTAACTTATTTTTGCAAAGCCTTTCATTTTAGAACTGAAAATAGATGAAAGGCTGGATATCACTAGATTTCACTTGGATCACACAATAAATCAGAGCCACCAGAAGCAGAGCCTGACCGATCAGGGGCAGACGGATCATACCGTGCTCGGCCCATCGTTGCCAGCGATCGGGACAGAAATGGAGCAGATAGCCCAAAAGCATCAGCACAAAAACGCCCTTATATCCTTCGATCATCTGCATAAAGACTTCCGGATGGAAAGCCGTAAAGATACGTCCGATCATCACCCAGGAATTCTCAAAACTCTGATTGCGGAAGAAGATCCAGCAGAAACAGACAAAATGGAATGTGAGGAACACAGCCACGGCCTTTTTCCATCCGTGACTTTCCTCACCCTTCTTGCGACCCAGCAGCGAACGGAATCCTTTATGCAACGCCAAAGCCATACCATGAAGCCCGCCCCACATCACAAAATTCCAGCTGGCTCCATGCCACAGACCTCCCAACAGCATGGTCATAAACAGATTGAAATAGGTACGGATCTTTCCTTTCCGGTTACCTCCCATGGAAATATACAGATAGTCGCGCAACCAGGTGGACAGACTGATGTGCCAACGATGCCAGAACTCAGTCACGCTCCAGGCCTTATACGGTGAATTGAAGTTCTGCGGAAAATGGAAGCCCAGCAACAAGGCCAGTCCGATGGCCATATCGCTATAGCCGGAGAAGTCGCAATAAATCTGCAAGGCATAACCGTATACGCCGAAAAGATTCTCCACACCGGAATAAAGCGACGGATTGTCAAAGATACGCTCCACGAAATTCACACTGATATAGTCAGAAATGATGGCCTTCTTGAACAGACCGGAAAAAATCAGGAACACGCCCTGTCCGAACATCACGGAATCTACATACAGCGGCTTGCGAATCTGCGGAATAAAGTCACGGGCACGCACAATCGGACCGGCCACCAGCTGCGGGAAGAACGACACGTAAAAGGCGTAATCCAGCAGGTTGTGCAGCGGTTTCAGTTCGCGACGGTACACATCGATGGTGTAGGACATGCTCTGAAAGGTAAAGAAGGAAATCCCCACAGGCAGAAAAATATCCCAGGTAATCCAGTTCTTTCCAGACAGAGAAGCACAGATATCGGAAAAGAAATGCGCGTATTTGAAATAGGCCAGCAGACCCAGATCGATCAGCAGGCTTAAAAGCATAAAGAAGCGGGCCGACCAGGGTTTGCGCCCTGTTTCGGCAAAGCGTGCGGAACGGTTGAACGACCGGTCCACGGCAAGTGCCAGCAAAAAGTCGGATACAGTGACTACCGCCAGCAGAAAAAAATAGAATCCGCTGCTCTTATAATAGAAATAATAGGAAAACAGCGTAACAAACACCAGGCGTGCCGTTACCTTCTTATCCAGAGCCGTATAAACCAATGCCACTCCCAGAAAAAGGAACAGAAACAGCGAAGTGCTGAAGATCATCGGCGAAGCGGGATCATAAAGCAGATTGGACCGAAGCCCGTCAAGAAAGTCAAAGAATATTTGTTTCATAAGAATAATAAGCCTTTAGAATGGCTTCTGCCAGAAGTTTTCCCTGTAAGATATACCCTTCGGGGGTGTAATGGATATAATCCGAACGCTGCAGACCGGCGCTGCGCCAATTCCGGCAGGCATAGTCGGCACCGCCCACCACATGATACAGGTCCCACACCGGAATACCATGCTCGGCACCATATGCCACCTGTGTTTGAGCCACCTGCTCCACCTGTTCGTTCAGTATATGGCGTGTCACATACGTTTTTCTTCCGTTCTTCAGGGTCTTCTTCACCCGTTTGCGCCAGTAAGACCCGGGAGGCGTAGTCAGCAGAAAGTCAGCTTCCGGAAAGCGTTCTTTCAATGAGGCCAGCAAGGCATCCATCTCCCGGATCTGCCACTCTTCGGTATAATTGGGGCCATGTGCCTCATTCGTTCCGAAAGAGAGAATAATCAGATCAGGATTCAGATCATCGAATTTACGCAAGGTCTGTTCATTATTGAACTGTCCGTAAGTCGCTCCGTTAATGCCATAGGCATGATACACCAGTCCGGCCTTTCCGGTTTCCCGAGCCAGCGCCGAGGTCTTATAGGTAATTTTATCGTCATAAACAGCCGAGTCGCCCCATGCGTCCTCCAGACGCTGGCGGGTCTCCACCGTAAAGACATGACCGCGTACATGCGAATCACCGAGATGCAGTACCCGCACCGGACGGTCACCCTTTCTGATTTTCTCGAAAAAAGGAGTCAGCAGATCAGAACCGATAATCCGGTTCGTCTGTGTCTGCCGGAAAGTTGGCGGCAAAGAAGCCGTCATTTCCGGAACCTGTCTGGCAGACAGATTCATTTGCATCCCGACCAACAATCCTAATATCCCTAAAAAACATTTCCTAATCTTCATACTGTTGTTGTTTGGTATAATTTTTCACGGCATTCACCAATGCCTCATATAATTTTTCGGCCAGCACTTTTCCGCCTCTGAAATTCAGATGGGTATAATCTTTATTGGCCAATGCCGGCTTTTGTTCCGCCATTCGTTTGATGCTGGCCGTACCGCCCATGGCTTCAAAGAGATTCCAGAAAGCCACACCGTTGCGCGCTGCCGCTTCCTGCTGTTCGTTCACCAGATAACGGATTCCTCCGATGGTAGTGATCTCCCCGTCCTTGTTTCTTGTATTCCGGTCGCTCACACTGACCAGCAGAATCGGTGTTTCCGGTTGCAATGCCTGAAATTTACGGATCATGCGGTCCAGAGTATGTCCATAATTGTCGGCCACTTTCTTTCCGCTCTTCGGCCCCACCACATTCAGTCCGTAGTGCAGCACAATCAGGTCATAAGACCGGCAGGCGAAAAATTGTCTCAGATTCTCATCGGGTATCGACAGCAGCACACCTCCCCCACTGCCGCGCAGCGAGAAATTATCCACCGCTACCCCAGAGTTATTGTCCATCGTGGCGCCATAAAGCGTGATGTGGTTGCGCGACAGGGAATCGGCATAGAACGACCATTTTACCTGACGGATATCACCCGTAGCCGTCAGGCACTGCATCTTGTTTTCTCCGGACAGCCGGAAAGTCTGTGGCTGTCCGCCGTTCACCTCAGCCGTAACCTGCAAAGGCACATTGGTCTTCAGGAAAAGCTGGGATTTTTGGGCTTGCTGCGTATTCTTTCCATAGGCCGTTCCTTTCAGTGTCAGGCTGACCTGTCCGCGCTGTGGAAAGAAATAACGGCAGTTGATTCCCAACAACTGGTTTCTATGGATGGAATCCAACACACTGTGCGACTCTACATTCTGCGAATAGGCACGCACACTCTGACGGAATCCGGCCGTCTGCGACGTCATATCGACAAATCCCACTCCGGCACCTCCGAAACGGCTCTGGAGCAGATCACGCAAGTCGGCGGTAAAGATATCTCCTTCAATAAAGGAATCTCCGAAATAGGCAATGCGCACAGGTCTTTTCCGGGTATTCAGTTCTGCCAGACGGCGGTAGAACACATCCATGTTTCTCCGCTCATCCATCGAATAATCATCAATGCATACCATCCCTTTGGGACAGTCGTTGGCCTTGCGATGTGCTGGATGCGGACGCTGCTGTTTCATAGCCTCGGCCATTTCCTTTTCCGACACATCTGGCGTATCGGGAAATAGATCGGAAAGCAGATCCACCCGACGCAATTCGATACCGAAGACTTCCACCCTCGGCAAAAAGTGTAACCCCATCAGTGCAGCGACTATCATGAGGCACAGAATCCATGTTCTCTTGTAATATTTCATAAACCGGCTGCAAAAGTACTCATTTTTAAGCAATAAGACAAAAGCTTCAAGTACATGTTTTTCATATATTGACTTAAATCAAGCGGATAGCGCACCAAGCGCCCCCAAAGAACCACCCCTTCTCTACGATGGTTTTCATGCGAAAAGAGCCGCACCCATTCCCGAAAGAATGAAGTACGGCTCCTGTTCCTGTCCATAAAGAGATCAGATACTCTGCTCTACGTTCCAGACAAAGGCACGCAGTCCCAGCATCTCGGTTTCCTGATCCATCTCATGCAGTTTGTCCAGCAAAGGCTGCACCTTATGGTCGTCCACCACCGTCATGATGGCCGAACACATGGAAGGCCAGGCATGTGAACCGTAATGCGGTTCTCCCTTTTTCGTTCCGCGCCCCTGCACCTGTTCCCAACGGGTGAATCCACGGCAGTTCAGGCGGTCCAGCAATTCCACGATCCGCTCATTATAAGCCTGATCGAAAGTGATCATGATTGATTTCATATCGTTTTTTCTTTTTAGGATTCCTGCTCATGTCCGTGATGGATCTTTCCGGATGCCTTGACACGAGTCATCTTGTCTTTATGTTTCAAATAATAATCATTCAGTGCGCGCTGTTTCTTCAGTTTACGACGATTGAAGAAGACACCGTTACCGGCAAACATACAGTAAGCTACCGGTACCAGAATCAGTGTCAGTACGGTAGACACTGTCAGACCACCGATCACCGCCACACCCAGCGGACGCCACATCTCGGCACCGACACCCTGACCCACAGCCATAGGCACCATACCCAGAATGGTGGTCAGCGTAGTCATCAGTACCGGTCGCAGACGGCTTCGTCCGGCGGTAATGACCGAACGGATGATACCCATGCCTCGTTCCCGGCAAAGCAGGATGTAGTCAATCAGCACGATACCGTTCTTTACCACAATACCGATCAGCATGATTCCTCCCAACATGGACATCACACTCAACGGGGTGTCAGAAAGGAATAGCGCCAGAATCACACCGCTGAAAGCAAACGGTATGGAGAACATGATGATAAACGGATAGGTCATAGACTCAAACTGGGCCGCCATTACGATGAATACCAGAATCAGAATCAGCACCGCCAGTGTACCCAGATCCTTGTTGGAGTCCTGCTGGTCCTCATACGATCCGGCCACCTTCACCATAATACCTTGCGGCAGATCCATCTTTTCGATAATGGCGTTACCGGCAGCCACACCTTCACTCAGAGCTTTTCCAGAAAGCACGGCATCTACGGTTACGATACGCTCACGGTCTTTTCGCTCGATGGTCGGCGGAGAGAAACGTTCTACCACCGTACCGACATCTTTCACACGGACGCCCTGGCCGGCAGCGTTATAGATCATCACGTTTTCCAAAGCCTCAATACTCTGACGCTGATTGGGTTCATAACGCACCTTAATGTCATACTCGTCACCGTCCTCACGATAGTACGAAGCGGTGGCGCCATTGATACGGTTACGCAGATAGGTCGCCGCAGTTGTCAGATTCAGACCGTGCAGCGCCAGTTTTTCCCGATCAAAATCCACCTGGTACTCGGGCTGATAGTCGCTTCGGCTGATATTGACCTGACCGATTCCGTCCACTTTCTCCAGCTCGCTCTTAAGCTGTTGGGCCACACGGTCGGTTGCGTCGAAATCATAACCATAAATCTCAAAAGAAGCCATAGACTGTCCGCCCATACCTCCGTGACCTCCACCGAGCATTACATCCGTCTTAACGAATTCCGGATATTGGGCCAGATCGGCACGCATCTCGTCACAAATCTGTTCCAGACCTTTTTCTCGTTCGTTCGATGGCACCATGGAAATATTGAAGTCAATGATATGCGAACCATTATCGGAAAGCGAACTGTACGTATCATCGTCACTGGCCTGACCTACCTTGAAGTTGATGGCTTCCATATCCTTACCGTATCGGGCTCTCCATTTATCCGTCAGTTCCATAGAAAGCCGCTCGGCCTCTTCCACACGGGTGCCGACCGGAAGTTCCAGTTTGATACCGACACGGCCGCTATCATTGGCCGGGAAGAATTCCGACTGAATGCCGCTGCAACAGCCCAGACTGAGTACAAACAGACCGATACAGCTGAAAAGAATGGTTTTGCGATGACGCACACCCCAGTCCAGACGGGCCGCATACCACAGATCCAGACGGTCGAGCGCCTTCTGTATCGGCGTGAAAAGCATCAGGAACAGTTTGCTCTGTTTCTTCTGCAGACGCAACAGCCGCGAACACATCATCGGTGTAAAGGTCAGCGCCGAAATGGTAGAGATGGTCATAATCACGCACATCATCCAACCCAGCTGCTTGAACAGCACTCCCGACATACCGGTCACCATCGTCAGCGGGAAGAACACGGCAATCATGGTCAGCGTAGAAGCAACAACGGAAATGGCCACCTCATTGGTTCCATGCACCGCTGCCTGCTTCGGGTCCGATCCGCGCTCAATATGAGTGGTTACATTCTCCAGCACCACAATGGCATCGTCCACCACATTACCGATGGCGATACTCAGACACGACAGGGAAATCATGTTCAGAGAGCCGTCGGCCACAAACAGATAGATGAATGAGGCGATCAATGACATCGGGATGGTGATACAGATAATCACCGTAGCACGCCAGCGTCCCAAAAAGACGAACACCACCAGCACCACAAAGAGAATGGCATAGAGAATCGTTTCTACCAGAGAGTCTATGGTGTTCAGGATATTGTCCGAAGTATCGGTAATCACACCCAGTTTCACATCACTTGGGAGCTGCTTCTGCAAAGTGGGCAGCATCTTCTTCACATCCTGCGCGATCTGTACGGAGTTGGCGCCGGTCTGTTTCTGAACCACAATCATGGCTCCCTGCTTTCCGTCATTATAGGCTTTCTGCGCACGTTCCTGCACACCGTCTACCACACGGGCGATATCACGCAGGTAAACAGGCGCCCCGTTGTGCGTGCCCACAATAATGTTCAGCATCTGCTGCGGGTCTTTGAACTCACCTTCCACACGCAGGGCATAGGTATTGTTACCCACGTCGAACGAACCTCCGGGCACATTCTTGTTTTCCTGAGCGATAATCTGAGTGACCGTTTCTACCGGAATGCCATAGGCTTCCATCTTTCGGGCATCCATATATACATTGATTTCACGCTCCGGAGCACCGGAGATAGACACGGTTCCCACACCGTCGATACGGGCCAGCGGATTGGCCACATTATCATCCAGAATCTTATACAGGGCATTCTGACTTTCATCTGCCTGAACCGACAGGATCACAATCGGAATCATGTCGGTGGAGAATTTGAAGATAATCGGTGTGTTCGACTCGTCCGGAAGCATGGAGCTGACCATGCCCAGTTTGTCACGCACATCATTGGTAATCACTTCGATATCGTTTCCATACTCAAATTCCAGCGTAATCACAGACGTATTTTCACGCGACTGTGAGGTGATATGCTTCAGATGCTCCACCGAGTTCAGGGTATTCTCCAGGGGTCGGGTCACATTGTTCTCGATATCCGAAGCCGACGCGCCGGGATAAGTCGTGATCACCATAATGGTATTGGTATCAATATCCGGATAAAGGTCGACGGGCAGCTTCGACAGAGAAAACAGACCCAGGATCATCACGGCCACAAAACAAAGTGTGGTCATAATCGGTTTCTTAACCGCTCCTTCATATAAACTCATAACATTTCGTTTTCTGGGTTAATCAATTTCGGCAAAATCATTTTACCAGTTCCACGGCCGCGCCGTCGGCCAGTTTGTTCTGTCCGGCAATAACCACCTGCTTGCCAGGTTCCACACCGCTCAGGATCTCGTATTCCGTACCCAGACGGCGACCGATCTCCACTTTCTTACGGCTTACGGTTCCGTTCTTCTCATAGACATAAACATAGTGGTCTCCGGCTCCCATCTGCTTCACAACGGCCTGATCCGGCACAATCGTATGCTTCTCCACCCCGAAAGTCAGTGTGGCTCGGGCAAACATACCCGGACGCACGCGGTTGTCCTGATTGCTCAGAGTGATCTCCACAGGGAAAGTATGCGTATTCGGATCGACCGTCGGATACACGATGCTCACTTTTCCGGCAAATTCCTCTTCACCGTACGTATCCACCCGTACAGCCACCGCCATACCCTTCTTCACCTGCGGATAATAGGTTTCCGACACATGAATCAGCATCTTCACCGGCGCCAGGGTCTCAATGGTCAGAATCGGATTCGTGCCGGCCATATCCCCGTTATCATAATTACGGGCCGTCACCACACCGTTTACCGGACTGGTCAGACGGGTATTTTCCCGCATGTTACGGTAAGCCGTTTCATTGATCTCCAACTGCATCTTGGCATTATCCCACTCTGCCTTGCTGGCTCCGCCTACCTTATATAATTGGTCGGTACGGTTAAACTCGATCTTCTGGTTTTCAATCTGCAGTTTCAGCTGCTGAAGCGACGATTCGTCCATCTGTACCAGCAACTGTCCGCGTCGTACCACATCACCCACATCTACCAGTACCTGCTTGATACGCAATGCGGCATTCGAAGAGATATTGTTCTTCACGTCACTCTCCACCGTAGCGGTATATTCCTCTATCTGTTCCACTTCACGCTCAGACGACAAGGCAGTCTTTACCTTCTGCTTTTCTTCCACTTCCTGTTTCTGTCCGTTGTTTTCCTTGTTTCCGGAGCAAGCCGGCAGGCAGCAGACTGCCAGCAGGAATACTCCCATTTGCACTAATTTTCTCATATTGTCTTTTCTTTATTTTGTTTCTTTTATCGGTCTGTTCCCATCAGATAATCCAGGTCGGCACGCGCAGTAAGATAATCATAGATAGCCTGGTTATAGGTCAATTCGGCTTGTGTCAGGGCCACCTCACTGCTGTTCAGTTCCAGAATGGTTCCCCGGCCCACATCATAGCGTTTCTGGGCGATAAGCAGTCCCTTTTCGGCCTGGGCCACCGATTCCTTGTTGCTGGCCATCTGCTCGTTGCTGGCCTGCATATTGTCCAGATAGGTCTGCACCTGCATGTTCAGTTGTCGCTCGGTGTTCACGCGGTTCTCGGCCAGCTGTTGCTGCTGGATGCGTATGGTCTTCATCTTGGTGAAGTTGTCCGCATGATATAAAGGAATACTCAGGGTAAGAGCCAAGGTAGAACTTGGTGTCCAATTGTAGTTCCAGAACTGGAAATTCTGATTGAACAGAGCCTGGTACTGATACTGGTAATTCAGAGCCAAAGTCGGGATAAAGGCCGACTTCTGAATGCGCAGACTATGATTCAGCAGCTTTTCGTTAAAGGTAAACTGACGCAAAGTCGTATTCTGCTCCAGGGACACCTGCTGCAAAGGATCATGCGCATGCACCGTCTGCTCATAATTTTTCAGATTGTCCTGCACCTCTACTTCCAGCTCCGGATCGCCGATGCCGAGCAGCACCTTCAGCTGTGTCTTGGCCAGATTCACGGCATTGGCGGCCGACACCACATTCGGCTTCATGTTGCGCATCTGCACCTCGGCCGAGATCTTGTCATACTCGCTCACACTTCCCTGTTCGAATTTGGCCTTGACCACCTCATAGTTTTCCTCGCTGTAACTGTAGCTTTTCTGCAATACGGCATAACTGTCCTGAGCCAGCATCAGCTGATAATAGGCCTTGGTCACCTGGTTAATCAGATCCAGACGCGAAGCGCGGCTTTTCTCGGCAGCCAGTTCGATATCGTCCCGCGTCATTTTCATCGTGCGGTAAACTGCCGGGGCATACAAGGGCAGACTCACATTCAAAGCCCCGTTCCAGGTATTTGAGGCGTCATTACCCATTTTCACCTGATTGCCGCCGATATTCATGGTGGCCGTCTTGATCGTATAGGTAATGGTACCGTTCAGATCCACCGTAGGCAACAGACTTTGCCAGGCTTCCTTGGCAGATACCTTTTTCAGTTCAATGTCCTGATCGGCCACCTTGATGGTAGGATTATCGCTCAAGGCGATTTTCAAAGCCTCATCCAGTGTAAGCTGCAGAACTTCTCCGGCATATGCCCGGTTTATTCCGGTACCGAAACACAGAGCCCATAACAGCAAGACTCCTTTTCTTAAACTCATCTTCATCATTCTATATTATTATTACTTCATTCGTTCAGAATCCCATTTCGTTCTTCATATAGGCATCAATCAGCCGTCCTCCCTCTTCTGTGGAAATACCTCGAAGCCATACCAGCAGAATCATCCGGAACACCTCCTGAGGGGTATATTTGCGCCACACCCCTTCTTCATAAAGCAAACGCATCTGCGCTGTAAGAAACTCCTCAAACAGTTCAAAACGGATATCGCCGCGCATCAGTCCCTGTTCTACTCCCAGTTTCAACGCCGCGATAAACTCTCGCGAAGAATTCTTATCATACATACGCACCTGTTCCATCACCCGGCGATAACGCATCACATCACGGGTAAATCCCGGATATGTATCCCGGCAAACCGCCAGTTTCTGATTGAAGGAAAAGAGAATCAGCTCCAGCACGTTATGATTTCCTTCTTCCGCATAATCCGCCAGGATCTGCCGCTCCTGCGCCCAATGATATTTCAGACACTCAATAAGGAGCTGCTCCTTGTCACCGAACTGTTCATATAAAGTCCGTTTGGAAATACCGGCATGAGCCGCAATCTCATCCATGGTTACCGAACGGACTCCTTTCTCACGAAAACGATGCAGCGCCCAATCCAGAATACCTTCTTTTTGTTCTTTATCCACAGAAAGTCAAATTAAAACAAAATACTTCAACAGGATGTTTTTCATCAAACAACCATAATACCGGTACAAAAGTATAAAAGAAAACTTTACGCATACAGAAAGTTTTCTTGCATTTCCATTCTGTTAATATTAATTAAGGAGGGGAACAGGATTCAAACGTAAAAATATGACAAAAATACCGTCATATTACAGCCTGACAGGATACGGCAGATGGCTTTTTAGTGATAAAAAAAGGGAAATTAGCCGAAAAAAAAGTTCATTTTTTGGTTTTTTCCATGTTTTTATAGCATCTTTGTAAAATAAACATACGTGTTATGCAAAACAGACTTCTAACTTTAAGCCTGATTTTTTTATTGGGCGGCGGCATTCTGTTCGCACAAACCAAAGGCAGGGCATCTTATTATTCCGATAAGCTGCACGGCAATTTCATGAGTAACGGAGAACGCTACAACAAAGACAGCATGACTTGCGCACATCTGAAATATCCTCTGGGAACAATACTGAAAGTGCGCAATCTGAGTAACGGCAAAGAAGTTTTTGTCAAAGTAACCGATCGTGGTCCGCATACCAGGCGTTTTGTGATTGACTTGTCCAAAGCTGCGGCTAAAAAACTGGATATCATCCGTTCTGGCCACAGTATGGTGGAAATTACGCCATACTATGAGAACAAAGTTCCCTACCGCTGGACAAACAATCCGAATGACAAGGAAGTGGACATCAGTTTCATTCCGGCAGCCGGCTTCACTACCCCCTACTGGCAGCTGGACTCTACCTTTCTGGCCAAGAAAAACCAACCTCACAAAATCAAGCACCTGCAGAAAAAGGTGAACAAGATTTTACATGAGAATCTGAACAAGACATCAAAAAAATAAACACAGAAAAAGCTTAAAAACACAATGGAAAAGAAAACAAGCAGGGCCTCTTTATGCGTACAGGCCGGATGGAATCCCAAGAAAGGGGAAGCACGCGTATTACCCATCTATCAGAGTACGACCTTCAAATATGAAAACAGTGACCAGATGGCCCGCCTGTTTGACTTGAAAGACAGCGGTTTCTTCTATACCCGCCTGCAGAATCCGACCACCGAAGCCGTGGCCGAAAAGATTGCCAAACTGGAAGGCGGTGTGGCTGCGATGCTGACATCTTCGGGTCAGGCAGCCAACTTCTATGCCGTGTTCAACATCTGCGAGGCCGGCGATCACCTGATCTGTTCCAACACCGTTTACGGCGGTACCTTCAACCTCTTCGGAGTAACCCTGAAGAAACTGGGTATCGAATGTACCTTCATTGACACCAACTGGAGTGATGAGGAAATCGAAGCCGCTTTCCGCCCGAACACAAAATGCTTCTTCGGAGAAACCATCTCCAATCCCGGAGGTAATGTATTTGACATTGAGCGTTTTGCAAAAATGGCTCACAAACATGGTGTACCTTTGATTGTTGACAATACATTTGCCACTCCGATCAACTGCCGCCCGTTTGAATGGGGCGCAGACATCGTAACCCACTCTACCAGCAAATATATGGACGGACATGCCGTATCTTTAGGCGGTGCCATTGTCGACAGCGGTAATTTTGATTGGGAAAAATATCACGACAAGTTCCCGGGACTTTGCGAGCCGGACGAAAGCTACCACGGACTGACTTATACCCAGGCTTTCGGTAAAATGGCTTTCATCACCAAGGCTACCGTACAGCTGATGCGTGACTTGGGTTCAACTCCTAGTCCGATGAATGCCTTCCTGCTGAATCTGGGACTGGAAACCTTGCACCTGCGCATGCCGCAACACTGCAAGAACGCGCAGACCGTTGCCGAATATCTGCAAAAGAACGAGCGTGTGGCTTGGGTAAACTATTGCGGACTGGAAGGAAACGCTTATCACGAACTGGCCAAGAAATACTTGCCCAATGGTTCATCCGGCGTTATCGCCTTCGGTTTGAAAGGAAGCAAGGAGGATGCCATCCGCTTTATGGACAGCCTGAAGATGATCAGCATCGTCACTCATGTGGCTGATGCCCGTACCTGTGTGCTGCATCCGGCCAGCCATACACACCGCCAGTTGAGCGACGAGCAGCTGAAAGAAGCGGGTATCGCTCCGGACCTGATCCGTCTGTCAGTAGGTATCGAAGATGTGAACGACATCATCGCGGATATCGAGCAGGCGTTGGAGGCTTCCAAATAAACACGCTTAAAAGCACAGAATGTTCTATATTTCATCATGTATCGGCAGAGCTCATCCGGGTTCTGCCGATATTTTTTTTGACAACCGACAAGCAAAAACCCTCCGGAGCCAAAGCTACCGGAGGGCATACAAATAGGATTAAATCAGAATAGATTGAAATTATTTGATACGTTGGTATCCATAAACCGGCAGCTGCTGTAATTCTTCTTCAATACGAAGCAGCTGGTTGTATTTGGCCATACGGTCGGAGCGGCTCAGAGAGCCGGTCTTGATCTGACCGCTGTTGGTAGCCACGGCTATATCGGCAATTGTCGCATCCTCCGTTTCACCGGAACGGTGTGAAGTCACCGTGGTATAGCCATGACGATGGGCCATCTCAATGGCATCCAGTGTCTCGCTCAACGAACCGATCTGGTTTACCTTGATCAGAATCGAGTTGGCACACCCCTGAGCAATACCTTTGGCCAGAAAATCCACATTGGTTACGAACAAATCGTCGCCTACCAGCTGACAACGGGAACCGATACGGTCCGTCAACTTCTTCCAACCGTCCCAGTCATTCTCGCTCATACCGTCCTCAATGGAATCAATCGGATATTTGGTAATAAGTTCTTCCAGATAATCCACCTGTTCATCCGAAGTACGTTTGCAGCCTTTGTCTCCCTCAAACTTGGTGTAATCGTAGATTCCATCATGATAGAACTCTGAAGAAGCACAGTCCATGCCGATCTTCACATCCTTACCGGGTACATATCCGGCAAGCTCGATGGCGGCAATAATGGAATCCAGCGCATCCTCCGTGCCGTTCAGAGCCGGAGCGAAACCGCCCTCATCGCCCACAGCGGTACTCAGGCCACGGTCATGAAGCACCTTCTTCAAGGCATGGAACACCTCGGCTCCCATACGCAGTCCCTCACGGAAAGAAGGTGCGCCCACCGGACGGATCATAAATTCCTGGAAAGCGATCGGCGCATCAGAGTGCGAACCGCCGTTGATGATATTCATCATCGGTACCGGCATGACATAAGTATTCACCCCGCCGATGTAGCGGTACAATGGAATGCCCAGATAAGCCGCGGCGGCGTGAGCCACCGCCAGAGAAACACCCAGAATGGCATTGGCTCCCAGATTCGATTTTGTTTTCGTACCGTCCAGTTCCAGCATCTTATGGTCAATGGCACGCTGTTCCAATACCGACCATCCAACCAGCGCCGGGGCTATAATGCGATTAATGTTCTCCACAGCCTTCAGTACTCCTTTGCCTCCGTAACGGCCTTTGTCACCGTCACGCAATTCCAAGGCCTCATGCTCACCGGTCGAAGCACCTGAAGGCACCGACGCACGTCCGCGTACCCCACTTTCCAAAAGCACTTCAACCTCAACTGTCGGATTACCTCTCGAATCCAGAATCTCTCTTCCTTTTATTTCCTGAATCTTCATTTTTTCTTCTAATTTTAAAAGTGTTTTCTATTTCATTTCCGGAAGCAAATATAGAGCGAAAGTCCGATTATGGCAATACCCGAAAACAGGTATTCTGTAATACCTGAAAAACAGGAAGTGAATTATTTTTGTAACTTCTCCTCCCCACCAGGCATGAATCCCAAAAATCCGGAACAAAAAAATCAAGAAAAACAGAATATCGTATTTTTATATTCGCTAACTTTATAAAGACTAATGAATCATTCATCAGAAATATAAAATAAAAGAAATATGCCTAAAGATTTAAACTCCAAGAACAGTAAGACTTATTTGCCCCGGGACATCAGTTGGATGTATTTCAATCACCGTATTCTGCAGGAGGCGCAGAAAGAACAGGTACCCCTGTTGGAACGTCTGAGTTTTCTGGGTATCTATTCCAATAATCTGGACGAATTCTTCCGCGTGCGTGTCGCTTCTCAGAACCGTGTTGCCGAATGTGAGGAAAAAGAAGCCAAGACCGACCGTGAGGAAGCGATGTATATTCTGAAGGAAATCAACAAGCTCAACAGTGCCTATTCCAGAGAATTCGAGAAGACCATCAAAAGCATCAACCAGAAACTTCGTGAAGAAAACATCTATCTGCTGCAGGAAGACGAACTTGACGACGAACAGCGTGCCTTCATCCGGGATTTCTATTACAAAAAGCTTTGTGGCTATGTGCTTCCGGTCTGGTTTCCGGCAACCAAACAGCTCAAGTCAAGTACCGACGAAAGCATTTATCTGGCCATTAAAATGCGTCGCAAGGACCTGAGCAGCAAAAAGGCGGAATATGCCTTTCTGGAACTTCCGGTATCCATCATCGGCCGTTTTGTCCGTCTCAACGATAAGGACGGCAAGAGTTATCTGACCTATCTGGATGACGTGATCCGCTGCTGCCTGCCACTGATCTTCAGCGGACAGAATTACACGGACTTCGAGGCTTATTCCTTTAAGTTCACCCGTGATGCGGAAATGGAAATCGACAACGACCTGCGCAACGGTATGCTGCAAAAGATCTCCAAAGGAGTGAAAAGCCGCAAAAAAGGAGCTCCTTTGCGTATCGTATACGATGCCGCCATGCCGAAAGTCCTGCTCAAGCACATCATGAACACACTGTATGTAGACAAACTCGACACCGTACTGGCCGGAGGACGCTACCAGAACCACAAGGATCTGATGAAATTCCCCGACTGCGGACGCAAGGACCTGAAATATCCGGCCTGGACTCCGATTCTGAAAAAGGAACTGGCCAGTCCGGAAGAAAGCATTCTGGAACTGATCCGGCAGAAAGACCGCTACATCCATGTGCCTTATCACAGCTTCGACTCTTATCTCCGTGTGCTCCAGGAAGCTGCCATCAACCGGGAAGTGAAAGGCATCAAGACTACCCTCTACCGCCTGGCCAAGGATTCGAAGGTTATCGAGGCTCTGATCGCCGCCGCGCATAACGGCAAGAAGGTAACGGTCATCATCGAGCTGCTGGCACGCTTCGACGAAGCTTCCAATATCGTCTGGTCCAAAAAGATGCAGGATGCCGGCATTGAGGTGATCTTCGGTGTGGAAGGCCTGAAGGTACACTCCAAGATCACGCTCATTCACATGAAAAACGGAGCCAATCTGGCCTGTATCAGTACCGGTAATTTTCATGAAGGAAATGCCCGTATGTATACCGACTTCATGCTGATGACAGCCTCCCGCCCTATTGTTAAAGATGTTGAAAATGTTTTCAATTTTATTGAGAAGCCATATACAATGATTAAATTCAAGGAATTATTGGTTTCTCCTAACGAAATGAAACAGAAATTCATTCGTCTGATCAACGAGGAAATCAAGAACAAAAAGGCAGGCAAAGAAGCCTATATAAAGGTAAAGATCAATCACATCACCGACGAAATGATGGTTCGTAAGCTGTATGAGGCCGCCGAGGCCGGAGTACAGGTTGACTTACTGGTACGCGGCAACTGCTCACTGATGCCCAATCTGAAGAAGCTGAACGGCAATATGAAGGTGGTGGGCATCATCGACCGTTATCTGGAACACGCCCGTATCTTTATCTTTGCCGCCGGAGGACTCAACAAGACCTTCCTCGGCTCGGCCGACTGGATGCCGCGCAATCTGGATCACCGTGTAGAGGTCGTTACTCCGGTTTATGACGAAGACATCAAGACCAATCTGCGCAAGGTGGTGGAATACGGTCTGAAAGATACGCTCCAGGGTAGAATCGTTGACGGTTTGGGAACCAATCTTGAAAATACCGGTAACGAGGTGTTCCGTTCTCAGGAAACCTTGTATCGTGAGTACCTTGAGGAAAACCGAAACGAAAAATAAGATCAGCATGGAAAACAAAAATTATGCAGCGATAGACATCGGCTCCAATGCCGTGCGCCTGCTTATCAAAAAAGTAACGACTCAGGACAACGGCGAAGTGAAGTTTGCCAAAAACATCTTGCTGCGCGTGCCGCTGCGCCTGGGTTTTGATGTATTCGACAAGGGTGAGATCAGCCCGGCCAAGGAAGAACGGATGTGCCGCCTGATGAAAGCGTACAATCATCTGATGAAGATCTACGACGTAAACGGCTACCGTGCCTGCGCCACTTCGGCCATGCGCGATGCCCGTAACGGCAAGGAGATCATCAAAAAAATCAAGAAATCCACTGGCATCAAGATTGAAATCATCGACGGTAAGGAAGAGGCTCAGATCATCTACAACAACCATGTGGAATGTATGGAAGACCGCAACGGAAACTATATGTATGTCGATGTAGGCGGTGGTAGTACCGAAGTAAATCTGCTCATCAACGGCGAACTGAAGTTTTCCAAATCCTACAATATCGGAACCGTACGTATTCTCACCGGCGGTGTCACCGAAGCGGCCTGGGAACTGATGCGTGATGAGATTGCCAAGGAGGCCAAAGCCTACGGCGTGGTCAATATCATCGGATCGGGAGGAAACATCAACAAGCTCTATCGCCTGGTAGAAAAAAAGGACAAGAAAAACAAACGGATTCCGATTGACTCATTGAAGGAAGTCTACGACAAACTGGAACCGATGTCACCGGAAGAAAGAATGGATGCGTTCAGCTTGAAACCGGACCGTGCCGATGTAATTGTACCGGCCGGAAAAATTTTCCTGACCATAGCCGAGACCTTGGGTTCTGACTTTATTTATGTTCCCGAAATCGGACTCTCCGACGGTATCATAGACAGTCTTTATACAGCAGACAAAGAAAAAGAGGAACAAAAGGCTAAAAACAAATAAACCACCGATAACCATATCCTGCATACCGCAAAATCAGGATATGGTTATTTTTTTAGACACGCAAAGCATAGCCCTTCACGCAAATTATCGTATATTTGCAACCACTCCATAGAGCAGAGAGTTCTTCGCTCTATATCTTTTTACCCATATAACTAATATCGTTTACAAAAAATGAAATTAAAGTCTCTGATTTTTGCAGCCTTACTGGCTGGAAGCTATCAAGCCATGGCACAGGAAATTTCCCTGATTCCCCAACCTGAAGAAATGAAGGAAACAACCGGAAAGAAGTTTGTCTTCAAGTCTAAAATGAAGGTTGCAGCCGATACCTATCCCGGCGACAGTATCGAATGGGTTTTCGAGAACTTTGAGAAGGAGATTACGCCGGCTACCGGCATCCGGTTCAAGAACAGCAGCCCGAAGAAAGCTGATATCTGCCTGGTATTGAACAAGAAACTCGGCAACGAGGCTTATACCCTGAACATCACCGACCGGAACATCACCATCGAAGCGGCCCGCCCGGCTGGTTTCCATTATGCCCTGACCACTCTGAAACAGCTCATGCCCGCAGAAGTATTCAGCGCAACTGCAGTAAAGAGCATCACTGAATGGAGTGTACCGCTGGTAAGTATTACCGACGAACCGGAATTCGGATGGCGCGGATTCATGCTCGATGAAGGACGTCACTTCTTCGGCAAGGAAGTTGTAAAGCAGGTCATCGACATGATGGCCCTGTATAAAATGAACCGTTTCCACTGGCATCTTACCGAAGATCAGGGCTGGCGCATCGAAATCAAGAAATATCCCAAGCTGACCGAAACAGGTGCCTGGCGTAACAGTAAGGGACTGGGCTGGGGCGACCACAAGCCGGACGGACAACACTACGGCGGTTTCTACTCTCAGGATGATATCCGTGAAATCGTAAAATACGCTCAGGAAAGATTCATCGAGATTGTACCGGAGATTGATATACCGGGCCACTCACAGGCGGCCGTAGCATCTTATCCCGAACTGCTGGCCTGCGATCCGGAAAACAAACACGAGGTTTGGCTCTGGCAGGGCGTATCTACCGATGTGATCAATGTGGCCAAACCCGAGGCCGTTCAGTTTGCCAAGGATGTCATTGACGAAATCAGCGATCTGTTCCCCTTCGGATACATTCATCTGGGCGGTGACGAATGCCCCACAACCAAATGGGAGCAGAATGATGCCTGCAAGAAACTGCTGTCCGAAATCGGCTCCGAAAATTTCAGAGACCTGCAGATCCATTTCTACAAACAGCTGCAGGACCACATCGCCGGAAAAGAAAGCAGCAAGCAAAAACGTCTCATCTTCTGGAATGAAGTGCTCCACGGCAATACGGCGCCTTTAGGTACCGACATCACCATCATGGCCTGGGTGGGTGCCAATGCCGCGGCCAAGGATGCTGCCCAAAGAGGAATGGAAACCATCCTTTCTCCGCAGATACCTTATTATATTAACCGTAAACAGTCCAACTTGCCAACCGAACCGATGTCACAAGGTAACGGTTCTGAAACTGTCGAAGCGGTATATGCCTACCAGCCGATGAACGGAGTTCCGGAAAACCTGCAGTCCAAGTACAAAGGCGTACAGGCTAACTTCTGGACCGAATGGGTTTGCGAGGCCGACACGGTGGAGTATCTGATGCTGCCCCGACTGGCAGCTGTAGCCGAGGCCGGATGGACCCCTCAGGCCAAGAGAAACTATACGGACTTCGAGAACCGTCTGCAAAGCCAGCAAAAGATATATGAACTGAAAGACTGGTGCTACGGCAAGCATGTTTTCCAAAAGAAATAATCCGTAAACACGGATTAAGACAACCAATCCCTTATTCTACCGGTAAATCATACCCCGACAGAATAAGGGATTTTTCAGTATCACACTATTTTAGGAAAAACAAGAATTTTCATGATGTGGGGATATGGCTTTTTGATTAAATTTGTATCCACAAGAATCATTTATCGAATTGAAGACTTATGAAAAATTTCAGCTTTTGCAATCCCGTAAAACTGATTATGGGAAAAGGTATGATTGCTTCTCTGAAAGAAGAAATCCCGACTGACAAGAAAATCATGATTACTTTTGGCGGCGGAAGTGTCAAGAAGAACGGAGTCTATGAGCAGGTAAAGGAGGCTCTGTCCGGCCATCAAACCATCGAATTCTGGGGCATCGAACCAAACCCGGCCATCGAAACCCTGCGTCAGGCTATCGAACTGGGCAAGAAAGAAAACGTAGACTTCCTGCTGGCCGTAGGCGGCGGTTCTGTCATCGACGGTACCAAGCTGATCGCCGCCGGACTGAAATATGAAGGCGATGCCTGGGATCTGGTGCTTAAAGGAGCCTCTTACGACTGCGTTCCGCTCGGTACGGTACTGACTCTGCCGGCTACCGGTTCGGAAATGAACAACGGCGCTGTCATCTCCCGCAAGGAAACCAAAGAGAAATTTGCTTTCTACAGCAACTATCCGGTATTCTCTATCCTCGATCCGGAAGTAACCTTCAGCCTGCCGGCACATCAAGTGGCTTGCGGACTGGCCGATACCTTCGTGCACGTCATGGAGCAGTACCTCACCAAATGCGGACAGTCACGTATCATGGACCGCTGGGCCGAAGGTATCCTGCAGACCCTGATTGAGATTGCTCCCAAAATCAAGGAGAACCAGATGGACTATGACCTGATGGCAGACTTCATGATGTCAGCCACCATGGGCCTCAACGGTTTCATCGCCATGGGTGTAGAACAGGATTGGGCCACCCATATGATCGGTCATGAGCTGACCGCCCTGCACGGCATCACTCACGGAGAGACCCTGGCTATGGTATTGCCGGGCACTATGGATATCTTGCGCGAACAGAAAGGGGATAAGATTATCCAGTTCGGTACCCGCGTGATGGGTATCAACTCTGGTATACGCGATGCCCGTATCACGGAAATTATCCGCAAAACCGAAGAGTTCTTCCGTTCTCTGGGACTGCGTACCCGTCTGAGCGAGGCCGGAGTGACTATGGAGACCATCGACGAGATCGAACGCCGTTTCAACGAACGCAATGTTCACTTCGGCGAGGACGGACTGGTGGACGGCGCTACCGCCCGCAAGATCCTGCTCCGTGTATTCGAATAATATCGGAAGTAAAAATAAAAAGCCGAATGATACAACAACGAAATCAGCCGGTGCACGCTTCCGATATGCGCTTCCTGATGCAGGCAGCGCGACCAGTTGGCCACCTCCAGATTCCGCGTATACAACTCCTCCAGCCAGGCTATCGGCAGAGCATAAATCAAAGACGGCTCCAGTACCTGAACCGTTTTCGTCTCATACCCTTCCCGAACGCCATAGAAACTGCGTGAAGAGAATGTGATATCCCCCTCCATACTGAACCACGAAGTGACCTCATGTCCGTCAATAATGCTATACGAACGTGTCACCCCCTGCTCAATAAAGTAGAAGTTAGGGTCATTTGCCGCCGTTGAAGTAAGAATCTCCCGCTTGGCATAATGGCGCGGTGTAGCATATAAAAGCGACTCCTCGATGGAGGAGTCGCTCATGTTTCTTTTCTTCAGGGAGGCAACAATATGCTCCATTCCCGAAAGTTGCTTCATCAGAAAATGCTTATTTAATACGTATCATCTCAACAGGCTGTTCCGTAACCTGATCCAACGGACAGGCCTGGAATTTCACCTTCTGGAAATTAATGGTTTTCAAATCAATACAACGGATGGCCGAATTCCAGGCCGTACGGTAGTAAATGCGCAAGGCATCCAGATCGGTAGCCGTGGTCCACTGGGTAGCACTGGGCAGTCCTTCGGGCATATGTGCCGTATCAGAATGCTCTATTCCAATCGGAATATCAAAATTGTTCATAATCTGAAAGGCCTGCAACACAGCGGCATGTGTGGTTTCCTGCTGCGGAGCCGTTGCCTGATAGAAGGCAGCCCGTACAAAGCGCGACGGCGGAGTGACATCTCCCGGAAGTCCCAGATGGGCACTTCCGGCACCAAAGGAATTCAGGGTGAGTGTTCCCAGTTTGTTCTGCGGTGCCGTACCCGGAAGCAGATTCACATAGTTGTTCAGGTTTGTACACTGCCAGTCAAAACCCGGTGAGTTGGTCAATACCCCGATTTCATTCTCATACAGTCGGATCTCTCCTCCGTTCACAATTTCCAGCACCACCTGACGTCCGCTCTTGTCGGCAATACGCCAGTGCACCGTCGAGGCACGCGGATCAATGGAAGTCACCCGTACAGTGGGCAAGGCCTGTTTTACTTCATCCACCGTAGCAAAGGAAGACAGCATCCACGATACCAGCTGGAAATCAGAGATCGTAATATCATTCTTGGCCGGATCATAAGCCGGATAACCGCCATAGCCCGGGAAATAGAAGAGACCGGCAGACAAACCGCATTCATTGATGCCCTCGGTCACAAACTCTTTCTGCTCCACGCTCAGCCCCACATAACCATAGCGCGCCTTGAAGCGCATGCCCTGCACTCCGTTCGGGGTGTACGACTGCTGTTCATAACCGCGCGGCACCACCACATACTGACTGTTCAGCAAACTTCCGCCCCACTCTATCGTGCGCGAAAGCACTGTGGCCCCGGTTTTGGTTTTCAACGTAATACCTGTGCAGGCTTCCGACTCCATCGTCGGTACAAAAGCCATCAGGGCCATCAGCCCCATCGCTTTCCAAAAACTTTTTCTCATTTTTTCATAATTTGGGTTAGTACATAAAATGAAGAGCACCGCCAAAGCAGATGCTCTTATGCGAATATACACAATTCGCGGTTGACTCCCAAATAATTAAACTGATATTATAGAAAAAAGGAATTAGTTTGTCCAGCCTCCACCTAAAGCCTTGTAAAGCTGTACCAGTGCCAGCTGTTTGCCCAAGACGGCGTCACTCATGCTCAGCTGCGCGTCGAAATATCCGCGCTGGGCATCCAGCACATCCAGATAACTGATATATCCGTTCAGATATTGCAGATTGGCCAGCTTGTTGTTGCTGTAGGCCGCGTCTTCCAGTTTCTTGCGCGAAGCGAATACCTCCTTGCTCTTGTTAAAGCCGATCAGGGCATTCCGAACTTCCTTAAAGGCGATGATCACCTGTTTCTCATATTGGTATACCTGCTGCTCATAAGCCGCCTTTTTGGCCTTGAGCTGTGCCCGGTTGCGCCCCATGGCAAAAATCGGAGCTAGCAGATTCGCACTCAGGAAATGTGCCGGCGAACGGAAAAAGTCCTGTAACTCCCCGCTCTCCAGTCCATACTGTGCCGTCAGCGTCAGTTTGGGAAAGAGATTGGTAAAGGCCACACCCACCTCCGCATTGGCTGCCATCAGTGTTTTTTCGGCAGCCCGTATATCCGGACGGCGCTCCAGCAGAGCCGATGAAAGTCCCATAGGAATCTCCTTGTCTGCCCACTGCGACGCGATCTGTTCCAGTTCCACACGAGGGATCTGATAAGGGAAGTTTCCGGTGAGCAGGGCTATTTCGTTTTCTTTCTCAGAAATGGACCGTTCCAGATCGGGCACCAGGGTAGCCGTACGCGCCAGCTCCACCTGTGCCTGCTGGTAAGAAGTTTCCGAGGTCAGACCGCCCTCGAAACGGATTTTGGCCAGCCGCACACCCTCCTCACGGGCCCGTAACGTCTGGCGTACGATCTTCAGCCGGTGATCCAGCGCCACCAGTTCGAAATACGACTGTGCCATCTGTGCCACCAGACTCACCTGCAGTGCCTGACGGTTGTCCATGGCTCCCAACAGCTGGGCCTTGCTTTTCTCCAGTCCCCAGCGCTGGTTTCCCCAAAGATCCACCTCCCACGACAGAAGGAATTTCCCGGTCAGCTCGGGTGAGGACTTATAATGGTTTCCGCCATAGTTTTCTGCATCCTTGTCGGCATACAATTTACCGTCTATTTGCGGAAAGAGTTTACTCAGATCCACCCGTTTCAAGGCGGCCAGTTCCTTGATCTTGGCCTGTGCCGTAAGCATATCCTTGTTCTGGTCCAGTGTCTTACGGATCAGACCTTGCAGAATCGTGTCTCCGTACACTTCCCACCAGGGCATGTCGGCAAAGGAAACCGTGTCCGCCTCCGCGGTATTTTCCCGGTTCAGTTCCGGCAGTTTCATATCCGGTCGCACATATTCCTTGCCCAACTTGCACGAGGCCAGCAACATCAGAACCAGACAGTAACCTGTATATAGAGCTATTTTATATGATTTCATGACTTCTTGAATTTTAGGGTAAGCTTATTTTTCATCTTATTAATGTAGACAAAGAAGAAAGGCACCAGCAGGATACCGATCACCACAGCCACAATCATTCCGAAGAACACGCCGGTACCGATAGCCCGTCGGCTTGCGGAGCCCGGTCCGGCAGCCATCACCATCGGCAGCATACCGAGGATAAAGGCCAGAGAGGTCATCAGAATCGGACGGAAACGCAGACTTGCCGCATGGAGTGTCGCCTCTACCAGTCCCTTGCCGGCATCCACCTGTTCCTTGGCAAACTCCACAATCAGGATGGCGTTCTTGGCCGCCAGACCCATCAGCATCACCAGACCGATCTGGAAATACACGTCATTCTCCAGTCCACACAGCCACACACCCAGATAGGCACCCAGTGCCGCTACAGGCAGAGAAAGGAGTACGGCCACCGGAATGAGCCAGCTTTCATACAGGGCAGCCAGGAACAGGAACACGAAGACAAACACCAGAGTCAGCACCAGTCCGGTCTGTCCGCCGGCCTGCTTCTCCTGATAAGAGAGTCCGCTCCACTCCAGTCCGATATTTTCGGGCAGATGTTTCTGCGCAATCTCTTCGAGCGCCGCCATGGCCTGTCCGGTAGAATATCCTTTGGCCGCCTCACCACGGATCACGGATGAGGTAAACATATTGAAACGCTTGATACTTCCCGGTCCTGTCGTATAGGTGGCGTCACCGAACGAAGTCAACGGGATCATGGCATTGTTCTCACCGCGCACAAAGAACAGATTGATGTTCTCCTTATGCTCGCGGTAAGGAGCCTCCGCCTGAATATATACCTTATATACTCGGTTGAACATATTGAAGTCATTCACATAAAGCGAACCGGTATAAGCCTTCATGGTCGAGAACACATCGGCCAACGGCACGCCCGAGAACTTCACCTTGTCACGGTCCACATCAAAGTACAACTGTGGGATCTCGGCCTGAAGCGAAGATGAAAGCCCGGTCAGCTCCTTACGCTGCGATGCATAATACATCAACGTATCCACCGCCTGCACCAGATTGTCGAACGAAGCCTCACCGCGTGCTTCCAGCTGCATCTCGAAACCGCCCGAGGATCCCAATCCCGGAATAACCGGAGGCGTAGACAGATAGACCTTACATTCCGGATATGTGGAAATCTCCCGACGCACCGCTGCCATAATATCCTCGATAGTTTCATCCTCACGCTCCTGCCATGGTTTCAGAATCACCGTCAGCTCGCTGCGGCTCTGATTGGTTCCCACACGCGGGCTGCTTCCGGTCACATTCTGCACATAAGCCACCGACGGCTGTTTCATGATGAAATCAATCGCCCGGTCGGTCACCTTACGGGTACGCTCCAGCGTCGCACCTTCCGGCAGTTCCAGTTCCACCTTAAAATATCCCTGGTCCTCTACCGGGAGGAAACTCGTAGGAATCAGCTGATGCAATACCAGAATCAGCACGATAGCCGTACCGAAGGAAGCCATCACCCGGCGCGGATTACTGATAAAGCCGCGTATGCCGCGCTCATAAGTACGGTTACCCAGTCCGAGCCAATGATTGATCTTACGGAACACGATGTGTTTCTTCTTGCCGGGCACCGCCGGTTTCAGAATGAGCGAACACATTACCGGGCTCAGTGTCAGTGCCACCACCGTAGAGATGATTACCGACACGGCAATGGTAATGGTAAACTGACGATACAGCATTCCCGTAATACCGGAAAGGAAACTTACCGGTACGAATACCGCCACCAGCACCAATGAAGTGGCAATCAAGGCTCCGCACAGTCCGTCCATCGCCTTCTTGGTCGCCTCATAGGCACCCATATGCTCCTCTTCCATAATGCGTTCCACATTCTCCACCACCACAATGGCGTCGTCCACCACGATACCGATGGCCAGTACGAGTCCCAGCAGTGTCAGCATATTCAGCGAGAAACCGAAGATCAGCATGAAGCCGAAAGTACCGATCAGTGAGATAGGCACCGCCACAATCGGGATAAGGGTTGCCCGCCAGCTCTGCAAAGACAGGAAGACCACAAAGATCACCAGTACCAGAGCCTCGAACAGGGTTTTATATACTTCGTGAATAGACTCGGAAATATAGGTCGTCATATCGAAAGGCACCTCATAGGAAACTCCTTCCGGAAAATTCTTGCTCAGTTCGTCCATGGTCTGTTTCACCCGGTTGGCCACCTCCATGGCATTGGCTCCCGGCAACATATAGATACCCAGCACCGCCGCGTTTCCTCCGTTGATACCACTCTCCGTGTTATAGGAAGAAGCCTCAAGCGATACCCGTGCCACATCACGCAGACGGATAATCGAACCGTCGGCATTGGCCCGGATCACGATATCCTCAAACTGGCTCACGGTAGAGAGTCGTCCCTTGGTTGTGATCGGAATAGTGATATCCAGCCCGTCCATAGGCTGCTGTCCCAGCACACCGGCAGCTGCTTCACTGTTCTGGTCCTTCAGAGCTGCCTGTAAGTCCTTCACCGTCAGACCGAAATTAGCCAGCTTGTCGGGCTGCACCCAGATCTGCATGGCATAATATCGTCCGCCCACGCTCGATACACGTCCCACTCCCGGAATACGGCGCAGCAGGTCCTGCACATTCAGCGTGGCGAAATTACTCAGGTAAATCTCGTCGAATTTCGGATCGGTCGAAGTCAGACAGATCGTCATCAGCTGGCTGGCCGCCTGTTTCTCCACCGAAATACCGTTCTGCACCACTTCGGCCGGCAGACGAGACTCTGCCAGTTTCAGGCGGTTCTGGATTTCTACAGCCGCCAGATCCGGATCGCTTGATACATCAAAAGTCACTGTTGCCGAGAATCCTCCCGAGTTGGAACTGCTTGATTCCATGTACAGCATACCCGGCGTACCGTTGAGTTCCTGTTCGATTGGAGTAGCCACCGCCTGCGACACCGTCATGGCACTGGCACCCGGATAGGACGCGCTGATTTTCACCACTGGGGGCGTAATCTGCGGATATTGGTCTACGGGCAGCATCGTCAGTCCGATCATACCCACAATGACAATAACTATGGAAACCACCGCCGAGAATACCGGGTGGTCTATAAAGAAGTTTACTTTCATACTTGAGATTCTATAAAGGTTCCACTTACTTGGTCTGGGCATTTCCCGCTGCCGGCTGAGCGTTTGCCGGTTTTGCCGGATCGTTGCTGATCTGCACCTTCATTCCCGGCGACAGCTTGTGATAGCCCTCCGTAACGATTTCCTCTCCGGGTGCCAATCCGCGTTCTACCACCACCTGGTTGTCCTGCTCCGGTCCCAGTTCGATGAAACGCTTCTCCACTGTCTGGTTCTTGCGTACCACATAAATATAGGCACCCCCCTTTTCTATAATCACCGCCTTCATCGGCACCGACACCGCGTCCTCACGCACATCGAGCAGCAGTTTCACCTTGGTAAACTGTCCCGGCAGCAAGGTATTCTCCGGATTCGGCATCTCGGCACGCACCGAGAATGTTCCCGTCCGCGGATCCACCTGCGGCTCGGCAAAGTCAACCAGTCCCTTATACGGATACTGCGAGTTGTCGGCCAGCGTTATGGTGATATACGGCTGCCAGGAACGGTTTTCCACCTGACGTCCCAAATTCACATTACGCTCCTTGCTCTTCAGATAGTCCAGCGCCGTCATGCTGAAATCCACCAGCACCGTATCGCTTTTCATTACGGTAGCCAGTTTCGATTTGCCTCCCGATCCCACCAGGGTACCCAGATCCACCAGGCGCTCACTGATATTTCCGGAAATCGGCGAACGTACCACCGTATAGCCCAGTTCCATTTCCGCCTGGTCCAGGTCCGCCTGACTCATGCTCACCGAAGCCTTGGCGCTCTCATAAGCCGCTACGGCATTGTCCAGATCCAGCTGGCTGGCCGCGTTTTGCTCATAAAGCGGACGGATTCGGTTCAGGTCATGCTGTGCCTTACGCTCCTGCGCCTTATCCTTATTGAGCTGTGCCCGGGCCTTGTCCACCTTGGCCTTATACTGACGCTGGTCAATTACGAAAAGTGTCTGTCCCTTTTTCACATGTGTACCTTCTTCAAAAAGCATCTGCTCCAGGAAACCCTCCACACGGGCATGCACCTCGACAAACTGCTGGGCACGGATACGCCCCACATACTCACCATACACATTCACATCCTGCTTGCCCACCTTCATGACCGACACGATGGCCTTTTCCTCCCGGACCACTTCCTTTCGGGACACATAATAATAAACCGTCACACCGGCAGCCACCAGCAGACAAATCAGAGCCAGATTTCTCTTTTTGATAAAGAAATAAGCACGCACATTTTGAAACGGGATCTTCATAAAAAACAATTGGTTTTGATATTAATATTCTATTTTTCCTCTATTCTGTTCAAACTACACGGCAAATCACATGCCATAAGATTCCGGAAAAACCGGCAGACGGCATCCTCGGGGGAAATATTCAGAAACCAACCATGTGGGAATCAATATTTTACATTTAAAAAAACAAAATTTCCCTCCCGTATGAAGAAAGAATAAGACCAGAACGCAAGCTGTGGAATGTGTAGACAATCTCCCCAATCTTTTGGGGTGTCGGAGAACGTTCTGAATAGCCGCCATCACATTTTTCAGTTTTTTAAGCACTTAGGCTTGCTTTATCCGAAAATAATCTCTACCTTTGCTCCGTAAAATCATATCAGGACTTATGAGCGCATATAACAATTACATTCACAATCTTCTGATGAAGCACAGCCACATCCAGCTTTGCTTCATGGCGGTGTGTGCTCATTGGTTTACCGGTTTTTCTTCCCTTAAATAATATTCCCTTTTTATTTTATTATCTTCTGCCGTTCGGAACATATCAGCCTGTGCTGTATATGTCTGCGTGCGCATACATTATCTTATCATATTATTTACCGGAGGAATTATTTTATGTTCAGCATACTTATTTTCATGTTGACGGGCATTGCTTTAGGCTATCGCTTCCGTCACGTGGTCTTGTTCCATAAGACCGAGAAAACCATCAGCATCACCATTCTGTTCCTGTTGTTCTTTTTCGGATTGAACATCGGATCCAATCAGAGTCTGATTCACAACTTCAGTTCATTCGGCCTTCAGGCCCTGTTGCTGGCCGTTGCCGGTCTGGCCGGAAGCCTCATCATGTCGTGGATCACTTACCGTTTGTTTTTCAGAAAGGAGGATCGTCATGAAAAGTAGTATTTTTGTTCTTGTAGTTCTGGGCCTTGGAGTTATTCTGGGCCTGAGTTTTCCCGTACCCGATTTTCTGCTCGACAAGAGTCTGAGCACCTATATTCTTTATGCGCTGATGCTTCAGGTGGGCATCAGTCTGGGATGCAGCGACAGCCTGAAAAAGCTGGTGCGCAACTTCGATTTCCGCCTGCTGCTCATTCCCCTGTCCACCATCATCGGTACCCTGATCTTTTCGGCAGCCGCCAGTCTGCTCCTGAGTAAATGGACGGTAGCCGACTGTATGGCTGTTGGCAGCGGGTTTGCCTATTATTCCCTCTCTTCGTTGCTCATCACACAGCTCAAAGAGGCCAGTGTGGGTGTTCAGATTGCCAGTGAGCTGGGCACTATTGCCCTGCTTACCAACATATTCCGCGAACTGATGTCGCTGGTAGGCGCTCCCTGGTTCCGCAAATATTTCGGCAGCCTGGCTCCCGTATCGGCAGCCGGTGTGAACTCTATGGATGTGGTACTGCCTACCATCACCCGCTTTTCGGGCAAGGAAATGATTCCCGTGGCCATACTCCACGGTATTCTGCTTGACATGAGCGTGCCGTTCTTTGTGACCTTATTCTGTCAGATGTAAGCCCGGCTACCACTTCCCGTCGTCTGTTCATACCTTCGCGTTCGCATTATTTCACTGGCGAACCGAAGAATTTGGGTCATTTAGTTAGGCAACAAAAACAAATAGAATCAGATTCTGTCTATTTTTAACAGTTTTTGTACCTTTTTTCTAAAAAAAGTGTACATTTGCCACTGAAACACAAGTTTTCACGAATCAATCTTACCTAACTAAAAAACATACCATTTATGAAAACGTAACGGTATGATTTCGGATATTGCCTGGAGTCTTCAGACTCTGTATGGAAAGGTTAAGGACGGAAACAAGTATTTCAGCAACCATCCTGAAACAGCGCCAGCAGAAAACAGTTCATATGCCAATCTTGTTGACGGCAATGACAATACGTACTTCCACAGTTCCTGGAGCGCATCGGGCACAGACAAGCATTATCTGCGTGCCGAACTTCCCGAAGCTACAAAAGAATACTCTTGCGAAGGACATGATTTCGCAGCCGCATTGGCCAAGGCTAAGGAAATCAGCAGCCAGGATATCTATCAGAATCCGACTCTGGATGCCGTATCTGCTCAGACAGAACTGCAAGCTGCCAAGAACGCACTGGCAATCAATATGCCGGAAGCCGGTAAATATTACCGAATCAAGAGCAAGACCACCGGCAAGTACATTGTTTCCTATGCAGAAAGCGGTCGTCCGGTTATGCAGGAAGACGGTTCCGACCAGACCACTGTATTCTATCTGTCAGCAGACAAACGTCTCACCGGTTACGCTTCTCTGAACATGTCCGGCAACGGTAACTTCTATAACGACGGAGGTCATACATTCAACTTCACCGCTTCACCGGTTACCGGATACTATGCAATCCGCCAGACCAGCAACTCCAATGGTTATCTGTTGGATTACTCAGCAACTAACGGCAAGTTGGATAACTGGAGCGATCCTAAAGACGAAAGATGCGCCTGGATTTTGGAAGAGGTTAGCGAAGCGGCACAGCAGCCAAAGCTGAACAAACAGATGACAGCCGAATATGCCACTCTGGCCGCTCCTGTAGCCCTGAACATTCCAGCAGGTGTGAAAGCTTATACCGTAACTGTTGACGAGACAAAAGAAAGCGCAATTCTGGAAGAAGTAAGCGAAGTGATTCCTGCTGGAACCGCTGTTATCTTGAAGAAAGAAGGCGCAGAAAGCAGTTTCGACTTCACTTATGCTCCGGAAGGAAGCACAGAAAACAGCAACAGTCTGGTAGGTGTATATAAGACAACCAATGTCGCAGCTAACATCAACGCCTATATTCTGGGTAACGGCAACAGCGGTATCGGTTTCTATCAGATGAGTGCCGACGACCGTACCTTGGATGCCAACAAGGCTTATCTGGCTTTGCCGGCAACAATGAGTCAGGTTCGTTCCATCACCATCGGTGGTCCTACTACAGGCATTGAGAACACTGTAACCGACGGTACTCAGACAGAAGAATACTACGACTTGCAGGGTCGCCGTGTACTGAATCCTACTAAGGGAATCTACGTGACCAAGAGCGGCAAGAAAGTTCTCTTCAACAAGTAATCAATCCGATATTTACATAAAACATTTTAAACAAGAACAATTATGAAAAAGACATATCAGAAACCGGTTCTCGAACAGATGGCCGTAGAACAGGAAAACATGATGGCAACCAGTTCCATGAATATCTTCAACGAAGAAATGGGCGCCAGCGATGCCTTGAGCAACGAAGAGGCCGACATCAATGTTTGGGAATAACCCAATCTCTTGAGAATACCTTTTTAGCTTAATGATAGAGGCGTGAGGAAACTTTTCCTCACGCCTTTTTATGTTTTTAACATGTTTATAACTCTTTTTTGTTGGGAAAAATCTATTTTTGCATTTGCAATAAATCTCCTTTACAAATAAACTTAACATAAAAACACTATCATGAAAAAAATTACCCAATTAACCACCGCATTGGCTCTGACAGCATCCTGTTGGACCGTACAAGCCACCGCACAGGATATCTTTGTGCAGGACAAAGCTTTAAAGGCCGATCAGATTACAGCCGGAAAGACCGTAGCCTTTAAAGGAATATCTGAAACCAACACAGAGTGGGTCAACTGGTCCGGTCCCAGTACCACCGTTGCTTCCAACAACGGAATCTTCACGGTAGAGGATTCCAATGGTGGCATCGTTTTGAAAAGAAAAGCCGACGGCAAATACTTGGGACGTTCGGGCGATGCCATCCAATTTGTTGACGAAGCCTCTTCGGCCGCCGTTCTGACTGTCAGCTGTCCGGCCTTGGACGGTACAGAAGTAAGCGGAACACACGAAGTATCCCTCCCTACTTGGGCTGTAGATCAAGGCTATCAGGTGCGTTTTACCAACAACGGAAATTTTCTGAATGTACAGAGCGCCCAGACCTCTCCGAAAGGAACTCCGAAATTTGCGCCAGGAAAAGGTTCCTGGTCTGTTGTCATGGTTTACGATGCCGAGAACTATGAGGCACCTTGTGTCGTTACCGTCAAGAGGACAGACACCAAGGGCAATGTACTGGGTACAGAAACTATGAATATTAATCCTGGCGATGAATATTCTATTGCAGCACCGGCTGTCAACTACTATACCTATACCGGAACAGTCAAGGTAAATAATGTAGAAAGCAACGAGTCTTCCATTGTCATCAATGAGAACACTACTATTGAATATGTCTACGAATGGAACCTTCCGTTTGAAACCACAGTTGTCAGCGGCAATGAATTCCCTGCCGACACCAAATGGTATCTGGTACGTCTGCGCGATCAATACATCAGCTACAACAACAGTACACCAGACGAAATTCCAAGCACACCGGGCAAGACTTATGACGATGGCTACTGGTGGGCATTCGGCAGTGATGAAAACGGCAATATCAAGGTGTATAACAAGGCAGCCGGTGCCGGTCAGATTATGACCTCTACTTCTCCGGATGATGCGCCATCCTCTACATACGTTCATTTTGAGAATGCGGCCGAGATGGATGAGAGCAAGAACGAAGCTTGGACCATATATCCAAGCAAGAACTATGCCGAAAACGGTTTTTATCTGGCCCGTGCAGGTGAAAGCACTTATAAGATCAACCTTCAGAATAACAAACTGGTATACTGGAACGGCCAGGACATCGGTTCAACCTTCCGCGTAGCCTCTATTGCCGATGAAGTCAAGGCTCTCGAGAATTCCTATACTGAGGCAAACAAGCGCGGCGCTGTTGGCGGTCTGACCACCGAAGGCGAGATATACTTCGCTACCGAACTGGCTAAAGGAACTCCAGAAGGTCTCCTCGCCGCCAGCCAGATTTCCGACAAAGAAGACTACATCATCAATTTCAACCCGAGTCTGTACTACCGCATTGAGAATCTGATGCGTAAATACAGCACCAGAAATGGCAATAACCTGAATAACGGCGGTTATCTGGAGCCATTGGATCTTTTGGAAACTCCGTTCTTCCTTGAAAGCAACGGTTATTTCAGCAATGACCGCAGTGCCTCTCGCGCCCAGGCTATCTGGAAATTTGTTTCAAACGGCACCGACGGCCAGTATTATCTGTACAGCCCGAATGCCGGAACCTATATGTCTGGTAAAGACGGAGCATACTTCACTCCGGGTATTGCAGAAACGGAGAATGCCACAGCTTTCGCATTGGAAGCCTTAGGCAGTGCCCAGTACAACATCAAGAAGGCCGGTTCCGGTCAGCGTCTGCATGCATCCGGTGCAGCAAAAGAAGATGGTGCAGCTGTTATGTTCTACAACGATGGTGGCCTGAATTCGCCTTCAGCATGGTATCTGATTCCGGCAACCAGCATTGATGTAACCATCAGCGATGCCGGTTATGCGACCGTAAACTATCCGTTTGCCGTACAAGTTGCCGATGGAGTGACAGCCTACATTGGAACAGCCAATGCAGAGGATGGCGTATTTACTCTGAGGAAGATTGAAGACGGAATCATTCCGGCCAACACCCCGGTAGTTCTGGAAGGAGCGGCAGACACTTACCCTCTGAGCATTCTGGCTGATAACACCGATGCGCCAATCACAGGCAACGATTTGTCAGGCAGCACCGTATTCAAGGCTGTAGATGCAACTGCAAATGCCTATATCTTAGGTAAGGGTGACAACGGTATCGGTTTCTATCAGATGAGTGCCGACGACCGTACTCTCGGCTCAAACAAGGCCTATCTGGAGCTTCCGGCTTCTATGAGCCATATTCGCTCTATTACCATTGGCGGTCCGACTACCGGAATTGAAGATACTATTACAGACGGTACTCAGGCAGAAGAATATTATGACCTGCAGGGTCGCCGTGTACTGAATCCTACTAAGGGTATCTACGTAACCAAGAGCGGCAAGAAAGTTCTCTTCAACAAATAATCAAAAAATATTAGCAATCATATTAAATTATTTATAAAATGAAAAAGACATATCAGAAACCGACACTCGAACTGATGGCTGTAGAGCAGGAAAACATGATGGCAACCAGCTCTATGGGTATTTTTAACGAGGAAATGGATGCCAGCGACGCTTTGAGCAACGAAGAGAGCGACTTTAACGTGTGGGAATAATCAAAACTCGTTACAAGATAAGTCTATTAAAAGGATGGGAATACAAATCCCATCCTTTTTTTATAATTGACGAACTTTTAACAAGCTATTATATTTTTGAGACAGTAGCCATTTACTTTTAGTATAATGTTTTATAACATATATTTTTTTTTGCTCCGATTGATATTTTTCCATTTCTTTGCATCAGAACAGTTCAGCATAGTTTGGAAGATGAGTGAAAAGGTAAATTTTGGACTTCATTCCACAAAGATAAAACAATTGTCGGACATAATATCACAGGATATAATGCTGGGAAAGTACAAGACAGATACAAGTCTGCCTTCGATAAATCATCTTAGCAAAACTTATAATGTTTCCAGGGATACTGTTTTCAAAGCGTTCTTAGAACTACGTGAAAAAGGGCTGATAGATTCTACCCCTGGAAAGGGCTATTATGTCATAAATAGACAGAAGAACATATTGCTGCTGCTTGACGAATATTCTGCATTCAAGAACACATTGTATATAAGCTTTATCAAGAAGCTCTCACAATCGTATAAAGTTGACTTGTGGTTTCATCAGTATAATGAAAGAATATTCAATACAATCATGAAGGATGCCATTGGTAGATATAATTACTATGTCGTCATGAACTTCGATAATGAGAGATTCTCACCAATACTGAACAGAATTTCGCCATCAAGATTACTTTTACTTGATTTCGGAAAATTCGATAAGAAAAATTATTCATACATTTGTCAGAATTTTGATGATGCTTTTTACGATGCACTATCCAAACTGTCTGACAGACTGAAAAAGTACAGGAAAATAGTTTTTCTTTTACCGGACAGTTCAAAACATCCAAAATCATCAATTGACAGCTTCAAAAATTTCTGTTACGATAATGACATCATTTCAGAAGTGGTACATGATGAGGAAATAGGCAAAATAGAAAGAGATGTGGTATATATCGTTATAAAGCAGACTGACGTGGTGGACATAATCAAGCAAAGTAGGATGCTGAATATGGTATGTGGAAAAGATTTCGGCCTGATTGCTTATAATGAAACTCCTGCATACGAAGTTATAGACGTAGGTATAACATCCCTCAGTGTTGATTGGAAGTCAATGGGGATAAAAGCCGCAAAATTCATTATGGACGGTGAATCGGTACAGGAATTTCTTCCAACACGCGTTCATATCAGAAATTCTGTATAGAATACGCTTGATATTTTTTTATCTCACAATCAGCACAGTTCAGCATAGTTAAAGCAAGAGTATCAACATAAACACTCTGTTGAAGAATGTGTACAGAGTAAAAAAATTTTTTAGCATGAAAAACAAATGGACAACAGTTTTGGTCTGTTTCTTTTTAGGTGGATTGCCTGTTCAGGCAGACCAAGCCTTCAGGAATCATCGTTATAATGGTTTCAAAGTCTTGCCTACAGGTGCATAGTTGGCTATAAATGATTGGGTTATAGGGTAGGCATGGATAAGGTCGCATAGTGGAAAAGAAGCCAATCCACTAATGTAAGCCACCGTAAATATCCTTAAACTTTTTATGAACCAAAAACATATTATAACGGCTGACAAAGAAAAAGAATTTAGTTTACACGAAGAAATTACAAGTAAATTCAATGAATTTATTTGCGTTGCAAAATTATACCATTCATGGAAAAAGGAGCCAACGAAAAACACTAATGGGTAGATAGATAATACTTTCTAAAAGGTACGGTGTCAGGAGATATAACATAGGAACAGGTAATGCGCATTGTTCAAATATCTTAAACTCCATACCAAGGAAAAGATTCGGTTATACGACTCCTAAAGAAAAATACAAATCATTAACTAACAAAGAATTTGATGCTGTTGCATCATCTTATTGAATCCAATCAAAAAATTATGAAGAAAATCCTTTTCCTGACGTTTCTGCTTGCAACCTTCGCCACCATGCTCCAAGGACAAACAGAGATCATTCTTCCTTCAGAGAATGAGGAAAATCCGGAACACATGTACATTCTGAAAAACGGAAATGATGTGTGGATGACCTCGTATACTTCTCCCACACGAACCGATGGTAATGTAGGAAGATTCGCCTTTTTTACGGACGAAGCTAATGCCGACGCTTATTTCATTTACAGCATTGACCGCAAAAAATGGGTGTCATATGTGAAAGCTGCAACCTATTCCAACGGAACGAATTTTGCCGTGCTTGTCGATGATAGGTCAGCGGCCAATTCGTGGCAGACAGTCAAGGCAGCCATCTCCGGAGCTGAGTATTATCAGTTCGCCCCTTTCACAACAACTGCCGTTGCGGACAAATACATGAACTGGTTCCGCGGTGTCGGAAATGACAATCCCGAGGACAATACCACAGTTACCGTGGGCCTGTGGCAGGATAATGCTATTCACGATGCCGGTAGTCGCTGGAGCGTCAGTGAAGTGGTGATGTATACTTACGTAATCAACTTGGCTCCCGGCGAAAGTGTCACCATTAACGGCCAGACTTATACCAACGGGCAGAGCGTTACCGTTTCCGGGCAGCTCATCCCTGCAGATGTCATAGCCGCACAGAAAGAAGGTAAGTTCGGTGTGGTCAATGTGGACAATACCGCCAAGACCATTTCAGTCGTTTACTATGACCTGCCTGAACTGCGTGCAAGCGAAACTTACACTAATGCCTGGGTCTATCCTAAACAACAGGACAATGTGGGCGCAGCCTGTAGCGAACAGCAGGGCAATGTCTACACGCTTTATAATAATGTATTGGCTGCCAGTTTCCTCAAAACCGATAAGGCTCTATATTTCATGGGCAGCAAGGCCATGAACCTGTTGGCCGGTTCCGAACCCTTCGTTGTGGGCTTCGGCTCAGGCGACAAAGTGGCGGCAAGCCAGATGACCCTTACTGATTTCACGACAAAGGACCTGACAGCCAATCCCGATGCTGTCGGCGGTGCCGAACATTATGACGGCAAGGCGCTGGAAGCCGTTTACACTTATACTTATAAGGAAAAGGCCATACGCATTCTATGGCGAGCCGTATTGCGTGACGGTAGTCACTATCTGCGTACTGAAATGGAACTGACTGGTATTGATGATGTGGATATGTATGACGTTATCGCCATGAACTATAATGTGGATGCCGTCGCTGCAGGAAGCAAACCCGCTACTGTAGGCAACACCCGTGGAAAGGTCATTATGAGTGATAGGATCTTTGCCGGTCTGGAAACCCCTACGGCCTATAATACCGTCGGCACGGAGACTGACGAGGCTGATAATTGGAATCTGGTTTCCACTCCCGTCACGGAAACGCTCTCCGCCGATGCCTGGACGTTATTGGAAACTGCTGATGTTCCCTTCCGTGTCACGGAAGTGGGAGGCGCAGACAAAAGCTATTACATCGTGAACAGGAATGTTACGCTAAAGAAAAGCCAGAAGGTTGTGGTTACCCTTACCTATCGAAGCGGTAACAAGCGTTTTGATCTGGACGGTGTGGACCTTCTGGATCGGAATGCTTCTGTTGTGGCCAATGACTATCACCATGGTTTCACTGGCACGTCTAAAGAGAACAATACATTTTCTTTCTTTGCTCCCAACGACGGTGACTTTACTGTGCGTGTCTTTTGCGACAACCGCGAGGGAGATATCGTTTCCACCGCCGAGATTAAAGTGGAAATATATGAGGCCAAAGCCGGAGTTGATATCAGTGACGATGTCGTGAACATTCAGGGCCGTTGGAGCCGCAACACCACGCTCGCTGCTGGTCAGACCTGGAAGGTAGCTGCCGTTGTCGGTCTCATTGCTCAGGATGGTCGTCAGGGCGAAGCTTCCATCAGAAAGACACAGAAGCGACGTTCCTTCCTGGCCTATAGCGAGCGTGAGCGGGCTGTACCTTGGCGGGCCTTTCCTTGCTACATCAGCTGGTACGAACTGAATATTAACCGTAACAATGCCGCTCCCGGCTCGGAGAGTAGCAATATGGTGGCTGACCAGGTATTGGATGTACTGGCCCAGTGGAAAGCCAATATGTTCGACAAGTTCGGCGTAGGACCTGCCAGCTTTGTCATCGACGACGGCTGGGATAATTACGGACCGTGGACGTTCCATTCCGGATTTCCCAACGAAATGCGGGATATCGCCTACGAAGCAGCCCGGATGAATGCAGGCTGTGGTGCATGGCTCGGTCCCGTAGGAGGTTATGGCCAGAGCGGAAACTATCGCCGTGCTTATTGGAACAGCAATAATCGTGGTGGCATGCAACTGTCCAACCCCGCTTACTATCAGGTATTCCTTGATGCAGCCGAAAATCTGGTGAGAAACCAGAATCGCGATGGACAGGGCCAGTTCAACTTCTTCAAGTTCGATGGTATCTCCGCACAGTTTTCTTCCGTAGGTCCCGACGACGGTGACACCGGAAACGAAAACGCAGAGGGAATCATTCGTTTGGAGCAGTACGTTCGCGAGAACCTTAAGGAAGATATTTTCTTCAACACTACAGTCGGCACTTGGGCTTCTCCTTTCTGGTATCAGGTAACTGATGCCACCTGGCGGCAGGAAAACGATCATGGAAGAATCGGAAACAACAGCGTGAACCGGGAAAACTGGATCACTTACCGTGATAACCTTGTTCACCAGAACTATATTACCAATTCTCCTATCTGTCCTATCAATACTCTGATGACGCACGGATTCATTCTTACGAAGTTCGGACCTCCTGCCGATGATTCGCGCGACTACCAGCATGTGCTCAACGAGTTGCGTTGCGCTTTTGCCTGCGGTAGCGGCATGGTGGAACTTTACAACGACTACGACCTCATGAACAGCATTAATGGAGGTCAGCTCTGGTCCGACCTCGCCGAGTGCATCCAGTGGCAGAAAAACAATGCTGATGTTCTGATGGATACACATTGGGTGGGAGGCGATCCCTGGACCGGTTCTAAGTCTGAGATTTACGGCTGGGGTGCCTGGAATGGAGAGAAGTCGTGTCTCACATTGCGCAACGGTGACAACGGAAGTCAGACCATCACCCTCACGTTGCGCGAGGCGTTGGAGATCCCCGCCAATATCAGTGGCAGCATCACGTTGCGCAAGGCCTTTGCAGTGCAGGATGCCCTCAACGGGCTTGCCGAGGGCCAGCCTGTTGACATTGACCAGCCGCTGACGCTTACTCTGCCGGGCAGCAGCATATTTGTGTTCGACGGTTTCGACAGCAGCAAGGAAACGGTTGCCGTGACGGACATTCAGTTCGATCAGGATGAATACACTGTGGAGGAAGGCGATACCGTTGTCATCAATGCTACCGTGCTTCCTGCCAATGCCACCAACAAACTTTTGACGTGGACTTCCGACAACGAACAGGTGGCTACCGTATCCAACGGTTTAGTAAAGGGCATAGCTCCAGGAGAGGCTGTCATCACGGCTGTTTCTGTTAGCAATGGTGAAGTAACGGCGAGCGTAAAGGTAACTGTCACCGAGAAGGTGCGCGAGCCTTACAGCATCAATTTCGATAAGAATATATCAAGGCCTGCTGACAATGGCCGTGCCTTGTCCGAAATAGTCTTTGCTCCGGTTTCCAGCGCATCCAAAACGCTCAACGTCAACTCTTCCACAAAGCGTTATATAGACCTGACGGAAGATCCTGGCATGAAACTCGAATGTCTGCCTGGAGAAACAATCAGCGTTACGCTCAGACATGAAGGTTCATGGATGCACGGCTATGTGTATATAGATCTGGACAACGACAGACAGTTTAGCTTCAATAACGAAGATACCGACCAAAGCGGAACGGATCTGGTCAGTTTCTTCTTCTACAGCGGCTCTTTCGAAGATGATGCATCCGGTGTGAATTCAAAAGGCGAAGTCATAAGTGGCGACGCACGTAATCCGGGTAGCACCATTGTCTGTCCCGACTTTTCAGCACCTTCCGTGCCCGGAAGCTATCGCATACGTTTCAAGACCGACTGGAACAGTGTGGATGCCGGCGGGCAGATAGCCGCTGACGGCACTTGTACCGGGGAAAAAGGTATTCTTGCCAATAGCGGTACCATTGTAGATGTTACGTTGGTAGTTTCCGTTAGCTCGGGTATGGATGGAATTGATGCCGGACATGCCAGTTCCGGAAAAGATGTTCTTTACGATCTGAGCGGACGTAGAGTAACCTCTCCCGCTTCTCACGGAGTCTATATACAAGGAGGCCGGAAGATTGTACGTTGAGGGAGCGTCTCCATTCTCTATGGAATTGCTGCCACACGTTGCACGTAGTGTGTGGCAGCAATTCTTTTGTTGGAAGTGGTAGAGATCTTGAACGATTAATTTCCAGTGAGGTTATATATCTGCATGTTTGGAAAGAATCACCAAGATGCTTTGTTGACTATAAATGATCGGGTTGTAGGACTTGTATGTATAAGATTACAAGTAAATCAAATGAATTTATTTACTTCACAAAACTATACCAATCATGAAAAATAAATTTAAAATACTCATGTGCGCATCCATGTTCTTCATGACAGCGCAAGGACAAATACTGCCGAAGTTTTCGGTAACGAACGATACAACGTGGTATTATGTACAGTTTAAAACCAGATTGGCGACAATTTCAGATCCGGGGGCAGGAAAACAATTGATTACAGCGGAGAAAACGTCTGCTGATAATCAGAAGTGGGCACTGATAGGTGACCAGAACGATTTTGTTATGAAAAGCAAAGCCGGAAACTATATCTCATTTTCCGGAGGCTATTATGTTTCTTCTACCCAGGGAGAACACTTAAAACTGATCGCAAGTCCGAATGCTAATTTTTCTGACTGTTGGGAGCTGCAACGGAAAGACGGAACTTCCAGTATGAATCAATGGAGTGGAGCCGGACCAGGGAGATTGCTTGGCGAATATACTGCGGGAGACATGAATAATCCGTTACAATTTATTGCGACAACCACCCGTCTGCCAGAATTCAGTACCGAAGACAAAGAAACCTGGTATTTCATAAAATTCTGCGAAAATGGAAACACCATGCAAGATGCGGGAATTAACGAACCGGCAGTTCTGGCCCATCCGGACCCGATTGACGAGCAATTATGGAAGTTTGTAGGTGATGAAAACAGTTTCCAGCTGGTAAACAAGGCCGGTCATTACGCATTTGCATCAGAAGAAGACGGCAACGACAACGCACGTATCAAAACCCGGTCAGAAAAATGGGACGGAAGTTTCCGCCTGTATACAACCAACTATTCGGCTTATGCACCGGCCTGGGAAATCCATGTCAACGGATACGAACAACGACCTGCATTTAATCAATGGCAGGGTGCACAGACCGGTAACGAGATCGGACTGTGGAGCGCTGACGACAAGAACAATCCAGTCTATTTTGTTGAACCAACAGAAATGGTGTATGCGGACTATAAAGTGAAAGGGATTAAGGATTATAAACCCGAACATAACCTTACTCTATGGTACACACAACCTGCCACACTTACGAACGTATCTGACAAATGGATGGAATACAGCCTGCCGATAGGAAACGGACAGTTCGGTGCCAGCATATTCGGTGGAGTATTGAAAGAAGAAGTACAGTTCAACGAGAAGACATTATGGTCCGGAACCAGCAAGGACAACGGATCGGAGTACGGAGACTATGAGAATTTTGGAAGTGTGTATATCGAAAGTCTGGGAGAGGAAGGCTTCAGCTATGGAGACACCTATCCGGTACAAGACTATTACCGGCAGCTGGACCTGACCAATGCCACTGCTTCTGTAGTCTATAAGAGTCCGGACAAATCAGTAACCTATACACGAGAATATATCGCCAGTTACCCGGATAAGATTGTTGCCATGCGCCTGAAAGCGTCTGAACCGGGAAAACTCAGCTTACGGTTTACGATGGAATCCGGAAAACCTGGGATAAAGGCCGAAACAGAATATAAGAACGGATACGCATGTTTCAAGGGCAAACTGCAGACAGTCAGCTATAATGCCCGCTTAAAGGTCGTACCGACAGGAGGCTCTGTGGAAACAACCGAGGAGGGCATTACTGTAAAGGCGGCCAATGAAATTTTGGTAATATTGGGTGGAGGTACTGACTTCGATGCTTACTCCCCTGCCTATACCTCTGCTACAGAAGGACTGGAAGCAAAAATACTGCAAAGAGTTGATGCAGCTGCACAGAAAGGCTGGAATGATCTGTATGCGACTCATGTATCAGACTATACTTCATTCTTCAATCGTGTGGATTTGAATCTGGAAGGAGCCAACAATAATCTCCCGACAGATGAACTGGTAAAGAAATATGCACAGAGAACTTCCGGAACGGAAGACTATGCCCTGATGCTGGAAGCATTGTACTTCAATTACGGACGCTATCTGATGCTGGGATCTTCACGCGGAGTAGACCTTCCGTCAAATCTGCAAGGTATCTGGAACAACTCTTCAGAGCCTGCATGGAACGGGGATATTCACTCTAATATCAATGTCCAGATGAATTACTGGCCCGCTGAGATTACCAACCTCTCGGAACTTCATATGCCATTTATAAACTATATTACCAATATGGCGATGAATCATGATGAATGGAAAGGATATGCCAGAGATGCCGGACAGACTAAAGGCTGGACCTGTTATACCGAGAACAACATCTTTGGAGGAGTCGGTTCGTTCATGCACAATTATGTCATTGCTAATGCCTGGTACTGCACTCATCTCTGGCAGCACTACCGCTACACACTCGACAAGGAATATCTGGCCAAAGTATTCCCTACCATGTGGAGCGCATCGGAGTTCTGGCTGGAACGTCTGGTGAAAGATACAGACGGACAGTATGTATGTCCTAAGGAATACTCTCCGGAACATGGCCCCACAGAAGACGGAGTTGCCCATGCGCAGCAATTAGTTTGGGATCTGTTTACCAATACCCAAAAAGCCGCTGAAATTCTGGGAGCCCAAAGCGGACTGAGCGAACAGCAGCTGAACCTGCTGTCCGACCGTTTGGAAAAACTTGACAAAGGTTTAAGGATTGAAAAATATACCGGAACTTGGGGTAAAGAACTGAATGGAGTCAAAACAGGGGATCCTTTGCTGAAAGAATGGAAGGAAAGTTCTTATGAAGCAGGACAAAACGGCCATCGCCATATGTCACATTTAATGTGTGTATATCCTTTTAATCAGGTCACCTCTACAAGTCCGTATTTTGAAGCTGCCTTGAATTCGCTGAAATTAAGAGGAGATGCGTCCACAGGATGGTCTATGGGATGGAAAATCAACTTATGGGCAAGAATGCAGGATGGAGATCACGCACATGATATCCTGGAACTGGCATTACGTCATCACAGCACCGCAGGCGGTGGTATCTATTATAATCTGTACGATGCTCACGCTCCATTCCAGATTGACGGAAACTTCGGAGCCTGTGCGGGTATTGCAGAAATGCTGATGCAAAGTCACACGGATACCATTCAAGTACTCCCGGCACTTCCGCAAGTATGGAGAAACGGATCGGTAAAAGGATTAAAGGCTATCGGTGATTTCACCGTAAATGTTTCCTGGAAAGATTTGAAAGCTCAAACGGTGGATATTATTTCCAATCAGGGAAGTCCTTTGTATGTATCCTACCCGGGTATTTCTACTGCAACGGTATATGTTAACGAGAAAGAGGTCAAAACTGAATCAAATGATTGGAATGCGATCAGTATTCCGGCAAAGAAAGGAGATAAGGTTAAAATCGACTGTTCCAAAATCTCAACACAGATCAATCAGACAGTAGACAACTCTGATTTTTCACTTGATGTCCGGAACAACACCGTAACGGTAAAAGGATGTAATGTGCATCAAGTAGTTGTTTACGATGTGGAAGGTCATATTTTATTAACCACCCAAAAGCCATGCTTTAAATTAAAGAATCATGCATCACCAATGTATCTGATTCAAGTGACTGACAAAAAAGGTAATATCAACACACGTAAGTTAGTTCTCTCTTGAAGATAATTGTCTTATAAAATTAATGTGTAAATGGATAGCACGGAATACTGCATCCATTTACACTTTTTTTATGATATTCTTTGTAATAGCAAGATTCCAGTTAATAAACAAAGACAGAAAATTTCTATTTTTTATTAAAAATGTTTATATTATGCCCCATAATACCAAAATATCACCTAACACTTATTTAATTATCTACATGAGAAAATTTATGACTTTCTTGATGCTTGCCCTATTCGGGAGCATCTTTTTTTGCATCCGAAACGTTGATTATTATTTTTTTTTACTATTTTTGCCTGCATCAGAAATTGAATAACATTTGATACACATTCGTTTAAACACCAAAAACAATTATCATGAAAAAAATTACCGGATTATCGACCATGCTCCTTCTTTTCTTGATGAGCGCATGGACACAAATGTTTGCACAGAACCTTTTTGTGCAAGGAAAAGCGTTGAAGGCCAATGAGCTGAAAAGCGGTATGGAAATTGCGTTCAAGGCCATTTCAGTAACAAACACCGGCTGGGTGAACTGGAGCGGGCAAAGTACGACCTTGCCCACCGAAAACGGTATCTTCATTCTGGAAGCGACAGATGATTCCAAATGGAAACTAAAAAGAAGATCCGACAGCAAATACATCAAGCACAACTCCGACCACACGATTACCTTTGTAGAGAATGCGGCAGACGCTACTGCTTTGGATGCGTTCACCCCGGCATTGAACAATGAAAATTCTGACCGCGACGATGTCAGCGGAACTCACGAGGTAGCTCTACCGCAATGGGCCGTCAACAACGACTATCAGATTCGCTTTGCGGATTCGGAAAATTTCTTCCTGAATGTCCAGCATCAGACCAAAGCGGGCGAAACGACACCTAAATTCGCAGCAGGCAGAGGCTCCTGGTCCATTGTCATGGTGTATAACGCGACCGATTACGAAATGCTTCCGTTCATGCTCTCTGAAGCCCCTCAGAACGGAAAGTTCTCGGAACAGACCTATTGGCATTACCTGAAAATCGACAGCGAAACAGACAACAGCCGCTATGCAGCCTATACCGAAACCGAAAATCAGGACAATCAGATCTCTCTTTATGCCACAAACCCTGTCAGTTACGGCAGTTTTTGGGCTTTTGTAAAAACAGATGACGGAAAGATTCAGATTTACAACGCGGCGACAGGAACCTCAAAGGTCCTGACAGTCAGCGATGAGGAACTGTCAGGAGGCAACAATGCGAAAAAGCTTAAAATGCAGGATCCGCAGACCGGTACAAAGAATGCCTGGGAGCAGGTCAAGAGCGACCGCGGATTCCATCTGTTCAAGCTGACCGACAACGCCAACACATACTATGTAAACCACACCGCCCAAGGAAGTGTGTTGGGTGGCAACGTCAATGCAACAGGAGCATGGTCCGATCTCATGTTTGAATTTATCGAAGATTTCAGCAGCCTGATTGAAACGGTCCGCTCCAGCCAGACGGGAATGAAAGGCGCTGTAGGCAGTTTGAGCGAGACAGGCTATGCAGACTTTACGGAAGCTTTGGACAAAGGAACCGCAGAAGGTCTTGCGGAAGCATTGAAGATCAGAGACGTAAGCGGTGACAAGATTACGTTCGACCCAGGGAAGTACTATTATATCTATAACGGCAAGGACGCTTCTCCCGGCTACATCAGTGTCAACAGCCAGAACAAACTGATTACCCAAAGCAGCGCATCAGACGCGTCACAGATCTTCCATTTCGCGACTGTTAACGAGGAAACCTATCATCTCCAGGTACAGGGTGAATATGTGGAGAAAGCCCAGAATAGCTACGGCACCCAGTTAGGTCTGGCTGCCGACGCCTCAAACAAAGGTGAATTCCAGCTGGCCGCGGCAGAGACCGGAGCCGGTGTATTCCGTATCAAGAACACCAACAGCGATTCAGGCACCACCCCTTATCTTTGGAAAGAATACAGCACAGTGGCAGGATGGTCAGGAACCGGCAACGGCTCACAATGGTATCTGATTGAGGTACCTTCAATTAACGTTACGATCTCCGATGCCCGCTACGCAACAGTAAACTATCCGTTTGCCGTACGTGTTCCGGAAGGAGTTACCGCTTACACAGGCAGCCTGAACAGCGAGAAAAATGAACTGACCCTGAAAGCCATTGAGGGCGGAATCATTCCGGCCAATACCCCGGCAATTCTGGAAGGCGACGCCAACGTAGTATACACTCTGAACATTGTAACCGAGGAGGTTGCTCCGATTAAGGACAATGCCCTCTCTGGAGTATTATTGGGCCAGAGCATTGCGCTGAAAACCAATGCCTATATTCTGGGTAACGGAAACAGCGGTGTAGGTTTCTATCAGATGAGTGCTGACGACCGTACTCTCGGCTCAAACAAGGCCTATCTGGAGCTTCCGGCTTCTATGAGCCATATTCGCTCTATTACCATTGGCGGTCCGACTACCGGAATTGAAGATACTATTACAGACGGTACTCAGGCAGAAGAATATTATGACCTGCAGGGTCGCCGTGTACTGAATCCTACTAAGGGTATCTACGTAACCAAGAGCGGCAAGAAAGTTCTCTTCAACAAATAATCAAAAAATATTAGCAATCATATTAAATTATTTATAAAATGAAAAAGACATATCAGAAACCGACACTCGAACTGATGGCTGTAGAGCAGGAAAACATGATGGCAACCAGTTCTATGAATATTTTCGAAGAGGAAATGGGCGCCAGCGATGCCTTGAGCAACGAAGAGAGCGACATCAACGTTTGGGAATAAGCAAGTGAGCAGTAAATACTGCCCCTTCAAATAACATGACAGAAGCCTGTGGCGGAATGTAAGTCCGTTGCAGGCTTCTGTTTCTTTTTGTTACAAAATCCTCATTTCCGAATCCCCACACTTATAGATTTTTTCGTCATCCAGAATGGATTTTGTATAAATATACATGCAAAAACAGCATATATTCCGCATATATACAGTTTTTCAGAAGTAAAATCCCATGCAAAAGCGGTGTTCCAGCTCAAAATTCGTCCCGTCGATTTGATCAGATCGTCCTGTCGAACTGAAAAAGTCGTCCCGTCGATCTGAAAACAGGAAAGAATCAAGCCGGAAAAAGGCTGTTTTTTATCCAGAATCATGCATCGGATCAAACGGAAAAATCATTCTATACAGCTGAAATACAACATATAAGCCCAAAATCCGTCGGCTGAGATTTCATTTTTTCGGGGCGGGATACGAAGCGAAACGAATATCAGCAATCCTATATTGTCCGAAATAACAATCTGACACTTTTATACATTCTCCTGTTATTTTTCAAATGTATTCTTCATTTAGACTTTCGTCATTTATCTTTACTCAATCATTAAAAATATTTTATTATCTTCCCTATATCCCTAAAAAAAATCTTATCTTTGCCACATAATCCCCAAACATACTTTGGATTCAATAACCATAAAGCACTTATATTTTACTAAAAGTTTATTATTTACATGAAAAAACTGATGACCTTTGCCGTGCTGCTCATCCTGAACAGCATCCTATCCTGGACAAGGGCGGCCGATGTGTTGCCCGAAGCGGGAAAAACGTACTTGATCAAGAGTGACAATGTCACCGCCAGTAAGGTGGATCAAGACTATTACCTTTACAATGACAATGGGACTTTGAGATTGTCTGCCAATAAAGGTGGGGACAATTATCTTTGGACTTGCGAAAAGAACGGAGAAAATTTCCGTTTTAAAAACAAGGCAGGAAAGTATCTGGCTCATAAAGCAATGTCGGATGCAGCCTATAATTTCAAAATTGACCCGGCCAAGAAAGTCAATGAAGGATGCCTGCCTCTTTATTCAGTAGATGCTGAAAGATATTTGTTGGTAAAAAATGGTGGTGGAGCTTTTGATCAGGCTGATAAGACTTATAACAAAGCCACAAGCGGCTATTCCAGCGACTTTATCTTTGAGGAGGTTGACGTAAATGCCAAGACTTTGACAATTCAGACAGATCCGGCCAATACTCAGGCCACCTTCTCCTGGAACGGAAAGTCTTATACCGGAGCCTGCAGCTTTACCCTCGGTTCTGATGAAACCATCGGAGAAGCCACGCTGACCGCAGAAGAAGATCCGAGCAGTCCGTATGAGTTCGTCGGCTTCTATGAAGGAGAGGAGGAACTGGGAAAGACCGTAGAGATTTCTTCTCTGACCGCAAACCGGACCATTACCGCCAAATTTAATTTTAATCCTTACAGCTCTACCTATGGCGAAAAATGGCTTCGCATCACCTGGAATTCCAATAAGAGTTATGTCATGGGGCTTCCAGTCAGCGCATCCTATGCCAATGTAGCCCCCAAAACCATCACTTCGGATTTAAGTACAGAGACACAGCTCTGGTGTCTTGTCGGTACTGCCGAAAGCTTCAAGATTTACAACAAGGCGGCTGGCGAAACTTTGGCCCTGGCCGCCGCTTCGACCAGCTATGCTGACGGAACAGCCACTTTCATGAAACCGGCGGAAACAGCCACTTTCTGGCATCTGGTAAGCAACAACGGTTGGAACATCTCTCCGTCAGGAAATACCTCTTGGGGGTTGAATTCTTACGCCGGTGTAGGAAATGCACTAAAATTATACAATAATGGAGACGGAGGCAACATCTGGACTTTCGAGAAAGCCGGTGAAAACGCCCTGACATTCCAGGTTGTTATCAACGGTACGCCAAAGGCCTTGAATACCAACATCGGTCAGCTGAGCATGTCTTTAGGTGCCACGACCAAAGTCATCAATGTCACCACCTCACAAACCGAGCCACAGAAATTCTATCTGGCCGACAATGTGAAACTGGGCTTCATGCTAAGCGGCACCCAGTATCGCGGATACAAGTTCGAAGGATTCCGAATCAATGACGGTGAATTGCTGAACAGCATCGAGGAGCTGCCTTTCGACGCTTCTTTGAAGACAATTACCGCTGTTTATAACGTAGATACCGAGGATCCTTCCCAGTATCTGTTCTATTCTCCGGGTTATCAGGGCCACCCATACCGTATTCCGGCAATTGTCACTACAAAAGACGACAAGTTACTGGCCATTTCAGACTTCCGTTGGGACGGTGCCGATATCGGTATGGGCGCCGTGGATCTTGTGGGCCGCATCAGTGAGGACAACGGTGCCACCTGGAGCGAGCAGTTTGACATTGCCGTAGGTAACCGGATTCCGGGCGACAAGAAACGTGGCTATGGCGATGCAGCCGTAGTGACCGACCGTGAAAGCGGACGCATCCTGATCATGTGCTGCACCGGAAGTGTGTTCTACAGCAACGGAACCCGTGAAAATCCATTACGTTCTGCCCGTCTGTATAGTGATGACAACGGAAAGACCTGGAGCACACCGGAAGATATCACGGACCAGATGTACGCATTGCTTCCTCAATCAACCGGCCAGTTTATCGGAGCCGGCAAGATCTGCCAGTCACGCGTCACCAAGGTAGGCGAGTACTACCGTCTGTATGCCGCTCTGTGTACCCGTAGCGGTAACTTTGTGATTTATTCCGACGACTTCGGTCAGACTTGGGCAGTTCTGGGCAGCAACGAGACCAGTTGTGCCCCTAACGGTGACGAGCCTAAGTGCGAGGAATTGCCGGATGGAAGCGTGGTATTGAGCAGCCGTAAATATAGCGGCCGTTACTTCAACATCTACAAATATACCGATGTGGCAACAGCTGCCGGAGCATGGCAGGGAGTGGTTTCTTCAAACGACATAGAAGGCGGACTGAGAGTAGGCAACAACTCAACCAATGGCGAAATCCAGCTGGTAAAGGTCATGAATAAGGAAAGCAAGTCCTTACACTATATGCTCATTCAGTCGCTTCCTTACGGTGCCATAAACTCAGGCGACGAAGCACGAAGCAATGTAGCCATCTATTATAAGGTATTGGATGGATTCACGCTGGACACTCCTACTGAACTGGCTACAGGATGGACCCAGGGCATGGTATTCCAGAATGCCAAGGGAGCCTACTCAACCATGTGCATCCAGCCGGACAACAAGTTAGGCTTCTTCTATGAGGAAGGCCCGAACAACTACTGTATGGTTTACCGCCCGATCAGCATCGAAGAACTGACCGGTGACACCTACACCATGTACGACGGAGAGATTGACAAGAACCTGCTGACTCTTAACGGTGCTCTGACAAAAGCCAAGACCTATACAATCGGTACGACTACCGGCACCTATGCAGACCTTGACGGAAGCCTTGCAAAAGCGATGCAGGATGTACAGAATGCGATAGACAACGGCACTGCAGATTTGACCGACGAAGAAGTCAGCGCGCTGACCACAGCTTTGCAGGAGGCAATTGACAAACTGACGCTGAATATGCCACAGGCAGGAAAATACTACCGCTTTGTAGGTTCCACAGGCGCTTATCTGAGCTCAACCGGAGCATTCCAGGGAAGCAACAAACCGGGCCGTATGATGATGACAAATACCGCAGACGCCAACACAGTGTTCTATCTCACCGCCGACAACCGTCTGATCACTCCGAACGCAACAGGCGTATTTGAATACTTCATCGAGCGCGAGGGTAACGGATTCGGTTCCGATTTTACTTTCGAAGATGCCGGAAACGGACGCTACTATGTAGTGACCGAACACACCACCCACGGTACAAACGGACGCGGTTCCTGGTATGCCACAGCAGCCGGACAGCCGGTTGACCGCTGGACCAAGACCTACAACCAAAAAGCAGAGTGCGCCTGGATTATCGAAGAGGTGACAGATGCGGAGCTGCAACTTACCCGTGAAATCGGCAATACAGGATATGCCACTCTGGCCGCTCCGGTAGCCCTGAACATTCCAGCAGGCGTCAAGGCTTACACCGTAACGGTAGACGAGGCTCAGGAAACCGCCATTCTGGAAGAAGTGAGCGAAGTGATTCCTGCCGGAACCGCTGTTGTCCTGAAGAAAGAAGGCACTGAAAGCAGCTTCGACTTCACTTATGCTCCGGAAGGAAGCACAGAAAACAGCAACAGTCTGGTTGGTGTCTATAAGACAACAAATATCACAACAGATATCAATGCCTATATCTTAGGTAACGGCAGCGAAGGTATCGGTTTCTATCAGATGAGTGCTGACGACCGCACTTTGGGTGCCAACAAGGCTTATCTGGCTTTACCTGCCTCTATGAGCGGTGTTCGCTCCATCACCATCGGCGGACCGACTACCGGTATTGAAGACACAGTTGCCGAAGGTGTTACAGCAGAAGAATACTACGACCTGCAAGGACGCCGTGTACTGAATCCGGTTAAGGGAATCTACGTGACCAAGAGCGGCAAGAAAGTTATCTTCAACAAGTAATCCATACAATTACATAAGAAGAAAACATTATCAAGATATATAACGAAAAAGACAGAAGTCCGTGACGAGATACCAACCGACACGGGCTTCTGTCTTTTTTCATAGACATAATCCATTTTTCTGGCTTTGTCTAAAAATCGGCAAGTCTTTTTCCGGATAAATTGAATTTCAGACAAAATAATTCTCCGGAACAAAAAGTACATTTTTCCATATTTTTCAGAAAAACTTTTCAAAAAAGATTTTTATTAAGAAAAAATACTAACTTTACGCGCCAAAGAACAAAAAACATAGAAAAGCCAAAGAACAATCTTTTTAGAATCCAAACATACATTTATAAAAATTCTAATTTCATGAAAAAAAGCCATGTATTACTTTTTTCCTTGCTATTATCAGGAAGCACATTGACTTCCATGGCTCAAGGAACAGTTACCCCGCAACATCTGGACAATCCGGACAATGAACCGGCACCCGTATTCCCCGTTCCTTCCGACCGCCAACTGGCTTGGCAGGAAACCGAATTCTATGCCTTCTTCCACTATGGCATGAACACCTACACCAATTCGGAATGGGGGTATGGAAATGAAGAACTTTCCCAGTTTGCCCCTCCTAAACATCCCGACTGCGAACAATGGGTACAGGCTGCTAAAGATGCCGGAATGAAAGGCGGTATCGCCGTAGTAAAGCATCACGACGGTTTCTGTCTGTGGCCGACAAAAACAACGGACCATAACGCAAACAACTGCGGACTGGGCTTTGAAGTCAATGTGCCGAAAGCCTATGCCGAAGCCAGTGAGAAACTGGGCATGAAATATGGTTTCTATATCTCACCGTGGGATCGCAACAGCGCCCATTACGGAAAAGACACCTATGTAAAGGAAGTATTCCTGAAGCAGGCCACCGAGCTGGCCCAATATGGTGATGACCAGTTTGAAATGTGGTTTGACGGTGCCAATGGTGGTGACGGATATTATGGTGGCGAAGGTGGTGTCCGGAATATTGATGCCAGCACTTATTATGATGTACCTAATCTGGCTGACTCCATCCACAAACTGCAGCCCAACTGTGTGATGTGGGGCGTAGGCGACGAAGCCCGCTGGATCGGTAATGAAGCCGGTTGGGCCGGCACGACCAACTGGTCTACCGAGTACCGCCCCAGCAGAGGAGCCGGTGAGAACGGTAGCGAAGACGGTTGGCGCTGGTTCCCGGGAGAATCTGATGCAAAAGGTACTAACATGGGTTGGTTCTGGCATCAAGGTGAATCTCCCCGCAGCTTGAATGAACTGTTTAAATTCTATCTGGAAACCGTGGGACGCAATGCCACCCTGATTCTGAACTTCCCTCCGAACAGAGACGGTGTCCTTCCCGAAGCAACCGTAACCCGAATGAGAGAACTGGGTAATCTTCTGAAAGAACGCTTAGGCACTGATCTGGCCAAAAACGCGAAGATCACTGTTTCCGAGACCCGCGCCAACGGACAGAACCGTAATTATGAGGCAGCCAACCTGAACGACGAAAACAAGGATTCCTATTGGGCTACCAACGACAACAGCAAACAGGCCACCATTACCCTGACCTGGGACGCTCCCATCAACGCTCACTATGTATCCCTTATGGAGTATATCAAATTAGGACAGCGCGTCAAGTCATTTACCATCGAAACCAGTGCCGACGGTGCGACCTGGACGCCACGTGCCACCAACCAGTGCACCACCATCGGCTACAAGCGTATCGTACCGCTGAACGGCAGCACTACGGACTACGGCAACGGATATGATGTCAAGGCCATCCGCATTACCATCAACGACAGTAAGGCCTGTCCGCTGCTGCATACCATTTCCGTTTACTAAATTCTATTACTCCAAAGAAAATCGAGAAACATGAAAAAACAACATATTCTGCTGGCAAGTATTCTGCTCAGCATACCATATACCTCTTTTGCACAACAGATTACCGGTTTCGAGGAAGAAGCCGGCCAGGAAAACTATACGTCTCTGGGTGTTTATGACTCCTGGAGTCATTCTCCCTTCCGCATTCAGCAGGGCGAAAGCAAACCCCGTCTGGAAGGTATCGTAAAGGTTTTGGACAACACCATCGGTGACGAAGCGAACAGTACTTCCAAGATGCTGATGTTCCAACGCTCCCGTTATGCCAGCAATCTGTTCGGTGCCCGCATAGATCTGAAAGAACCGTTCGAACTGACCACCACCGTGAAATACGTACATGTGATGATCAAGAAAGACCGCCCCGGTAAAGTTGTCCTGATGGGACTGGGAAAACGCCGTGACCGTAAAGGACAAAGTTCTGATACTGAACAGTTCTGGGTACAATCCAGTCGCACCCTGGAACCGAATGTATGGAACGATGCCGTATTTGCCATCAAGGGCAACGGCGGCATTGACATCCACAGCCTGGTGGTAGTTCCCGACTGCGAGTCTACTCATGAACTGACCGAAGACTTTCTGGCCTATATCGACGAGATTGAAGTCAATAATAGCTCCTTGCCAAGATACCAGCGTGGCGACTATCCACTGAACATTGAGGAAAATACCGTATCAGCCAAGACGGACCGCTATGTAAACAACATCAAGTTGAGCAGTCCTTCTGCAGGAGAGCAGACTCTGACAGTAGGCAGTGCCAACCCACAAAAGATCTATCGCCCGATGCTCGACAAGGCCTTCACCGCCAAGCCGGGTGAAACCGTAAAACCAACTATCAGTTATAATGGTAACTGGATGAACGGCTATGTGTATCTGGATTACGGTAAGGACGGCAAATTCGCCTGCGAAGTGAACGACAACGGAACTACTCCGGAAGGAACCGATCTGGTATCCTACTATTATATCGAAACCGTGGAGAACACCTCCGGTTTCAACTATAAAGGTGAACCGGTTTCCGGAAGCGACCGAAACACGATGCAGACACCGGAATTCCAGATTCCGGAAGATCTGGAACCGGGATTCTATCGTATGCGCTTCAAGGTTGACTGGGGTAATGCTGATGCAGGAGGCAGAATGACAGAAACCAACAGCATTGTATCCAACGGCGGAAGCATTGTAGATGTGCGCCTGAACATACATGCCGACGAAGGCACTGTTACTACAGAATTCCGTAACGGAGATGTACTTACTGCCGACGGTAATGTTCTTGCCGGAACCAAAGTTAAATTCGGTGAACCGCTCACCGTATGGATGAAACCGGAAAACGGATTCGTTCCCGATGGTATCACCCTGAAACACGGCCATCATCTGACCGGCGACAGCCTGGTGCATGGAACCGCCCAATATTCTACAATAACCATTCCGGCCTATGCCGTCAATTCCGAAGGCATGCTCACCATTCCGGGCGAGCTCGTTGACGGCGACCTGCATATCATCGGAAACTTCAAGAGTACTACCAGTGTGGGCGAAACCGGAAACTATGAGGTGAATTTCGACAAGGGACTGACCATTTCACGTACTGACCGTACCTTGAACAACATCTCATTGAGAGGTAATCAGGGCTGTAGCTACACCAGCTCAAACATGAGCACGGCACCCAAAAACGTTTATCAGGACAAGATGGACGAAGCTGCCTTAGTTTCGCGTGGAGAATCAATCACTCCTAGTGTAAATTACACTACTGGCGGCCCGATGCACGGCTACTTCTATATTGACCTGAACAACAATGGTATCTTTGAGGTTGAAGTAGGTGACGACCACCGTCCGACGAGCAACAGTGAGTTGGTAAGCTTTTCTTATCTGAACGGATACAACAGTGAAGGAACCCAAAGAGGAACCAGCGAAACCGGCAATGCAATTACCTTCCCGGCGTGCCAGATTCCGGAATTCCTGCCAGACGGCAATTACCGTGCCCGACTGAAGATTGACTGGAACAATGGCGATCCGAAAGGACAGTACGGTGCGAACAACAGCATCCAGAACAACGGAGGTTACATTGTGGACTTCCTGCTCAATGTCAGCGGCGAAAGCAGAACACTGGAGACTGATATCTTCAACGGCAACCTTTACGGCGCAGACAACAGTGCCCTGCCCTATCAGCTGAGCGGCACCCGCAACCTGGAAGCCGTACTGCATCCGGTAACCGATGACTATACTCTGGACGGACCGGTGGTTGTACGTACCGGCATCAATTTCGACGGCCCTCAGGAGATCCGTGGCAATGTGCAGTGGAAAGAGATGGAGATCCAGCCAGCCGACATCCAGAACAACACGCTGTCTATTCCGGTTTTGGGAAATGTAAGTGTCAAAGCCAGCTACAGTCCGTCCGATCAGGCAGAATACCGCCTGGTGTTCCATGACGAATTCGATGGCGCAGACGGCACCCGTGCCGATGAAAGCAAATGGAAGTGCAGCCAGCGCTTGAGCGCCACCTGGAACCGCTTTGTAAGTGATAAGATTGAGGTGGCCCATCAGCAAGACGGAAAGCTTGTGCTGAAAGCCATTCCGAATCCGGACAAATCAACCGACAATGTAGATATGCTGAGCGGTGCCATTGAAACCCGCGATCTCTTTACCTTCAAACGTGGCAAGGTAGAAAGTCGCGCCAAGACCAACGGTTATCGCGGAAACTTCCCGGCCATCTGGATGATGCCTCAGAACCAGAAAGACGGCTGGCCCGACTGCGGTGAAATTGATATTTTTGAACAGATCGATGCTGAAGCAAAATCATATCACACCGTACACTCCAACTGGACATACGATTTGGGCAACAAAAACAATCCGACGTCTTCTTTCAGCAAGAGTTTGAGCATGGACCGCTACCACACTTACGGCTTGGAATGGGACGAGAACAGCATCACGTGGTTTGTGGACGGAGTCAAAGTGGGCAGCTATAACAAGAGTACAGACAACAGCGTGCTGGAACAGGGACAGTGGCCGTTCGACAAAGCATTCTATCTGATTCTGAACCAGTCCGTAGGTAACGGCAGCTGGGCACAGAATGCGGACATCAACCACACCTACCGCATGGATGTAGACTGGATCCGAGTATATCAGAAAGAAGTATCCATCGATGCGGATGACAAGTACACTCCGGCCGTTGAAGGCACCTACAATGCGGTGCTGAACCGCACCTTCTCTCAGGGATGGAATACCATCTGTCTGCCGTTCAATGCCCGTCCGGAAGATATCTGTGCAGGTGCCAATGCTCAGGAATACAGCAGCTACACCGAAGCCGGTCTGAACTTCAAGAAGGTAGAGACGATGGAAGCAGGCAAACCTTACCTGATCTTCTGCCCTCAGGATGTCACTGTTCCGGTTACGTTTGAAAATGTATCTTTCGTTGCCAATGCTCCTGTTGCGGTAACTCCGGAAGGCAGTCCATTCTCCTTTATCGGAAGCTTTGACCCAATCAGTATGGAAGGACGCTATGGAGTGGCCAACATCAACGGAAAAGACAAGCTGGTACGTGGTGGCGCATCATCAAGCTTATATACTACCGGCTCCTATTTCGAGTTGCAGGACATTAATCGGGTAAACAGCATGTTGCTGAACTTCGACCGTGAGACAACCGATATTGCCGATCCAAGCTTCAACGCTCAGAACAAACAAGGGGATATATACACCCTGAACGGAGTCCTGATCCGCAAGGATGCTACCGATACCAAGGGACTGAAGAAAGGAGTTTATATCATCGGCAACCAGAAAGTATATATTAAATAAAAACAAGACACCATGAAAAAAACATATCAGAAACCGAATCTAACGCAAACATCGCTCGATAACGGAAGCATTCTTTGCTCTTCAAATTTCACCAGTAACGGTGAGGAGAATACAGACATTACTCCCGGCGATGAGATCTATGACGGAATTTTCAAATCAAACCAGGAGAATTCCAAAAACAGCATCTGGGATTAGTGATCACGTTTGCATCACCCATTACAGCATCCTGACAGAGCCTGAGCATTCTGTCGGGATGCTTTTTTTATTCCCAAAAGCACGCACTGATTTTAATAAAAAAAACAATTCCAGAAAAAGAACAGAGCAAATTCAAAAGAGAAGAGTTGTCCAGCAAATTGTATTTCATTATCAAATAGATATAGATAATATGTTGAACAACATAAAAATAAGGAGTAAGGAGAAAAAAATCAGGAAGAGACAAACTTTTTAACATATCAACGAATGTTTTTTTAAAAAAACACTGTATCTTTGTCGCAAAATATAGAATGAAAATCCCTTACCTACGAATAATACAAATATAACTAATACAAATGTCTTATGAAAAAATTATTACTTTTATTGGCAGGATTGCTCTTTGCGGTTTTGCCGTCTGTAGCTCAGACAAGTTATGTAGTGAGTTCAACAGGAATTACTAGAGGAGAAGATTTGACTTCTGGTGATTATCTGATTTACGTTATCCCAGATGGAACTAAAACTCCAGGTTATGTACATTATTCTCCAACCGGTGGCAGACACTATTTAACATACCCTCTTAATATTAGTTCTGGCATTGTTTCAGACCCCATGTATATTTGGACTGTTACAAAAACACCACAGAATAATTTTGAGGTTGTATTGAAGAGTGACCCTACAAAATTTTGGATAGACGATGTCGAATGGGGACAAAATATGACTGGAAGCCAGAACAAAGCAGTACTCATTACTGAAGACAGCGAACAAGGCATTAAGTTTAGACCTGCAGAAGAAATGAATAACAATAATGGTACTTCTGCAACAAATACTTATATGAATTGTAATGGTCCAATGGGAGAAAACAATGCCTATACCTCTCTTAGTTATTGGGGAGGAAGTAATGATGCCGCAACTTTTATTTTTTATAAAGTAGAAGAAGCTGAAAATTTAGAATATCCATTCCTCTTATCTGACGCTCCAAACGCAGATGGCTTCGCAGAAAATACTTATTGGTACTACCTAACCTTAAGAAGGATGTATGCTGCATATGAGGAGGGAAAAGACTCTACACCTAAGGACCATATACCTTTAAAAAGCCAAAATCCAAACAGTTATGGTAGTTTTTGGGCCTTTGTAAAAACTGAAAGTGGAGCTATTGAGATTTACAATGCAGCAACCGGTCCCAAGAAAGTACTAGCTTCTGATGCACCAGAAGTTAATGGTAAGGGTACGGGCGGTGATAAAACTAAACCGACCATGATAGACAAAGAAGAATTGGGTACAAAAACAGGAGCTTGGTCTATTAAAGTAGGCAACGATAATACTTTTTATTTAAAAAGAGAAGGACAAACTGAAGATTATTATTTAAATGAGAGAAGTGGTACTTTGGCATTCTGGTCTAATTCACTTTCTAAAGATGATGGTGGTTCGCAATTCAGTGTATCACGCGTTGATATTTCCCAACTTATAAATTCCGCAAGCAAGGCACAAAAAACAGTGACAGGAGCTGTAGGTACATTGGATAGTGAAAGCTACGCTGACTTTACTGCTGCATTGAATAAAGGTACCGCCGAAGGACTTTCTGAAGCTCTGAAGATCAGAGATCTGACTGGTCAGAAGGTAACATTGAATTATGATAAGTTCTATCGCCTAAAGAATGTAAGACGCGGTGGATATTTGGGACTCGATGAGAACAACACATATTTGAAATGTGCAACATCATTAAATAATAGCAATGCAAGTTTACTTTGGAAAATTGCACAAAACGATGATAACACCGTAAAGTTATTCCATGCAAATGCACAAAAGAACGTAGAAGCAGTACAACAAAGCGCAGGTGTTGGCTTATCTATTGCTTTATCGGAAGAAGGAGCCAATTACAATCTTAAAGAATGGAATGCAACTCAATTCGGCTTCTACATTAATTCCTTCTACTTAGTTCAAAGTAATGGTAACGGAGCAATGGGCAGTTGGAATGAACCTGGTGTTGGTTCAGACCACGCCTGGTATTTCATGCCAGCAGAAGACATCGAATTAAGCATTTCCGACGCGGGTTATGCTACCGTAAAATATCCGTTCCCTGTTCAGTTACCTAAAGGTTTAACAGCTTACACTGGTACAGCAAATGCTGAGAAATCCAAGTTCATGTTAGAAGAAGTTTCTGGAGGCGCAGTTCCTGCAAATACTCCTGTTGTTATTCAGGGTACAGCAGGCCCACACACCCTTACTATCGATTATGCAAACACAGCAGAGAAAATCAGCAGTGATTTAAGCGGTAGCTTGTTGCCTATAGAAATTACACCAGACGACTACATTCTGGCAAAGAATGGCGAAAGCGTTGGTTTCTATAAGACAACCGATGGTGGAACACTTGCTCAAAATAAAGCCTACATCAAGTCTACTCCTGCCATTCAGGCTGTCAGAGGATTCGGATTCTCTACTGAAGGTGATGGTACAACCGGTATTGAGAACACCGTTACAGAAACAGAGAATGAAGAATATTATGATTTGCAGGGTCGCCGCGTACTGAACCCAACTAAGGGCATCTATGTAACCAAGAGCGGCAAAAAAGTATTGTTCATCAAATAATGTATCAAGTTAAACAAACAGAATATGAAAAAAACATATCAGAAACCTAACTTAAAGAGTGTAAAACTGATTAGCGAATCAGCATTGCTTAATGGCAGCCAACTGAATATGGGCGGAACCATTGACGGTAACGTAAGTCAAGCTCTCAGCAACGAAGAAGGAGCACACGACATCTGGGGCAATGACGGCAGCAGTATCTGGTAAGAAATACTCACTCTTAATCATAAAAGGGGATGGTCGGAAGGCCATCCCTTTTTTTCTCACAATAAACTTACAAAAAGAAGAATTATGCCTTGCAGGAACAACAATCCATCAACAAAAGAATGTATGAATAATCCATCTAAGAATCTGAAAACATTAGCTGACATCATTAAGAATTATCAGGAAACATGCTCAGGAGAGGCTTATGAAGCCAAATACAAAGCTAACCCCAACGATAATGATCTTCGCTGGTTTATGCACTACGACTTAAATGAAATTCTGGAGATGAAGGACAAGAGCATCAAAGAGGTTATCACACGATGCATCTGCAACAGAAAAAGACATCAGTACTGCATATCAAAAGACGCGGTAAAAACAGCAACAGACAAACTGATGGGAGAAAAAAGCTTGCATCCTTACTCCTGTATCTGCGATAAAGACTTCGAATTCCTATATGGCAAACTAAAATCCATTATCGGAACAGTACGGGGAATAGGAAACAGTACACTTTACGACGCCTGCATCCGATTAGGCTGGAGCTACTCACCTCAAATCGAACCGGATAAGTATGTCTATGTTCACGGAGATCTCATTAAAAGTGCAGAAGCAATACTTGGCGATAAATTCAGCCAGATAAAAGAAACAGGTCGCCCGGCCATTCTGCGCCGGAAATTCATTGAAGCAGAAAAGAAATTTGAAAAACTTCCGGCTCTAGATATCGAAAATCTGCTCTGCATCTATCATAAGGATATTTTGAATTTATATGGGATAAAGAAATAATTCCAGAAGGAACAAGGCAGGTTTGGTGCTCATGCGACATCAAGCCTGCCTTGATTCATATCTTTTTCAGTGTCTACAGCCAGCATGGTAGGCCCATACCTGCCACCGGTTTTCCTATTCAGAATTTCACCTAAGGTTTTTCCCAAACGATAGAAAGCGTCCCGATATTCGTCAACCGACACGTTGGGTTTTGACAAGATCTGCATATCTTGAATCACGCTCTTGTCTGTGTCATAAGTAATATTTTTATAAATTCTCATTTCTGTCTTTTCTATCTTAATTTGTCAACTCAACAATCCGGGCCAGTGAAACGATACTCTTGCTTTATTGACTGGATAAAAAATAAATATTTATTCTCATCGTGAATCATGAATAATTAGGAAATCTCTCGAATTTAACACCTATTAGTACAAATATCTTGAAAATCATAGTATCGTGTCACATAACGAGAATGAATCGGCTTCATAGATAAAATCCCTACAAAAATATGGTTCGAATCTTGAACGTTTGAAGATAATATTCAACGATTTATATTACCTTTGTACAGAAGCACCTCAAAAAGCATGATTATGAAATATCCTATAGGCATTCAGAGTTTTGACCAGATTATAGAAGACGGTTATGTATATATTGACAAAACGGATTTAGTATACAGACTGACGCACGAAGGGAAAATCTACTTCCTGAGCCGACCGAGACGCTTCGGAAAGAGCCTGCTGGTGTCCACACTCGAAAACTATTATCTGGGAAGGAAGGAACTGTTCCGGGGATTGGCCATGGAACAGTTGGAAAAGGAGTGGAACGTGCATCCCGTGTTCCATATCGATTTCAACAGCTCGGACTTTACAAAGGAGTATGTCCTGGAGGAAAGACTTCTGGATTATGTACAGAAATGGGAAAGGGAATATGCCGTACAGGCCAATGAAAGACTGGACGTAGGGGCCCGATTCCGGGATATTCTGGAAGCGGCGCACAAGCAGTCGGGACGGCGCGCCGTGGTGCTCGTGGACGAATACGACAAACCGGTTCTGGATGTGCTGGACCGGGACGGGAAACTGGAGGAACAGCACCGCGACACGCTGAAGGCTTTCTACTCGGTGTTCAAGGGAGCGGACAGCCACCTGCAGTTCGTCCTGCTGACGGGAGTGACCAAGTTCTCGCAGGTAAGCGTGTTCAGCGGATTCAACCAGCCGAAGGACATCAGCATGGACGCACGGTACGAGGCGCTATGCGGCATCACGCAGGAGGAACTGGACGGCTATTTCGCGGAACCGATAGCAGACATGGCCGCAGAATATCGGTGCACCCCGGAAGAGATGCGCCTAAAGCTGAAATCGCAGTATGACGGTTATCACTTCAGCAAACGGATGACGGACATTTACAATCCGTTCAGCCTGCTCAATGCACTGGACCGGAACAGTATAGAAGATTTCTGGTTCAGTTCGGGCACGCCCACCTATCTGGTGCGCCTGCTCCGACACTTCCACGAGAACATGAACGAACTCACCGGAAAATATTACAGGGCCGAGCAGTTTGTGGATTACAAGGCCGATGTGGAATATCCGCTGCCCATGATCTATCA
>CALUIU010000013.1 GCA_944320795.1 Candidatus Paraprevotella stercoravium | reverse complement strand
CCTTTTCTTGTCATATTCTGGCAACTTTTTGATTTTCTCTACGCCGGTGGCTGACACATAGCCACGATCTGTCAGCCAGCTGCAGAAACTTCCGAGCCAGTTCAGATAGTTATTCCGGGTTCTGGGACTGTTGTTCCGGTCATAGTAGACATAATCCAGAAACCCCTCTATAAAGTTTTGGTTGAATTGATACGTGTAAGTGATTGATACATCATCCTTTGTGATATATTTTTTCAGCGCGTTCAAGCGATATAGGTAATCTATCTTTGTTTTGTCCTTCAGGATCTGATCACGGTGTTGCTTCTCCAGATGCCGTTCATACAGATTAATGGCATTTGTTATCAAGGTAAATGCTTTCTGTGAGGTTTGCTCATATAGAGGGTTCCAGCCGGTCTTCAGTTTGGCCGAAACCTCACAGATGAAACGTGTGGCCGCTGCATCTCTCTCTTTCGCATTATGAATATGATTGAATTTCTTCCGCAATCTCTTGAGCTTGGGTTGCCCATCGAGAACCGATTGCGGATCTAAAACGTAGAAATAGACATATTTCTCTTTGGATTTCCGGTTATACACCGGTAGCCGGAATTTCTCCAGCTCTGCATAACTGATGCTTTTTCTTTTGGTTGAGCACATTTTTTTAACATTGTTTGGCAATCCCAACCAATGCGATAAAACCTGACTCTAAATATTCTTGTCCCGTTTTTGTCCCGGCACCTTTAAACGAATTGTGCGTAACTTGCTGATATCCAGCGAGTTACGCACTTCTTTGTTGCGGAGGCCCGACTCGAACAGACGACCTCCAGGTTATGAGCCTGGCGAGCTACCAACTGCTCCACTCCGCGATGTTAACCATCCATCAGGGATTGTTTCCTGATTTCGTTTGCAAAGGTAAGGGTTTTATTAATACCATCCAAATTTTGGAGATGTTTTTTTTATTTTTTCCTCAAAAAAATATGGCAGCTCCCTTAAATAAGACATTTTTTCCATATTTTCTCTTCTTATAAAAGCAAAAGTTTCAAATGTAATTTTTGGCATTCTAAAAAAAAGAATTTACTTTTGCATCAATTATGGCAGTTTCAAAAACAAAGCTCAAACTAGTAGAGGTTGCAAGAGTGCTTTTTGCAAAAAACGGATTGGAGGCCACGACAATGAATGACATTGCCGTAGCTTCTAAGAAAGGACGTCGCACCCTATATACGTACTTTAAAAACAAAGAAGAATTATACTATGCTGTCATTGAAACTGAGCTGGACCGACTGACTCAAAAAATGGCAGAAGTTGCCACCCGAAATATTCCCCCGGAGGAGAAACTGCTGGAACTGATTTTTGCCCATCTAAACCTGATTAAAGAAGCAGTATTTCGTAACGGCAATTTAAGAGCTGAATTTTTTCGGGACATTTGGATGGTTGAAAAAGTACGGAAGAATTTTGATCTGGCAGAAATCAATCTAATACAAAAAGTCATTACCGAAGGTATACAGCGGCAAATCTTTGAAATACCCAATGTACTCCTGGTTTCGGACATCATCCATTATTGTGTCAAAGGACTTGAAGTACCTTATATTTACGGCAGACTAGGTGAAGGACTAAATCAGGAAACCTGTAAACCAATGGTACAGGCTTTATTAAACAAGGCTTTAAAGAAATTATAAACCAAATAAATACTTTATATAATATTTAATTACAAAGATATTATGGGACTATTAACAGGAAAAACAGCTTTAATCACGGGAGCAGCCCGTGGCATTGGTAAGGCTATCGCTCTGAAATTTGCTTCTGAGGGAGCTAATATCGCATTCACAGACTTGGTAATCGATGAAAATGGTAAGGCTACCGAAGAGGAAATCGCAGCTTTGGGAGTAAAAGTAAAAGGATATGCTTCTAACGCAGCTGACTTTGCTCAATCTGCCGAAGTAGTAAATCAGGTTAAGGAAGATTTCGGTTCAATTGATATTCTGGTAAATAATGCCGGTATTACTAAGGACGGCCTGATGTTGAGAATGACTGAGGCTCAGTGGGACGCAGTAATCGGGGTTAACCTGAAATCAGCATTCAACTTCATTCATGCATGTACTCCGATTATGATGCGTCAGAAGGGTGGCTCAATCATCAATATGGCTTCTGTTGTTGGTGTACACGGTAATGCAGGACAGTGTAACTACTCTGCTTCTAAAGCAGGTATGATCGCATTGGCAAAGTCTATCGCTCAAGAAATGGGTGCCAAAGGTATCCGTGCCAACGCTATTGCACCGGGATTCATTGAAACAGCCATGACTCAGGCCTTGTCTGAAGAAGTACGCAAGGAATGGATCAAAGGTATTCCATTGCGCCGCGGAGGTACTCCGGAAGATGTGGCCAATATCGCATTGTTCCTGGCCTCTGACTTGTCTAGCTATGTATCCGGACAGGTTATCCAGGTTGACGGTGGTATGAACATGTAATTCGATGAACGTCGTTTACGAAGATAACCATATTATTCTGGTCAATAAGGCCAGTTCTGAAATCGTTCAGGGAGACAAAACCGGTGATACTCCTTTATCAGAAACCGTAAAAGAATATATTAAGAAAAAATACCATAAACCCGGTAATGTATTCTTAGGAGTAACTCATCGTTTGGACCGCCCTGTTAGCGGATTGGTTCTTTTTGCAAGAACCAGCAAAGCCTTGAGCCGCCTGAACGAAATGTTCAAGACTAAAGACATTAAAAAGACCTATTGGGCCATTGTGAAAAACCAGCCGCCGGCACCTGCCGGCGAACTGGTGCATTGGCTGGTACGCAACGAGAAACAAAATAAATCGTATGCGTATGACCGCGAAGTCAAGGATTCCAAGAAAGCAATACTTGACTACAAAGTCATTGGGCGTTCGGAACATTATTATCTCCTAGAGATCAATTTACAGACCGGACGCCATCATCAAATCCGATGCCAGCTAGCCAAAATGGGATGCCCTATCAAAGGTGACTTAAAATACGGAGCGCAACGCAGTAATCCAGACGGAAGCATTTGCCTGCACGCCCGAAAAATTGAATTCATTCATCCAGTCTCCAAGGAAATGATGTCTTTCGAGGCCCCTGTGCCGGAATCGGTTTTATGGAAAAGTTTTCAGAAAAAATAAAATAAAAGATGCACGAAGAGTCTCTAATCTGACAAATTCGTGCATCTTTTATTTTTTACTTTATTCAAAAATTAGTCTAACGGAATAAACGTTCTATATTCTCTTGCTCCAGAATAGTAATGATCACTTTTCCGTCTGGAGTAAAATTCGGAGTCTGACAAGCAAACAAGCTATCCACCAAAGCTTCCATCTCATCATTGCTTAGTACCTGGCCTGGTACAATTGAAACATTGCGTGCCAAAGCCAAAGCCATACGATTATTTATTTCGTCTCCAATTCCGCTACCCTTATCCATTGCCGTATCAATAATATTACGGATCAGAGTCTCGGCATGCAAACCCTCCGTTCCCGAAGGAATCGCATTCAGACTATAAGCTCCTCCTCCCAGACTCTGAAGATCAAACCCCAAAGCATGCAATTCATCCTGCAAATGTTCTATCACCACAGATTCAGACGGCGACAAATGAATCATTTCAGGGAAAAGTAACCCTTGAGAAGCCATCTGACGCGCATTAATCTGCTCCAGAAAACGATCAAACAATACCCGAATATGTGCACGCTGCTGATCGATAATCATCAGACCGGATTTAACAGCAGTCATAATATAACGCCCCTTATACTGATAATGCTGAGTCGACTTATCTGAAAAGTCAGCCATATTATCATAAAGCCCTTCCTGAGGAGCCTCATCAGGCACTGAGACGTAATGATCAAATGAACCAGAAGTTTGAGATGACTCGGGGTACAGATCCTCCCAATTTGAAGGAGCATAGCGATCCGACTCCGTTTTACGCTCATATGAAGGAGTCTGCGATTTAAAAGGATTAAAGTCCGGATTTATCTGAGTTACAGGACGTTCTACATCTAATTTATTCTCCTCAAAAAGTGGGATTTCCGGACGCCCCTCTGTATCAAAATCAATAGTCGGAACTGCATTAAAACGCCCTAGGGCTTCTTTTATTGCCGCAATGATAATCTGCCAGATTGCCAGTTCATTCTCAAATTTAATTTCAGTCTTTGTCGGATGAATATTCACATCGATATTAGCAGGATCAACCTCAAAATAAAGGAAATAAGAAATCTGCTCACCGGCAGGTATCAACTGATCAAAAGCCTCCATAACCGCTTTATGGAAGTACGGATGCTTCATATAACGCCCGTTCACAAAGAAATACTGATGCGCACCTTTCTTTCGGGCAGAATCCGGCTTGGCGACAAAGCCGGAAAGCTTTACCAATGTTGTTTCAACCTCAACAGAAAGCAATTGCTCGTTCAGTTTTCGCCCGAATATATTTACAATACGCTGCCGCAACGAAGACGGCATAAGCGTCAACATGGTAGAATCATTATGAGTCAGCGAGAAAGCGACATCAGGATGTACCAAAGCTACCCGCTCAAACTCTTGAAGAATATTACTTAATTCAGTCTGATTGGATTTGAGAAATTTACGACGCGCCGGAATATTAAAAAACAAGTTCTTAACGATAAAACTGCTTCCGGAAGGACAAGCTACCGGCTCTTGTCCGACAACCTTAGACGCAGCAATAGATACACTAGTACCTATCTCAGCCTCTTTCTGCCGTGTGCGTAATTCGACCTGTGCCACAGCTGCGATAGAAGCCAAAGCTTCACCACGAAACCCCATAGTAGACAAAGCAAACAAATCGCTTGCCTGACGGATTTTTGATGTTGCATGACGTTCAAAAGCCAAACGGGCATCTGTTTCCGACATACCCTTTCCATCGTCAGTAACCTGGATAGAAGTCTTGCCGGCATCCACCACAACGACGTCAATGCGCCTAGCCTCAGCATCAACCGCATTCTCAACCAATTCCTTGATAACCGAAGCAGGACGTTGAATCACCTCGCCTGCTGCAATCTGATTCGCAACCGAATCTGGTAACAGATGAATTATATCGCCCATAACTATTTTCTCCTTTCTTAAAACCTCCAACTTCCGGTCAGCAGATAATGCCACAGGAACAGGCAAGCTGCAATGATGATCAGGGCAACTCCCAGTTTCATTGGCTTCTTGCCACTTTCTTTTCTTTTTCGAAGATGCTTCGTCGCCTTGACAAATGTCCCCCGGATGTCTTCGGGATTGAATTCCTTAGGAGGAAGCATACCCAACTCACGTTTGGCACGTTCTTCGATCTCCTTCAACCGGTCCTTACGCTCATCAACATACAAATAGTTATGCTGAAAGGCTCTTGGTTTTCGTGTCTTGAATAATCCCATATTATTTTTTCTTTAAAATATCATCCAACTTTTGTAAAGGTGCCTGATGTTTATAGGAAATCTTAAGTTCGGTACCCTTCTTCTTTCCTCTCCAATGGAACACATCCATTTTATCACGGGGACGAATATAATCAAACCAGGCGAAATTCTCCAGATAAAGTTTGTCAGGAGGAATCATGCCCACAGGATACATTGTTCCAACAGCCGCGGGCATCCAGATCTTATGTACCTTGCGATCCTGCATATACATCTTCAGTTCACTGGTCTCAATATAATTCATACCAATCATCAGACTGTCGCTATCAAAAGGATAATAGTCTACAAATACATTGCCGACCACCCAGGTATAGTCCAGTTCACCATCCTTAAAATAACTATGTATCTCACGTCCAGCTACCTGGTTGTAATGTACACTGTCCACTTGCTCCACCGAAAGCGCCTGATAAAGTACCTGTAATGAATCTACGGTAGAATCATTCATAAAGATATGAATTTGTTCACCAAGCACCTGTTGCGGACCATTCCATACTATCGGATCCTTATACATACTCATACAGGAATCCTTTGTACTGTAGACTAAAGAATCACAGACAGCCTGAATATCCACACGATAGGAACGCACTTTATGATAAGCGTGCATTACCCGATAAACAGAATCCGTTTCCAGATTATAAGTAAAAATCTTAAATGTATCTGCATGCAAATACAAAGTATCTTTTTGAGAATAATCTATTGCCAAAGCACTGTCAGCAGCTTCAGAATAACCCGTATGTTCATTATAATAACAATAGTTACCAGTAAACATATTCTTGTTCAGTTCGTCTTCATAACGAATATTACCATAAGCTTTTCCAATACCGGAAGGGCTGTCATAATAAAGACTATCACCGACCAACTTTTTTCCTTTATTCGTCAAAAGAGAGCGTTCCAACAAATAGGCCTGATCTTTTTGGGTATCATAATAACCGGACTCTGAATAGATATGATTGTCGCCGCTATCAATATTCGAAGGCCCCACGATATGAGCCATGCTCGTACGTGTATTATAGTGAAGTGTATCCGAAATAATTGTAAATTTCGGATTCTCCAATTTAACGTTATAATTGAATACGGCCTCACGGGTCGTCGGGCTATATTCCCCCCAATCGGAGGTCAGAATATTATCTTTGTCAATCAGTTTTCCTCCTTCAAAAAAGTAACCCAAATCATACAGACGGTCATAATCCAGACTATCGGTATACAGCACAGAATTAACATGTTTCAATACAACATTATGACGCACTCGGGCCAACTGTTGCATACCATCGTAATAAAGCACATCACCTGTCAGAGAAAGAGTATCTCCTTGAACCATACGAACGTGCCCAAAAGCATCAAAAGAATTGTCCTGCTCATAAAAACAGGCACTGTCGCAATACATAAACACGTCATCATGGCGAAACTGTACATTACCTACCAGAATCTGTGCTCCGGGATTACGAAACTGATCATATTGCAATACATCCGCATGAAGCAGATAAATACGTGACTGAGACTCCTTCTCCTCACGCTTCTTCTCATTTTGGGCTATAACCAATAACCCAAACAGGCATAGAGTACAGAATGTCAGTAGTCTATGCCCGTTATTTTTTTTTTCTGGCTTCAATGTTTTTTTACTCATTTAATCCAACCTGGATATTGAAAATCGCAGTTTCTCCACTCTTCATTAATACGAATATAAGTGGTTTTCTGTTTGTCTATAATCCACTGCTTTATTTTCTCCTCTCTTTTTTTAGCCAAGACAATAGCTTTAAGAACCTGAAAGTCCTCCGTCATACTGGCCTTATGGGCCTTAATTCTAGATTTCAATTTAACGATGGCACACACTTCTTTCTGATTCTTCATCATAATAAATGGTTTGGATATCTCACCGGTATTCATATCAGCTACGACTTTGGCTACTTCTGCGGGTAACTCTTGCATCTCAAACCGTGATGTTCGATCCATACGGTCGCCTTCTGGACTCATCTTCAGATTAATCATGACTCCAAAATTATTACGAGTATCCTTGTCATCTGAAATAACGGCAGCAGCTTCCTCAAACGAGAACTTATCTGCGCGAATTTCTTCTGCTATAGAATCCAAGCGAGATAACGTAGCATCGATATTCTCCTGCGAAGGTTTCGGAATACGCAGAATATGACGCACCTTTATCTTGTCTCCACGCTTGTCGATCAACTGAATGATATGATAACCATATTCACTTTCCACAATTTTGGAAACCTTTTTCGGATCAGTCAGACTGAAGGCAACATTTGCAAAAGCCGGGTCCAACATAGACTTGCCTACATAATCCATTTCACCCCCCTGACGAGCAGAACCGGGATCCTCTGAATAGAGGATGGCCAAGGTTGAAAAAGATGAAGAGCCGCCATTGACGCGATCCGTATAATCACGTAATTCTTCCTTTACCCGATCAATCTCGGCCTGAGAAATAATCGGCTTTAAAGTAACAATCTGAACCTCCACCTGCTCTGGAATCATAGGCAAACTGTCGGCCGGCAGATCTTTAAAATATCTGCGTACTTCTGCCGGAGTAACCTTAACATCCTCCGCCAACTTTCGGCGCATATTTTGTGCAGTAAGATAGTCCTTCATCTGATCATACAAACCTTCACGGATCTGAGTCATGGTCATGTTTTTATATTCTTCCAGTTTCTCTTTCGAACCGGCCAACATCACCCACTCATTCATCTGTGATTCCACTGCACGATTAATCTCAGCAGGACCAGCCTCTATACTATCAATAGCCGCCTGATGCAAAAAAAGCTTTTGAATAGCCAATTGTTCGGGAATAACACAATACGGATCGCCTTTAACCGGTCCTCCGGTCAAACGGGCAGCTTCTACATCAGAACGAAGGATTGCCTCATCCCCTACGACCCAAATTACCTCATCAACAACGTTGTTTTGTGCAAACAACGACATTTGCGCTCCTAATAACAATAGGAGCGCAAATGCTATCTTAATGGATTGAAAAATTTTCATCAAATAAATTTTATTGCAAGTTCTATGCGCTAATTTACATCAAAAGAATATTTAATCAGTGCTTATTAACCGTTTTTAAAACCTCTTCAAAAATTTCAACCGTATATTTCTTCCGAAGTTCTTCAATATATTCTTTTTCCTTAACAGCCTGGTAATCTGATATGACTTCATTCTTCACATCAGTCCATTTCTTCGGACCCTTAACCAGTTTGCGTCCATAAACATCGTAATAAGGATAAGTCTTGCGCTCATTTGGTTTCTTCTTTGAATCAAACACGCAATAATCAACATAAGGATTATCCCCTTCGACAAACATCTTTACCGAAGCACGTACCTGAGACAACGAATCTTTATTAAAGGTTTTACGCATAACCTTAGCCCAATCACGCTCATCCGCCTTTTTCAGAGTCTTCTTAATTTTCTTTCCAAGAGCTTCATCACGGTAAAAATACAGAACGCCATTAAAATGAGGCTTATCCCAAGCATAACGCTTTTTATTCTTACGGAAATATTTACTTAAGCCCTTCTCGTCTTTTGCAGCTTTTTGCCAAATCTCTCGAGAAGACAATTCAAAAAGCAACAAGCCATCATGATATTCCTGAATCAGATACTTCAAATCAGAATCCTGAGCGCACAAACGGTCTGTTTCCCGATCCAACACTTGTGCAACCGTCAACGATTGATTACTTGCCTGAACCATAGAATCCAAAACCTGATCAGCCAATTTGTCCTGAAGTCCTTTACTCTCCAAATATTTCAAGATATTGGTTCTCAAAGTATCATAAGGTTCCAATTGCTTCTGCTCAAGCATCCGGACAATATGATATCCCAACGGCGACAAGAATGGCTGAGAAATCTCACCGGGTTTCAGTTTAAAGGCAACATCCTCAAATTCCTTAATTGTCTGCTTGCGAGCCAACCAAGGAAGCTCTCCACCACGTATGGAAGACATCTTGTCATCAGAAAACTTCATAGCCAGTTCACCAAAGGAGCCTCCTGACTGAATCTCCTTGTTGATAGAATCAATCTTATTTTTTGCCTTATCTATTTGATCCTGAGATGCCTTCTGAGGTATCTGAATAAAAATATGGGCCACACGAATCAAGCCATCAGGACCTATATTCTGTTTCAACTGATCATAATACTTACGCGCTTCGGATTCTTCAACTTTTGGGTCAATTAAAAGCGAACGAATCTGTTGGTTTCGGTACATGAGAAATTCTTTCTTAAAAGAACTCAGAGTATCATAACGAGCATCCTTTGCAGCTTCTACCTTTAACTTATAATTCACAAATAATGGAACATAATCCTTGATTCCCTTAGGATCAGCTACGCCGGCACTGTTATTCTTATTATAATTATATTCGAACTCAGAACGGAGAATATTTTTTCCATTGATTTTCATTACAATGGGATCATCCTGTCCGTAGGAGGATAATCCCATTACTGTTAATGAAAATGCGATTAGCAATCTTTTCATTGATATTCGTTTATTTATTGAGGACGACTGTAATTAGGTGCCTCACTGGTAATAGTCACATCATGCGGATGACTTTCCTGTACACCAGCATTGGTTATGCGCACAAACTTGGCATTGTGCAAATCAGTAATTGTATTAGCACCACAGTATCCCATACCTGAACGCAAACCACCAATTAACTGATAAATCACTTCCTGTACAGTACCCTTGTAAGGCACACGACCGGCAATTCCTTCCGGAACCAGTTTTTTCACATCATTTACGCCAGACTGGAAGTAACGATCCTTCGAACCACACTCCATAGCTTCCAAAGATCCCATTCCACGATATGACTTAAACTTTCTACCATTAAATATAATGGTATCACCCGGAGACTCTTCTGTTCCAGCCACCAAAGAACCAATCATCACACTATATCCACCAGCGGCCAAAGCTTTCACTACATCACCAGAATAACGCAGACCACCATCAGCAATCAAAGGAACTCCGGTTCCTTCCAAAGCACTGGCTACATCATAAATGGCAGACAACTGAGGCACACCAACACCAGCAACGACACGAGTTGTACAAATTGAACCCGGACCGATACCAACCTTAACGCCGTCAGCTCCGGCTTCCACCAACATTTTAGCAGCCTCTCCTGTAGCGACATTTCCAACTACGATATCCACATCAGGGAAATGTTCCTTAGCTTCTTTTAATTTTTCAATGACATATTTAGAATGTCCGTGTGCAGTATCAATAACAATGGCATCAGCTCCGGCTTCTACCAATGCTTTCATACGTTCAAAAGTATCACCGGTCACACCTACACCAGCCGCTACTCTCAATCGTCCTTTAGCATCTTTGCATGCCATAGGCTTATCCTTTGCCTTTGTAATATCTTTATAAGTAATCAAGCCCACCAAACGGCCATCTTTATCCACCACCGGAAGCTTTTCAATCTTATGTTCCTGCAAAATCTTTGCAGCCGAAGCCAAATCAGTCTGCATGTGAGTAGTAACCAGATTCTCACTGGTCATTACTTCATCTATCAGACGAAGCGGATTCTGCTCAAAACGCAAATCACGGTTTGTAACGATACCAACCAACTTCTTATCATCATCCACAACTGGGATACCGCCAATGTGATACTCACTCATCAGATCCAATGCATCCTTAACAGTAGATCCTCTCTGAATGGTAACAGGGTCATAAATCATTCCATTCTCAGCACGTTTTACAATTGCGACCTGACGTGCCTGCTCCTCAATGGACATATTTTTATGAATTACACCAATACCTCCCTCACGCGCGATAGCAATGGCCATAGTTGACTCTGTAACCGTATCCATCGCAGCTGTTACGAACGGGATTTTCAGATCAATGTGACGAGAAAATTTGGTTGACAACTCCACAGTACGTGGTAAAACTTCAGAATAAGCGGGAACTAACAATACGTCATCGTATGTTAATCCATCCATAACGATTTTATCTGCAATAAATGATGACATAAGATATTAGGATATAAAATTATTGCGTGCAAATATATAAATTTTTTCCGACTTTTTAAATGTTGCAGACAGATTATTTCATTAAAAAAAGCATAAAAAACGTGCGGAAGAAAGTGATTCCAAGTTCACCTCTTCCGCACGCTATTTCTATAAGTTTCTTTCTAATTCTAGAACATGTACATAAAATCAGTTTGCCATTTCCGAAAGGAACTTAACTCTTACCAGACGGATCTCCTCTTCTGTATAGTCCTCACCGAGTTCATCCATAGCCTCATCCAAACTATCAGTTTCTGATTCCTTAAAATAGTCATAAATGTCAAGCATATGATCCTCGTCCATAACCTCTTCAAGGAAATAATCAATATTCAATTTGGTACCCGAGTAGACAATTGCTTCAATTTCGTCCAGCAACTCAGAGAAATCAATACCTTTGGCTGAAGCGATATCATCCAAAGCCACCTTACGGTCTATACTCTGAATAATACTTACCTTCAGTTTTGATTTATTGGCAACTGTACGCACCCGCAAATCCTCAGGACGGTCTATCTCATTTTCCTCACAGTGTCTTTTAATCAAATCACAGAACTCAGCACCGTAACGTTTTGCTTTTCCAGCTCCAACTCCAGGAATATTCTGCAATTCCTCGATATTAATCGGATAAACTGTGGCCATAGCCTCCAGCGAAGGGTCCTGAAAAATCACATATGGAGGCACATCCAACTGCTTAGACAATTTTTTCCGCAAGTCTTTCAGCATAGAAAACAGTGCAGGATCAGCAGCACCGCCGCCCTTCTGCAATACCGGCTCTCCGTCTTCATTAAAATCATTATCCTCTGTGATGCTGAATGCCACCGGCTTTTTCATATACTTGCGTCCCTCATCTGTGATCTTCAGCAAACCATAATTTTCAACATCCTTTTCTATGTAACCGGCAATCATGGCCTGACGAATAACGGCATTCCATTTCTTTTCTTCTTCATCTTCACCGGCCCCAAAAAATTTCAGCTTGTCATGTTTGTGCGCTAAAATCTCCTCTGATTCGTTTCCGACTAATACATCAATTATATAATCAACCTTAAAATTCTCTTTTACAGCACTAATCACCTCCAGTGCCAATTTCAACATTTCCTTAGCTTCCACTTTTTTCTTTGGATGTAAACAGTTATCACAATTACCACAATTTTCTACCTCAAAAACTTCCCCGAAGTAATGCAATAAAAATTTACGTCTGCACACAGATGTCTCAGCATAAGCGGCCGTTTCCTGCAAGAGCTGACGACCGATATCCTGTTCGGCAACAGGTTTTCCCTCCATAAACTTTTCAAGTTTTTGAAGATCCTTCTGCGTATAGAAAGTGATACACTTACCTTCACCTCCATCGCGTCCGGCACGACCCGTTTCCTGATAATACCCTTCCAGACTCTTAGGAATATCATAATGAATCACAAAGCGCACATCCGGTTTGTCTATACCCATGCCAAATGCAATTGTAGCGACAATAACATCAATACGCTCCATCAGAAAATCATCCTGAGTTTGTGACCTCGTTGCAGAATCCATTCCTGCATGATAAGCGCGTGCATTAATATCATTGGCCCGCAATATTTCGGCAAGTTCCTCGACTTTTTTTCGGCTCAGACAGTAAATAATACCACTCTTACCACTATTTTGCTTGATAAACTTGATAATCTCCCGATCTATATCTTTGGTTTTATTCCTTACCTCATAATAAAGATTCGGACGGTTAAAGGAACTTTTAAACTCATTTGCATGAAGCATACCCAGATTCTTTTTGATATCCCCACGCACCTTATCTGTAGCCGTAGCAGTCAAAGCAATCAAGGGAGCTGTTCCGATCTCATTTATAATCGGACGAATACGACGGTACTCGGGTCGGAAATCATGTCCCCACTCCGAAATACAATGAGCTTCATCCACAGCATAAAATGAAATCTTCACATTCTTAAGAAATTCAATATTCTCCTCCTTAGTCAGAGATTCCGGAGCTACATAAAGCAACTTAGTCTTACCGGAAAGAATATCAGATTTCACCTGATCTACCGCAGCCTTATTCAGAGAAGAGTTGATAAAATGAGCCACTCCATCTTCTGCACTGAATTGGCGTATCGCGTCCACTTGATTTTTCATCAAGGCAATTAAGGGAGAAATCACAATAGCTGTCCCCTCCATAATCAAGGAAGGCAATTGATAGCACAGCGATTTACCACCGCCCGTGGGCATTAATACAAATGTATCGTTCCCCTCTAGAAGACTACGGATAATAGCCTCCTGATCTCCCTTAAAAGTATCAAAGCCAAAATACCGTTTTAGCTGTTCGGTTAAATTGATATCTGCATTCATAACCTCAATAGTTCCTCTATGTTATCAAAGTCAAGTAAGGTTCGGCACACAACCGTCCTCCTAACAAAGTTATATACAAAACCCACATATTTGCAAATATTAGAGCAACTATTTTCCATTTTATTGCAAAAATCTTCAAGAAGAAAGTCACTTAAACCTCCGAATAACAATTTAGATTCGCCTTTTCCAGCTGCTGCTTGGCATAATCCAATGTTACAACAAATTTTTTAGCTTTTTGCGAAGGTTTTTCATACATTGCCTCCATCATAATACTTTCCATAATGGAACGCAGACCACGAGCTCCCAAATTATACTCCACGGCCTTATCTACAATATATTCCAATGTTTCCTCGGCAAACGACAATTTGATGCCATCCATAGCAAACAGTTTTATCTGCTGTTTGACAATTGAATTTTTAGGCTCCGTCAGAATATTGCGTAATGCCGTACGGTCCAAAGGATTCAAATAAGTCAATACAGGCAAACGTCCGATAATCTCAGGTATCAGACCAAAAGACTTCAAATCCTGTGGCAAGATATATTTCATCAGATTTGTTTTGTCAATATGCTGCATATTCTGTACTGAATTATATCCTACAACATGAGTGTTCAAACGCTGAGCGATTTTCTTTTCGATACCGTCGAAGGCGCCACCACAGATAAACAGGATATTACGAGTATCCACATGAATATAATCCTGATCCGGATGTTTACGTCCACCCTTTGGAGGCACATTGACCATAGAGCCTTCAAGCAATTTCAAAAGTCCCTGTTGCACACCTTCACCACTGACATCACGAGTTATGGACGGATTATCACTCTTACGGGCAATCTTATCAATCTCATCAATGAACACGATACCACGTTCAGCAGCCTCAACATCATAATCCGCAACCTGCAGCAAGCGAGAAAGAATACTTTCTACATCTTCGCCGACATAGCCAGCTTCCGTAAACACAGTAGCATCAACAATAGTAAAAGGAACATGCAACAGTTTGGCAATTGTTCGCGCCAGTAACGTTTTTCCGGTACCGGTACTACCCACCATAATAATGTTCGACTTTTCTATCTCAACACCATCATCGGTAGTATGCTGTGCCAAACGCTTGTAATGATTATAGACAGAAACTGCCAGATAACGTTTGGCATCATCTTGTCCGATTACATATTGATCCAAATATTCTTTTATCTCCTTGGGCTTAGGCAACTGATCCAGTTCAAACCCCAGGTCGTGTTCTTTTGCAGAAGCGCCCTTCAAGGCTTCCTTGGTTATCTGATAAGCCTGTTCGGCACATTCATTACAGATATATCCATTCAAACCTGTGATTAACAAACTCACGTCCTGTTCACCACGACCACAAAACGAACATACTTTTTTCATTTTCACTATGGCTTTCTCATTAACACCTGATCAATCATTCCATATTCTCTGGCTTCCTCTGCAGTCATCCAATAATCACGGTCAGAATCAGCCCATACTTTATCAAAATCAGTATGTGAGTGATTGGCTATAATCTGATACAATTCATTTTTCAGCTTCTGAATTTCGCGGGCCGTAATCTCAATATCCGAAGCCTGTCCCTGAGCTCCCCCCATAGGCTGATGAATCATGACGCGGCTATGGGTCAGTGCAGAACGCTTACCTTCCTGACCAGCCACCAAAAGAACAGCAGCCATAGAAGCAGCCATCCCCGTACAAATGGTAGCAATATCGCTAGACACAAACTGCATGGTATCATAAATACCAAGTCCTGCATAGACCGAACCACCTGGAGAATTAATGTAAATTGAAATATCCTTTCCCGGATCTACCGAATCCAAGTAAAGCAACTGAGCCTGAAGTGTATTTGCTGTATAATCGTCAATCTGAGTTCCCAAAAAGATAATACGGTCCATCATCAATCGTGAAAAGACATCCATTTGGGTAACATTGAGTTGTCTTTCTTCCAGAATATAAGGATTAAGATACTGATTCTGAGAAGAAATCACATCGTCAAGCACCATACTGTTCAGTCCTAAATGCTTTACGGCGTACTTTTTAAAATCGTTCATATATTCTATTTTTTCGTTATTCAAAAAAAGGCTTCTGAGCCTTTTCGTAATGCTTAGCAAAGATACGAAAATAAGCTCAGAAGCCTATCTTTTACAGAAAGATTTTATAATAAATCACCTGAATTATTCAGAGAACATTTTGTTGAAATCCTCAACGCTAACGGTCTTGTGATTCAGCTTAACCAAGCCCTTGATAGCCTCAGCCAACTTCACCTCAATGCTTCTATTTACCAAACCGTCAATCTGCTCTTTTTTCTTCAACATTTCCTTAGCATAGTTCTCGAGAATATCCTCTGGAATATTCATCATACCATACTGAGCGAACTGCATCTTAGTCATATCCTTAGCGGCATTCAACAAATCATCCTGCTCCACCTTGATACCGAAGGCCTTAACCAACTGCTCCTTAATCAGGTGCCACTGCAACTCTTCGATGCTCTGATCGTAGTTCTTCTCAACAAAGTCCTCGCCCTTATCAGCGTTATTCAACTTCATGACACGCTTCAGGATAGCATCCGGGAATTCCAGCTTACCAACTTTTTCTGTCAGGAAGTTACGTACATCCAGCATCAGTTTGTAGTTGCTGTCAGATACCAACTGCTCTTCCAAAGTCTTCTTGATATGTGCACGGAACTCTTCTTCGTTGCTCACAACACCTTCACCCAAGATCTGGTTGAAGAACTCCTGAGTCAGTTCAGCCTCTTTGAAACGAGTAATTTCCTGAACCTGGAAGCTGAAGTCAGACTTCATCTCAGCTGCAGCCTCTTTTGAGATCTTCAACAGAGAAGAGATCTCCACATCGTGTCCCTCATAAGCCTTAAAAGGATTGAACACCAATACATCGTTTACTTTGCAATCCTTGAAGACAGCCTTCTGCTCATCGTTCTTCATATAGTCAGGCAACATGACAGCACCTTCTACCTGGATGCCACCTTCTTTTGTATTGCCATTCTCATCCAACTCAGCCAACAAGCCCTTAACCATATCTTTCTCCTGATATGAGTCAACCTTCTCATAGCTACCGCCACGCTGAGCATACATCTTAACCTGCTTTTCGATCATGTCATCGCTAACCTCGATGTCATAGTAATCCAGAGTATCATCAGCAGTCAGTTCTGCCTTAAATTCTGGAGCCAAAGCAATATCAAAAGCGAACTCAAACTCTTCCATTGTGTCGAAGTCTACCGGCTTCTGACGCTCCTCATTTGGAAGAGGCTCACCCAACATGTTGATATTATTATCTTTGATATATCCATAAAGAGACTCGCCCAGCAATTTGTTTACCTCTTCTGCTGTAACTTCCTTTCCGAAACGCTTTTTCAGCAATCCCATAGGCACCTGTCCAGCACGGAAACCAGGCATGCTGGCTTTTTTACGATAGTTTTTCAAAGCAGCATCTACTTTGCTGGCATAATCAGCTTTGTCAATCTTAATGGTAAGCACAGCGCTCACCTTGTCTACATTTTCTAATGAAATATTCATTTTTGAATTTTCTTTTATGATTTATTGTTATTAAAATTCACGTACACCCTTTGCGATGGGTCTGCAAAAATAGTCTTTATCTTTCAAAAAATCAAATAAGTAATGAAAAAACATATTTATTAAAAGAAAATAAGCACCAGTGCAATTATTCCACGGCATTCTTTTCCTTATCAATTTTTTGAAAATCCTTCATACGGAGTACAAAGCTATTTGTCAGATACTTGGCACGTACAATTTCATTCTCGGCCAACTCCTGTGGCTTACCTTGAAATAAAATCTGCCCTTCAAAAAGCAGATAAGCACGATCCGTTATACAAAGAGTCTCTTCTACATTATGATCGGTTATAAGCACTCCGATATTCTTCTGCTTCAATTTCCATACAATATACTGAATATCTTCTACCGCAATCGGATCCACACCGGCAAACGGTTCATCCAACATGATGAATTTTGGATCTATAGCCAGACAGCGTGCTATCTCGGTGCGTCGACGCTCACCTCCAGAAAGGCGGTCACCCATATTTTTACGGACTTTCTGAAGTCGGAATTCAGAAAGCAGGTTTTCCAACTTTTCCTTTTGGTAATCCTTAGGTTTTCCTGTCAATTCGAGAACTGAAGCAATATTATCCTCAACTGTCATTTTACGGAAAACAGAAGCCTCCTGAGCCAAATAACCAATACCGGCACGTGCACGCTTATATACCGGATATTTAGTAATCTCCAGATCTCCCAGAAATATTCGTCCGGCATTTGGAACAACCAGACCTGTTGTCATATAAAATGAAGTGGTTTTTCCGGCACCATTCGGCCCCAACAGACCTACAATCTCCCCTTGTTTCACGTCAAAGGAAACATTATTCACCACGGTCCGTTTTCCATAGGTCTTCACCAGGCCTTCTGTTCTCAAAACCAACCCTTCCGAATTATTTATTTCCATATTTTTAGCCATATATTTTTTATTTCGAATGCAAAAATACGAAAATATATAGAAAAAGATTGTAATAATAAAAAACCGTTTGTATGATTGCGGTTTTTTATAGGATTTTCATTATTTTTGTAAGGAAGAATAAAGTATTTGATGATTATGTTACTTACAAAACCACTATCCACATTTGGCAAGTATCTCTTGCTCATGGGAAAAACGTTTGGAAAACCAGATCGCTGGCGCATGTTTTTCAAACAATACATCAAGGAAATGAATCAATTAGGAGTAGACTCTATCGGCATTGTCTTGCTGATTTCCTTTTTTATCGGTGCTGTAATTTGTATTCAAATCAAATTAAATATCCAAAGTCCGTGGATGCCACGTTTTGTTACAGGCTATACGACACGTGAAATCATGCTTTTGGAGTTCTCCTCTTCCATTATGTGTCTCATCCTTGCGGGAAAAGTAGGTTCTAACATTGCATCTGAAATCGGTACGATGAGAGTCACCCAACAAATTGATGCACTAGACATTATGGGAGTAAATTCTGCGAATTTCCTAATCATGCCCAAGATCATCGGCATGATGACCATGATCCCAATCCTTGTCGCATTCAGTATTTTTGCCGGTTTTGTCGGAGCCTATGCAACATCAGTCATCGGCCATGTCATAACCATTGAAGATCTCACCTTAGGTTTACAACATGAATTCAAAGAATGGTACGTATGGATGGGATTTATCAAATCCATCTTTTTTGCCTTTATTATTGCCAGCGTTTCGGCTTTTTACGGATATAGTGTTGAAGGCGGATCCGTAGAAGTAGGAAAAGCCAGTACCAATTCGGTTGTAAGCAGCAGTGTGCTGATTCTATTCGCTGATGTTTTTTTAACTCAACTTCTTTCATAAACCATCATGATAGAAATCAATTCCCTATATAAGTCTTTTGACGACAAAGAAGTCTTGAAAGGCATCAATGCTGTTTTTGAAAACGGCAAAACAAACCTGATTATCGGTCAGAGCGGTTCAGGAAAGACCGTTCTGATGAAATGCATTGTCGGTCTGTTGCTTCCGACAAGCGGTAATATTCTCTATGACGGACGCAACTACGTAGTCATGGGCAAAAAAGAAAAAATGCAAATCCGACGAGAAATGGGCATGATTTTCCAAAGTGCAGCCTTATTTGATTCCATGACGGTATTGGAAAACGTTATGTTCCCACTTGATATGTTCTCTAACGACACACTTAGCGAACGTATCAAACGTGCTCGTTTCTGCTTAGACAGGGTAAATCTGATCGATGCTCAAAAGAAATATCCGGGAGAAATCAGTGGCGGTATGCAAAAACGAGTGGCAATAGCCCGCGCCATAGCCTTGAATCCGCAATATTTGTTCTGTGATGAACCGAACTCCGGACTGGATCCGAAAACCTCTATTGTTATCGATGAACTGATTCACGACATTACGGAAGAATTTAACATGACTACCATCATCAACACGCACGATATGAATTCTGTCATGGGAATCGGTGACAATATTGTTTATCTATGCGAAGGTCACAAGGAATGGCAAGGAACCAAAAATGACATCATGCATTCTACCAACGAAAAGTTGAATAGCTTCATCTTTGCCTCAGACCTGTTCCGCAAAGTCAAAGAAGCGAATCAATAGCAATCTCTAAAAGAATATTAATTGAGATCAGAATCACTTCGGAAACAATGCTTTCAGCTTAACCAAAGGATAAAAAACAATATGTTACTTTCAATCATTATCCCTATATACAATGTCGAAAAATACATTGACGGAACCTTAAGAAGTATCTACTCACAACTCGGCAATCATATCTCTGACATTGAGATTATTATGGTCAATGATGACAGTAGCGACCAGTCTGCTGCAATTGCAACCCAATATTACGATCAATACCAGTCTATTACACAACTCATTCATCAAAACAACATGGGACTGAGCTGTGCCAGAAACACCGGGTTAAAAGCAGCCCAAGGGCAATACATCTGGTTCGTTGACAGCGACGACAGCATCGAATCCGATAGTCTCAGCAAGATCATAAAATATATAAAAGAATATCATGCAGACATACTTGCCTTTGATATGCTTCGTATAAAAGAAAAAAATCAAAAAATCAAATATGTCTCTATTTTCCATCGAAAATACAATCATTATCTGTATTGCAAGAAATTAAACAGATTCCAACTTGTCAGTAAAATCAGAGAAACTCCAGTTCAGAAATTTATATTCCGTCATAGTTTCTTAAAAGAAAACCAACTGACGTTTTACCCGGGAATCTTTCATGAAGATAATGAGTATATGGTTCGGTGTCTTTTTCATGCAAAAACAATTATTCCGATTCCTTATGCTCCATACCGTTATTTAGCCAGGAGCAGTGGAAGCATTACAAGCAGTAAAAATCCCAAAAGAATCAAAGACTTATTGCTGATTATGCAGATTCACAACTCCTATAAAGAAACACATTGTGTGAAATATAAAGACAAAGCCTTTTTTGATTATTATAATTTTCGGGCTGTACACAGACTGTTAAAAAACAATTTATTCAAAGAATACAAAGACACTGTCGGTTACGATAAAAAAGAATTCAAGAATATTCTGATTAAAGGATTACGCGCATCTGCCCACTTCGTTTTATGGTATAGCATAATAGAATGTTTCATCGACTTATATAAAAACAAATAGAAGTATGTCTATCAAATCAATCAGAAAAAAAATAAAGCGGACTTACAAAAATGCGATAGCAGATATTAAATATATAATTTTTTCCAATCTATTTAAATCTGTCAAAGTAAAAAAAAATCGGATTGTATTTAATAACTTCAACGGGAAAGATTTTGGCGATAATCCCAAATATATTGCAGAAGAAATCATCAGACAACAGCTACCTTATGAATTATATTGGGTCACCAAGAAAAAAGCCATTCATTTACCCAAAGAAATCAAACAGATAAAAGTCGGAAGTCTAAAAGAAGCATATATTTATGCGACTTCCTCCATCATCATCTGTAACACCAAGCAAAGATTACCTTTCAAAAAGAAAAAAGACCAATATTATATCCAAACCTGGCATGGAGCTTTTCCGTTAAAACTTATTGAAGGAGAAGCAGAACATCTATTGCCACAAAGATACGTCCAACAAAGTATCGAAGATTCTAAAATCACCGACCTGATACTCTCCGGTAGCGGAATCCTGAGTAAAGTAATCAAAGAATCATTCTGGTATCAGGGCGATATCCTTGAATTCGGATCACCAAGAGATGACATTTATTTCAATCAAACATCTGAAAGCATAAAGCAAATCAAGACTAGACTTCAAATTCCGCTAAACAAAAAAATTGTGATGTATGCGCCCACATTTAGAGACAACCGAAAAACAGACATGTATAATCTTGATTTTAAGCAAATACTGAAGGCATTAAATCAAAAAACCGGTGAAGAGTGGATTTTTATTGTCCGTCTGCATCCCAATATCAGTACACGCGATCACATATTCTCCTATTCGGAAAATATCATAAATGGAAGCCGATACTCCGACCCGCAAGAGTTATTCCTATTATCAGATTTTCTCATTACAGACTACTCTTCTGTAATGATGGATTTTGGAATCATGGAAAAACCTGTTATTCTATATACACCTGATCTAGAGGAATATAAAAAGAGTAGAGGAATAAGACCGATTTTCAATCAACTACCATTCCCCTATACCCATACAAATGCCGAACTTATTCAAATGATTCTGCATTTTAATGAGAATGATTATCTGAATAAATTAAATCATTTCATAGAAGAAGATTATAAAAACTTTTCCTATGGAGATGCATCCCAACAAGTAGTAAAGAAAATCAAAGAGTTTATCGAAAACCTCAATTGAAATAAAAGCCATTTAAGAGACAGCTCAAGGAATCAGAAATAATCCAACATAATAACTGTTTTCCATCTTTGTAGGGTAAAAGAAAAGTAAAAACGAACAAGGATCATTAAAAAGAAAATGAAAAAAGTCATCACATATGGAACATACGACCTTCTACATGAGGGACATATAAACCTACTCCGTAGAGCAAAAGCTCTTGGAGATTATCTGATTGTTGGAGTCACATCTGATTCTTTTGATAAAGAGCGTGGTAAACTGAACGTACGCAACAATGTGCTGGAACGTATTGAGGCAGTTAAGAAAACTGGATTTGCGGATGAAATTATCATAGAAGACTACATTGGACAAAAAATCGATGATATCCAAAAATACAATGTAGATATTTTTGCTATAGGTTCAGATTGGGAAGGTAAATTTGACTATTTGAATGAATATTGTAAGGTTGTTTATTTACCTCGTACAGAAGGTATTTCCAGTACACAACTACGTGCAGAGAGTCAAACTATTCTCAAAATAGGAATCGTAGGTTCTGGACGTATTGCCCCCCGTTTCTTAAATGAAAGCCAATATGTAAGCGGAGTTCATGTTGTATCTGTTTATAATCCGAATGTTGAAGAAGCGACTTTATTTGCAACAAAGCATAAACTCCAGGCATATACCGACTATAATGCATTCCTGAAGAATGTCGATGCAGTTTATGTAGCATCTCCCCATATAAGCCACTATGATTATTCAAAACAAGCACTGCTTGCAGGAAAACATGTTCTATGCGAAATTCCATTCGTTTTAAAGAAACAAGAAGCATCAGATCTTTATGAAATTGCCAAACAAAAAAATCTGGTAATATTAGAAGCAAACAAAACGGCTTTCTGTCCGGCTTGGAATCATCTTCTAGTACTCGTAAAAAGCGGTATGATAGGTGACGTTGTTGACGTAAAAGCCTCTCTCTCTAAATTGATGCCGGAAACAAATCTACGTGAATTCAATGTCAGCGAAGCAGGTGGTTCTGTTACAGAGTTGGCACCACTTTGTCTGATGGCAATCATAAAACTGCTAGGAAAAAATTATGTGGATGTCAAATTCTATAGTAAAATAAAGAATAAAGTTGATATCTTCACCAGCGGTCATTTGATTTATGATAGCGCTGTAGCCTCGTTTACCTTAGGTCTTGGAGTAAAAACAGAAGGCAATCTGGTTGTTTCCGGCACTAAAGGATATATCCTTGTGCCATCTCCCTGGTGGCTGACTAATTTCTTTGAGGTACGCTATGAGGATCAGAACAAAAATAAAAAATATTTTTATAGTTATGATGGAGACGGATTACGCTATGAGATACAAGAGTTTGCGTCTATGATTTTCAACAAACGCATCAGCAGTTTCCATCTATACAGGAATGAATCCATAGCCATAACAGAAATCATTGAAAAGTTTCTGAATAAGGAACATACAACCTTGCTAAAATAATGAAATTAAATCTTATCTATATTTTCAACGAACAATATATATGAAAACAGCAATCGTTACCGGAGGTACTAAGGGGATCGGAAAGTCCATTGTTGTAGAACTATTAAAACAAGATTATTTTGTGTGGACAAATTATGCAAACGATGATAAAGCTGCAGAAGGTGCAAGTAAAGACTTTCAAAAGATTAGTTCACACTATAAAATAATTAAAGCAGATCAAAGCCAAAAAAAATCTTTTTATCAGTTCATAAAGGAAATAAGAGAAAATAGCAAAGCTATAAACTGCATCATTGGCAATACAGGACTCACAGTTAGAAAGAAAAACTTTGAAATCACTGATGATGACTGGGAAAAAGTAATGTTTGCAACAGTGAACTCTCATTTTTATTTAATCAGGGATTTACATACTCTTATCGAAAACAATTCCCGCATTGTTTTTATCGGTTCAATGCTTGGTATCTTGCCTCATGCCACCTCACTCCCTTATGGAGTAAGCAAAGCGGCTCTTCATGCCTTAGGAAAAAATCTGGTAAAAGAGTTTGAGGGCACAGGAACAACGGTCAACATTATCGCCCCAGGCTTTGTTGAAACGGAATGGCAAAAAAACAAACCATTAGAAATAAGAAACAATATATACCAAAAAACTGCAATTAAACGATTTGCGACTCCCAAAGAGGTTGCGGATACAGTAATGTTTTGCATCAACAATTCCTATATTAATGGAAGCGTATTGGAAATCAACGGAGGATACAGTTTTAAATAACAACAAATAGATACTTACACATTCTAGAATAAAGAAAAGAAAGACTATAACAGAAAGCCATTGGAATAAAACCAAAGATTTCCCAACCTTCAGATTTCATATGTGATTCTTTATCTGCAAATTGAATTTTCTTTATTTTTTTAGTAACTTTGTGTTTGTATCAGCCCGATTTCAGAAGACTTGCTTGCTTCGGGCCGATCGCAAGATGTTAGTCATCATGTAAGAATCTCAACATTCTGTCGAGATAAAATAGCCATCCATGCAAAATGAAAACAAATTCGATTGAGTCCAAGACAAAAGTCATTGTATCGCTGACATCATTCCCTGCAGCGATACCCTATGCAATCTATGCCATTCAGTCTGTTTTAAAAGGTTCAGTCCTTCCCGATAAGATAATTCTGTACCTGACCTTCTCTCAGTTTGGTGAGAAAGGTATTCCGGAAAAGTTAAAGAAACTTTCCGAAGACTACCCCATTTTCGAAATCAGAAACTATGATCAGGACATTCGATCATATAGAAAATTAATTCCTGCATTAAACGATTTCCCCGATGCAGTAATTGTAACTATCGATGATGATGTTCTTTATCATCGACATATGTTGCGTGATCTACTTCGCTTGCATAAACAAATCCCTCATGCAGTCTTGGCCCACAGAGCCAAACTCATGAAACCTGATGCTCCTTATCGTACCTGGAAAAAATACAGATGGTATCATTTTCTGTTCAAGAAGATTCATGCAGACTACAGAAACATACCAACAGGAGTGGGTGGTGTTCTCTATCCGCCTGGATCCTTAAAAAAGGAAATGCTTGGAGTTAATCTGTTTACCCAAATAGCACCTACTACAGACGATATTTGGTTTTGGGCAGCTGCCGTCGCCAACGACACTCCAATTATACCGGTGCCCTTCGGCTATAACAAACCCAAAGGGCTGAAAAAACCAAAGGAATTATCCCTAAAAACCACTAATTTCAAAGCAGGTACAGACAGAAATGCTCACGCTTTAAAAGAAATCCTGAGAAATTTCCCGGAAATTGGAGAAAAGATTGGTTACCCGTCTCATACACCATCTTGAAAACATATCTTACAATTTCTCGGTATGATATTATTAAAATTCTAAAATTACTCAAAACTAGAATCAGACATGGAAAAGAATCCGATAGAAGTAGATCTGGTATATCTATGGGTTAACGGCAACGATCCCCAATGGCAAGCAAAATATAATGCTTTTATAGGAAAAACGACCAAGGATTTATCCTTGAATTGTAAAGGGCGGTATGCTGATAATGATGAACTAAAGTATAGTTTGAGATCAATAAGTTTATATGCTCCCTGGGTTCATAAAATATTTATTGTTACAGACAACCAGATTCCGGAATGGTTAGATACAACCAATCCTAAAATCCAGATTGTCGACCACAAAGATATTATGCCAGAAGAAAGCTTGCCATGTTTCAATTCCAGTCTGATTGAACATTTTTTGTATAAAATTCCGGGATTGGCTGAGCATTTTTTATTCTCTAATGATGATATGTACCTTAATAAACCCGTAACTCCAATTGACTTTTTTACCTCAGAAGGCTTACCTATTATCAGGCTGACACGAAAACCATTACGAAAAATAAGATGGTTCATTCGAGAAAACATATTAAAAAAACCGTTGAAGAATCATCGTAAAATGATTGACCACTCTACACGAATCGTAGAAAAACTTTATGGTATCTATTATACAGGCCTACCACATCATAACATAGACGCATATCTGAAAAGTGATTATCAAAAAGGAGTAGAAGTAACATTACGCGATGAATGTGCTGCAAATAATAAAAATCATTTGCGCAGCAATGGTGATATTCATCGGAGCGTATTGTCTTATCTTTCATTAGCAGAAAAACGAGGTGTAAGACGTTATGTAAATGGAAAAGAATCTTTTTATGTTAACATTCAAAAGAAGAAGGATTATCAGAAACTTGAAGAGAACTATCCTTTATTTTTCTGCATGAATGATTCCGAAGATGCAACAGATGACGACCGTAAAACAGCCAAAGAGTTCCTGGAAAAGAAATTTCCACAAAAATCAGAATTTGAAAAATAAATATTTTTATTTTCATGAATAACTGCAATAATAAAGAAATCGACTTAGTTTACCTGTGGGTAGACGGTAATGATCCTACATGGCAAGAAAAACGAAATGCCTGCATCGGAAAGCCCAAAGACGAATCAGGAGTTAACTGTGCCGGAAGATATGCCAACCATGATGAATTGAAATTCAGCTTGCGTTCCATTGAAAAATATGCTCCATGGATACATAAGATTTTTATTGTAACCGATCATCAGGTACCGGCCTGGTTAGACTTGTCTCACCCCAAAATAAAAATTATCGATCATCAGGATATTATGCCCAAAGACTGTCTGCCCTGCTTTAATTCTGCTCTGATCGAACATTTTATCTATCGGATCCCAAATCTGGCAGAACATTTCATCTATGCCAATGACGACATGCTTATCAATCGTCCGGTAACTCCTGAGTCGTTTTTTGCAAAAGACGGTTTACCTATTGTCCGTCTCAACCGCAGACCTTTCAGAAGATGGACCCTACTATTTAAAGAAAAGGTATTGAAAAAGCCTCTGAGCAACTATAATATTACCATTCGGAATTCAGCCGAACTGGTCTACAAAAAATACGGCATCTACTTTAATGGTAAAACCCATCATAATATAGATGCTTATTTAAAAAGCACCTACCAATACACAAATGAGATTTTCAAGAATGAGATTGCAGCAACGTATTCCAATCATGTGCGTAGCGCAAACGATATACAGCGCAACATTTATTCTTATGTAGCATTGGCAGAAAAACGCGCACATCTGAAATATGTCAATCAAAGAACTTCCTTTCGACTTCATATCGACAATGAAGGAAACTACCGAAAACTGGAAAAATATAACCCACTTCTATTCTGCATGAACGATTCAGAATTTGCACATGACTGTGACCGGGAGAAAGCTGCAGCCTTTCTAGAAAAGCGTTTCCCTCAAAAATCACAGTTTGAGAAGTAAACGTCACGCATCCTCAATATCATTAAGATCATATTGAGTAAAGTATTCCGGTTTGACTGTCTTCTGAGTACCACTGGCTCTTCCGCGAAGTTGTTTTTCCAGAAACTCCTCATATGATTTTACTGCATAATGATTTATACGGATTACATCCTGTTGCGGTATACGATCACGAAAACCTTTTTTCAACGGGTTACCATGAGAATCGGCCGACAAACCAGATATACGAGCCGCCTCATGGCAACCCGTCATCGTACAGACCCGTTTCGGATCAACAATACTTTTTACATGAGTATTTACTTTATGTTCCGGAAGAGAGTGATATCGGAACCGTTCCATCACTCCGCCCGGTTCACGTTTTTTTGCTCCTCCACTGCCATAAACCAGCCAATTGATTTCCACTGAAGAATACTGTTCCATACGATGCAAAAACTCTGGTATCGTATGGTCTTTAATTGGTACAATAAACTCATCTAAATCAATGACAGCAATCCAACGTGCTTCTGTACGGTGTTTGTCAAAACAATCATCATAAACAGCCAGCTGCTGCCGTTCTCCAGGCCAGTAACAATACTCCACGATTCCGGAGCGGATATAGGGTAAAAGCACTTCCTTAGTATTGTCTGTACTCTCATTATCATAAATATAGAATTTCTCTACCCCTTGCTTCCGATGCCATTCAATCCACTCCTGAAAATAAGGACCTTCATCCTTTGCTATAGCACAAACAGCAAGATAATATAATGGAACTGTTTGATCGTGCCTCATCCTGAACTTCAATTTAATAGCCTTCCAAAGCCCATAACGAAGAATGCCACGCCATTTATTGCGCGTCATCTTATGAGGGATAATCCCAGCTATTATTTCGGCTGCAACTTTATTCATTGATATTCCGTTTAATATCTCAAAAACATCTATAGTTCAAAGCTGGATTTCTCTGGAAGAATGCTTTCAAATGCATTCTTGATTTCCTCCATGACCTGTTCATAATGACGGATATGTACATTGTCATTCAAACAGATCAAAGAATAAGACTGTTCATAAATTGCTCTAATGGCTTTCTTCGGCCTGAGCATAAGTGGAAACATCTTTGTATCTTTATAGGTATTGTAAGGTTCAAAGTTTCCGCTACAGATCTGCCAGGTGCGGAACAGTTCCGGTGTATAATCATTTAAAGCACGGAACTTATTCACCGAGGTCTCTGTCAACTCTTTACCAGCTACCTTCCACACCTCCTCAAAAGTACTCTTCAGATAAGGTTGTGCATTATGAGGAGTGCGTAAAGTTATAAACTTATTATATGGTTTTAAAATATAATTCCAACGGGCTTTTGAACCATAACTTTTATGAAACCATTTGTCATGGTCACGCTTCATGACCTCTTTTTTATCAAAATGGCGGTTTATGATCCTCAAATTATTTTTTATTCTTTTGTACCACTGTGACCAGGAAGGATTATACAGAAACGTAGCAATATCACAAGGTAAACCATTTTTAAAGAAACGTTCCATCCTTATTTGGTTGATAATATAGAAATCGTCATTGAAATAAACAAAATGCTCGGAAAGACCGGGTATCCGATGTATGTACCGTTCAATGACAACTGAATTATAAGTAGGCAAAAATTCTTCAGGAATATAATCTTTATGACTTACTAAATTCAACTTCGGATTATTCTCATCCAACCATTCTGGCTTCTGCCCGCTTGTAACAAAGTGTATTTTATGTACCCAAGGAGCAAACTTTTCCACTCCCCGGAACCAATATTTCAGAAAGCCGTAATCGCGAAAACGGGCTTTGGAAACACCATTCTTCGTATTCTCTTTTTTTCCGGAGTATTTAGCAAACTCTGCCTGCCATTTTGGATCATCCATGTTCACCCATGTAATGACAAAATCTATATTCATATTCAATCGTTTTTTCTAATTATACATTAATATTTCACTCATTCAGTTTCTTTGCATGCTTAAAACGCCGGTGCGTCCATAAATATAATTCAGGATGCTCCTGAATGACCTGCTCCAACATCCGATAGTAAATCGAAGTTAGCTCAAAATCAGGTAATGATTGAGGATCTTCGTGCATCCGAACTAAATCAGCTTCATAGAAGCCTCTTTTTATACGTTTTACACGGACAAACCAAGCATCATAACCATAATGTTTGGTTATTTTCTCAGAACCGACCAATACCGGAACAGAATGATTCAAAAAAGGTAAAAAATAACGTACTTCCTTCTTTCTTGGTGACTGATCAGCAATAAAGCCTATAACACAAACCCGATTAGCCTTATGCTGTTCATTAACATACCTTGCGGTTTTCCTCATTTCCACGCATTTAGCTCCCATGCGTTCCCGATTAAACATCATCAATCGATCCATACAGGCATTACGCAACTGATGATAAATCTGAGCGGAAGTGATTCCTTCTATAAAATGTAAAGGAATGGAAGAACACCATTCCCAATTACCATAATGCCCTAAGTAAAGGGATATAGATTTTCCGCTTCGTAAAATGTCATTAAAGGCGTCTGTATTGGTAAATTTCATCCTACGCTTCATCTCCTTTCGGGAGATTGTTGCTAATTTACACGTTTCAAGTAAATTGTCCGCAAAATACCGATAAAACTTTTTCTCGATACCAATGATTTCTTCTCCACTCTTTTCAGGAAAAGACTCCGTAATATTCTTTCGGACAATGGTTCTACGATACCGAAGTACGTAATAAATGATATAGAATAAACAATCTGAAAATATATAAAGCAGCCAGAATGGAATCTTAGAAAAAACCTTTAACAGAAAAAAGGAAAGATGATACATCATAACTTCTATTTTTTATACTTTTCCTATATTACTCCAACACAAACATGCAATCTTAAATCATGCGTCCTACTAAAGTTCATGTCTGAATTATACTGAAAAGTCCCCAATAATAAATGATTACTAAAGACAAAGTTACTGTTTTTTTTTTTATGTCGGGCCATTTCCGTTCATTTTTGATAACAGAGAAAAAAGAACAAACAGATATAAGATCTGTTTTAAGATATTCAATAAAAAAACAAACAACAAGGGAAACAAAACATTTCACAGCATAAAACATATTTCATGAATAGTTCATTATCAGATTTATTTTTAAATAGAACAAAAAAGACATCTCTTCAAGATTTCCATTTTGAAGAGATGTTATAAACTGAATTCTTGCATATCTCAATAATTTATACTAATCTTGCATGAAACAAGACACATAGATATTTTTAAATATCAAAAATCTGAAGTGTTTCATTTACCAACATCTAAATATTTTAACTTGATCCAAGTTAGAAAAAATAAAAAATAATAGAATATGTGCACACAAAACCGACCAATGATTTCTATAATCATTCCTGTTTTTAATGCTGAAGCATATTTATATCGTTGTTTAAAAAGTATTCAAGAGCAGACAAACAAAAATTTTGAGGTTATAATCATTGACGATGGCAGTACGGATCAGTCTATCAACATTTGTCAGGAGTTCACAGAAAAAGACAACCGTTTCAAAGTTTATCAGAAAGAAAACGGAGGAGTAAGTTCCGCCAGAAATATGGGGCTTAATCATGCCATAGGAGATTTCATATTCTTTGCCGACGCAGATGACTGGATATCTCCTGATTTTTTAAATATGACTGAGGAAGAACAAAAATACGATATCATACAAAAATCTTACGCTAAAGAGTATTCCCATCGCCCTGCAAAATATTATAGCATTCACAAAGCATGGAGCACACACAAAAAAGAAGAAATACTCCGTTTTTTTGTATCCAAACGCACCAGCGCACTATGGGATAAAATTATTTCTCGGCGCTTGATTCATAATTTGTTTTTCAATGAGAACATTCATATCGGAGAAGACTTTATCTTTTTCATATCTTTAATTCAAATAGCCCAAAACTATATTTTATCCCCTATCGGATGCTACCATTATAATATACATCAAGGATCTTCCATTCAAAAAATAAAGACGGTACCGTCCAAAAGTATAACACACTACTTCTCACTTATGGATAAAATGGAAAAGGTCTCAAAAGATCATACACTATTTATAAATCTGATCGCACAATTTAATCTGATACAACTTTACCAACGCAAAAAATACATGGATCTTAGGGAAAAAGAAAAACTCAAAAAGATCTTTTTATCCATAAAAAGTAAAGACCTCAAATATCTCAACAACAAATGGAAATTCAAATTTCTGTCCAAAAAATATTCGTTTATCCTATTTAACTAATTGATCCACAAATACAAAGTTGATTCTTACACACAAAAATCTGCAAGTTTCCTTATCTTTGAAACCTTGCAGATTTTGTATGACAAATATACATACATCAACATTTTAGATACATCTTACTATTAGTAAGTTCCATCTGGCAAACTGCGCTCCGAAATATGAACTCCAATTAGATCTGTCAACAGATAAATCAGGTCTTGTGTTTCAAAAGGTTGATGCTGTAAAGACTGAACCTTTCTGAGAATCCTTGGATATTTTTTCTGAAATCCCTTATTCATATACACCATAAATGGAATATCCCGACTCGCCTCTCCCGACTGCTTATTTCCCCGTATGGCATGTCCCATATAGTCCGGACGAGTCTGATAAATATCCAGTCCATGATCAGAAAAATAAAACACAATCGTTTCATCATCATCATAACGGCGAATCATCTCATAGACCACACTGTCATTATACAGAATAGAGTTATCATACTGTGACGATTCCCGTTTCTTCCGATTGCTGTCAAAAGTATACTCTGATGGAGAGAAACGATTAAACTCTACAGGATATCTTCGGTTAAATTTGGGATGTGACCCCATCAAATGAACCACATAGAAATTTCTTTCTGCATTTTCCGAAGCAACTAAGGCTTCATCAATTTTAGGCAACAAGTCCTGATCATAAAATGACTTATTATTATCTTTCAACTGATTGCGAAGAAAAATAGCAGTATCACAAAGTTCGGCATATCGGGTCACTACATTATCATATACACCATACCGATTCTGATTGGAAATCCAACTGCAGCGATAGCCACAAGTCCGCATCACCTCTGGCACCGTAAGACATTGATACCATTTTATGCTATCACCATAAGACGGACGATAGGTACTCATAAAACTTTGAAACGCTTCAATGGTATAACTGGCCGAAGATTTCGTTTTTGTAAACAGATATAATAAAGAATCTTTCTGCAGTGTTTCCAAAAAAGGATTAGTCTTTTTGTCATACCCATAGAGTGAACTATGTGACTTGGCAAAAGATTCTCCGACAATCAATACTATACGACGTGGCATCTGAGTCTCAGTCTGTTCCAATTTTGGATGAACCAGATACTGATGCAAATCAGGCGATGAGGCAACTTTTGGGATACAAAAGAAGCGAGTTACCGATATAGCATCCCACGATGACCATGTATGAGTTACATAAATAAAATCAGCAATACTTAACAATAGGGCAACCATAGAAACCCGTAACATAACCACCTGCTTTTTTCGGAACAGCCAGAAAACAAACCGATAAAAAAGATACGCTACGGCCACCATAGCAAGTGCCTTGAATAAAACAGAAAAATCAAAGTAGGTATTCCACATTTCACTGATTTCTGTTGTATTGGTTCCCAAGACTAATGCCACAGTATCCCGGGTATAGGTATAATGGAAAGCATTGACACAAACCAGATCGATAATAAGAGCAATAATCATCCCTACAATAATAAGGGTCTTATAAACCACACGCAGTTTACCGTTAAGATACGAAAGTATCATGGTTAGGCCATAAGTAAGGAGGAAATGATGACTAGCCACACCAAGGGCCTTTTCAAGCGTATTAAACATAAGATATCCGTAGCTGTTAACCAGTCCAAATACCAGAAAAAGTAACAAAAAGAATTCATATTCTTTTTCAAAAGGTCTTCGAAGCCAACAATACAATTTGCCAAATATTGCTTTCATATTTAATTTATCTGATTCTTCAATCTGTAAATGAGGATATATAAAAATGCACAAACAAGCAATCTTTCCTATGACAGTTCAACTTATATGAAGATTTGTCACCTGTCATTAATACAATCCGCTATAACGAGCGGCAAAGTTAATATTTTTTTAGCTTATCAAAATCTCCTGTAAATAAGTTTTTTCATTCAAGTCCCATATTTTAAAAGTCTTCTGAAACAGAAGATATCAAAAATCTGCAAGTTCAATCCAAATTCTATGCCTCCATATTCACGTACAGCTGATGTCATAATATTATAATCTTTATCTGATGAAACTATATCTAAAAAACGAAGGTGAGTCAAAATTCATTTTTTGAAAATATGAACTTAAAAATTGAAATTTGAATACCCTAAAAGGGCAAAGAAAGGGTCATATCATCACTCATACAGTGTTTGATATGACCCTTTTAAATGTTGTAAGTACAACTTTTAACTTTGAGGAATAGTCATTTTAGTTTTGACATACTCTCATTTTTTTATCATTATCTAGCAGACCAAGCTGTTTTTAACGGATTTATAGATCTGCTCGGCACTAAAACAGATGGCCATGTAGTTGTCACAGATAATCCATCCTCATCTTTAAACACACGGAAATATCCTTCTTGCATTAAATTATTATCCGGGTCTTCTCCCTTTTCAACCATAACAAATGCATAATACAGATCCTCGATACCCAAAGAAGTCTTTGTACCCGAAATCACCAATGCAGTTCTGTTATATACACCTTCAGAATATCCCTCGGTATTAAAGAATGCAGTAAAATTGGCTCCTGATCCGCAAATAAACGCACCGGTTCCGAGCTTTTCTGAAAGTGAAGTCTTCTCTTCAAAGTCCAAGGTATTCAACACTGTATTCTGATTACTAAAACGGATATAGGACGGTACTATCAATTCTCCTGGTTCATATCCATTTTCATCCTCGCAAAAAACAGTTACAAAAGGCTCTACCAAATAAGTTCCCTCAATATTAGGAGGATTCACTCCATTATAAATAGGAATGTGTTTACTGATCTTATCTTGAATCTCTTCTGGAACCACATCGTCTAAACGGGGATCCTCCTCTTCCCAAGGACCTATCGTACCGCCAAATTCAACAATACTATTATTGGCATCATCAAATGTCAGAGTCAGCTCTTTTTGTATACCAGACTGTAGCAACACATCATTCGACAAATTAACCGGATAATCTCTACCGCCAATTGTCAAAACCGCAAAATTTGATTTACTGATTGTCTGTGGAGGAAGAATCACTTTAAAACTATTCAAACCATTCTCGGCACAAATTACCTTTCCTGTAGAAGGAGCAGCTTCAAAAGTCATCTCATTCAAATCAACAAAAGCATTGATTTTCGGCGACTGTAATGTCAGAACCTGATCGCCTGAAGGCCAGTTACTACCCTCCAAGTTTACAATAATTTTAGAAAGTCTATGTCCAAAATTCAATTGTACAGATGTTGCAGAAGTCGCCGCAGTATGAGCTGTACACAAATCACTTTTCGTATAATTTACTCCACGCTGATCCTCTTTCACAGAAAACAGGAAAAAATCAGATGCTATAATGGAATAAGGATAGACTGCATGATAAAAATATTTTTCTCCACTTTGAGGCACAATTCCTTCTGTAGATGTAAATTTAGTACCATTATAAGTATACCTTATATTATCTGCATAATTTCCAGAGGATTCCAAATAACCTTTATTATCACCACTCTGAGCAAGAACAGCATATACACTAATCTCATCTCCAATATCGAACCTGGTATCCGTTGCTCTTGACATAGGTCCTATTTTAGCTTGAAAACTAACCGAACTTTGTCCCGCATCCAAACCGCCATCAAAATCAACATCTCCATCCGTTGTACACGAAGTCCATATCACAGAACTTAGCAATAAGGACATAATACAAAAATAAATTCTATTCATATTAAGCAATCTTTAGTGATTAAAATAATGCAATATTAACAAGAAAATCATTAAAAATATTAACAAAACAAGAATAAAACAAAGAAACGCCCAGATTACCTTTGTAAAAAAGGGAATAAGACTCTAGATGTCAAATATTTACAAAATCACTATCATATGATCAAAACAAGAAAATTAGCAAATAAAAAAATCCTGTCAGAACAATAAATCTTGTAAGATCTTGTTCTGACAGGAAGATAAATTATGGCCATCAATGGTCATTAGCGGGTCAGCGAGAAACGCAAGCTGAAACCGAAATCTTGCGTAATCGTCGGGTAAGCATTTGATGACAACAGAGGCATATTTCTCTGTCGGTCATAGTACAGAGTAAACGTCATATACTTACTCAAGGTATAATCTGCGCTGAACGATGCCTTGATTGCCCGGTTTCCGCTGGTGGCTTCTGAGAGTGAATTCTGAATGTCGCGAGTCACGGAACTCTGTGAACGGTAAGAAAAATCAAACTGCAAATTCAACTCCCTATTAAAAGAATTTTTTGCAGTGGATGTATTCTCTTCTTCATCCTCTCCGTTACGCTTGTTCTTCACACGGCGCTTTCTATTGAACAGACTGCCCAACTTGAAATCATTCACGCGATAACCCCATCCGAAAACGATGTCATTACTTGCCGATTCATTCAGTTGCACTGAGGTCATGCTCAAAGTAAGCACACGTGTTTTCTTATACTCAGCTTTCAAGGTCATGTTATTCTTCAAAGTCACATTCATACCGATCAACGGAGAAAAAGACTCATTAATAGAAACCGAACTGATATCATACATACTACTTGGAAGATATCCTCCGGTAGTTGTATTGGCCACAAAACCCAAATCACCCATATACTGCAACCAAGTACTATACGTATTGTATGCACCTACGGAATAAATGCTACGATAACCATGATTCAAGGTCACACTACGGAAATGCTCTTTAATCCAAGGTAATCTGCTCAATCCTTTATAGGATAAGCTCCAATTAGGCAACATACGTAACAAAGACGGAAAGACCTCCAACTGATCTCCTCCCGTATATGCCGAAAGGAAAGCGGGAATCATCACGTCAGAAGAATACTTGTCAACAGTTCCATTCTCCGGATTAAAGACTCCGCTCATACCAGTACCTTCAGGATAAGTAGCTCCCGCATATTGCTGTTCTACCCGCTGCTGATAAACACCTAACAGGCTTTGGAACTTACTAAAGCTTTTGCTGGAATATCCATTCTCCGCGCTTCCGACCCCCTCAAATGCTGATTTAATCGAAATGGTTGTCATATTGAAACTACCACTTTGGGTCGTAGGCATACCAGCATACATATATTGTATGCTCCGACTTTTATTCGTCGTCCTACTGGCACTTAAATCAATCTTCAAGTCTGGAATCGGCTCTAAAGTAACCTTTAACTGCAAATCCTCGGTAGTACTTGTCACTGCCGGTGAACTCACACTGTCATTATTCAAAAGCCAGCCACGCTCATTGGCCTTACGAATATAATCATCATTCACAAAGCCAAAGGCAAAATCCAATCCTGGCTGAAGACCTCCACTGGAACGCTGTCCAAAGAAATCTCCGATATTAGGCAGGAATCCAGGAAGTCCTATCGAATAGTTATGACGATAACTGATGCTGGCATTCCGCACCATCATTAGGAATCGGGCAGCGCCCTGTGCATAAACATACCAGGGTTTATCCTCAGCTTTAGGTAATGGAATAACATTCAGGCGCACCTTCACACTATCCATTCCTTTGATACGAATGGTATTCTCGTCCAGTTTCTTATATTTTAACTCATAACGTTTTCCTGTAGCCGTCACTGCCGTTACTCGAATTTTCTTACTTTTCTGATTATGCTTGACTACCAGTTGAGAATCCGGGAATAAACTGATCTCCTTGGCAAAACCCTTAAAGGCAGACTTCTTCTTAGCATTTGCCACTCCTTTGGAATTTGTCAGCGCTGTCAGACTGTCTGCGGCAGCAGTTTTTCCCTCCGCAAGTAATTTGGCACGTTCTTGCTCCAGTTTCTTTCGTTCTTCTTTTTCTTTCTTTTTTTCCTGTTCTTTTTTCTTTCGCTCATTAGCTGCCTTTCGGATACCGGAAGTAGAAAAGCGTTGATTGGCTTTTTTCAGGAATTCATTATGGTTGTATAGTTTCTCAAAATTCAATTTTCCATTGATATTGATATCTCTTTCTGAATTCACGGTATTACCCAACGTACTTCCATCTTCCATTTCCGCTCCGCGTACCCACGAATAGTTTGAAGTATAACTTCCATCTCCATCAATCCAGTCAAAACAAGGAATCTGACTCAGCGGCAGTTTATAAGATCCGTTAAAACTCTGCTGATAATCCAGCGGAGTACCAAATCCCTTTATGCTCTGCCATACAGAATCTTTCCACGCAGTATAAGCGTCAGGATATAAATCCTTGTTAACCGGTGTATAAGGCTCTTCTATCTCTGCACGTGTTGCCGAAGTAAAGGATAAATGCAAAGCTTTGGTCAAGTCCCAACGGATATTGAAATCGCGGTTCCACAAAAAGTCCTGAGCGAAAGACAGTGGCAACGATGTTGAGTTCTCCAGATTACTCATATCCCGTTCCTGAAACTCATAATAATTTCTCGTAATATCGGTATTAAAACCTACACTTTGCGGCAAATAATTCAGGTTAAAGTTCCTGACTATATCCAACCACTTGCTCTTTGATTTGATTCTTTTTTTGAATGGCTCCAATGGTTTGTAATTAGGAGAATAAGCATAGGTCATACCTCCACTCCAACGATTCTCGGTTTCCCATGCCGTTGTTTCTCCCGTCTTATACGTACTGCTGTGTGCATAATTAAACGAGAAATTGGCCGGATCATAAGGCATGGCATGACGCGGTGTAACAATGTCAACCCGAACATTACTCAAACTCAAGTTCTTGTTCACCGTACGCGTAGTTGTCAGATTCGACAAAGAATCACGTTCGTGCTCCGTAGCCAATGCATCCATTGCATCCTGCAACAACATATCCGTATCCAACGGATTATACTTTGGCTTGATAATTTCTTTACTATAAGAATAATATAAAGGCAATGAAACTCTTGCTTTCTCTGGAAACAGTTTTCCCAGTTCCAGACTGGTCGTAATGCTATAATTATAAGTATCCTCATTTTTACGCTCACTGACCGACTGCTCCAAGCCTCCAAATCCGGCTGTCACGACTTGTCCTTGTACTGTAACACTACCCAAGTCTGAAAGTTGCACATTCAAATTACCCTGAGCAGCCCAACCACCGTCATTATTGAATTCCTGCATACGCAGCTCATTAACCCATACTTCTACCGATTTGGTAGCACCGGAATTATTGCGTACACCCACCATAATGGTCTTTACCTCTCCCAACGTAGGATTTCCCATGATACTTATCTTATTGTTCGGTTTATCCGGATCATACTCCGAATATAACTGATTCATGGTTACCATTCCCAAACTTTTCTGCCTGTTCCGGTTTTTCTTCACATTCGTCAGCAAAGTCAGATTTATGTCAAGCATATTATCCTCTGGCCATACTAATTTACGGTGCTCTGTATTGTTTTGGCCATACCGACCTTCGGGAGTCAGTTTCAGCGGAATCTCATACTCATAAAAGTTATTGCGGTAATCCGATCCCAAACGGACAAATACACTAACCTGATTATCTTCCAGATCTGTATAATCATCACTCACGGCATTGGCATGTACAAACATTTGAAGATGTTTGTACTGTCGCATATCCAGATTCATATTTTTATATACCGCGCGCGCATCACCTGATCCCAAATCCTTTACGGTCATAGACAGCGCCTGCTCATTAGCCTCAGCCAACTGTGACTGATTTGGATCAACCACACGACTGATGCCTGGAGGAACCACATAATTTACAGGTGTTTTCTCACCATTTTCCTCAATGTTCACAGCAGACACATCTAACGTTCCTGCGGTAGCCGGAGCCTCTCCATTATAAAGAGACTGTTCGTAACTTCTCCATTGCCCTTGTACCAAATCCAAGGTTGCCAGACGCATGATAACCGGTTGTTCAAAATCGGTCAGGAACATCCGGACAAAACGAATACTGGTAAAATCATTGATATTACCAACCTTCTTCTGATATTCCTCTACCGGAATACGAAACAGATACCAGTCTACTTCCTCAGTATTGTCATTACGTAATTTTACACTGGCATGACGTTTGTCTACAATATAGTTTTTACCGACAACCAGATCTTCAGGACGAATACTGATTTTATACTGATAGTATCGTTCGTATTCATTCAATGTATAATCTTGATTGATATCTTCCCCATCGGGCGTTGTCTTATAAGAAGTATCATAAGCTTCAGGTGAACTGTCGGCCGAACGTGAATTACCTTCCGGATTATTGATACGCTTGTAACGCTCCAGAATACTCAACTGCTTGTTATCATAGTCAGTACCCCGGAAATAATGATAATCATCCCCCGCCGGATCATTCAACAGAGAATCGAAAACCTCTGGAGAAACCTTGCCTTGCACTGCTGCCAGAAACTCTTTGTAAGCGCCAAAATTCTTCTCATCAGCACTGCTCAGTCCATTCAGACCGATATCTTGTTTGTCACGTGCCCCACTCTCATTATTGAAAGCATAGGTAATACTGTTGGTTGTCGGAACCCGTCCCCATACGGTTTCCGAATAATAACTCATATTCCCGTCGGTCGGCATGCTGCTCTCGACAAATTTCTTTCCATCCTTGAGAATATCTTCGCTCACCTCACCCAGATTGATGTAAAAGTCACCACCGTAATTACCTCCTTTATCCCGGGTATAGATAAACGGATCAAGCATCCAAAACTCAATATATTCAATATTTGAGGTCTCAAAATCACTGACATCCAGTTTGCGCATCATACCTCCCCAATGCTGAGCCGGTGCTGGAAGCTTACCCTGATAGTCCAAATTCGGATTTAAATTATACGGACCACGCTCAGAAGGGTAATAAGCAATATTCATCACCGACAGAGAACTGGAGGAGTTATAAGTATTCTGTGATTTGGACGGATAGAGCTCTCGTTCCGGCACCTCGCGCACATAATGATTGGACAACTGATTCAAATCATTCTTAATATGCGAAGGGGTCAGCGTTGAACTACGGCGTGTAAAAATAGGATCCACATAATACCAGCTCAACAAGGCACGATTATATCCTGTACGTATATCATTACTCAATTTACTCTCGTCAAAATCACTGGGTACACTTGAAATGGTCCATGAAGTAGGCTGCATGATACTGATTGCAGTTTCAGCACTTTCAAAATCATCAATATACGAGGCTGATCCTTGTACCTGATGATTCTGTCCGGCTATCAGTTGTGCAAATTCGCCCGTAAAGTTGATCTGCGACGGCGCTGTACATTGTACAAATGGAATCTTGTCCAATAGGTTCGTAAGCCACTGGCTTTCATGTTTCCAAGACAAATTTACTCCCCAAAGAGTATTTTTAAGCGGTTCTTCTCCCATATTCACCTTACTGGTAAGAGGTTGCTCGTTCAGATACATCAGCGTACCGCCAAAGACCAGTTCCTTGGAAAAGTCATACTGCAGATTCATACCGAGCATTGTCTTGCGCTGCATTCCATAATTTTCATTGCTTTCAAAGCTGGCACTGACACTGGTACCCGCATCAATGATACTTTGATTAATGATAGTAACACGCCCCATGGAATAATCCACCGTGTAATCTACATTTTCGGTTAAAGTGACACCACCTGCTGTCACTACTACCGATCCCTGAGGAATATTCATAGATCCCAGATCTATCTCTGCCCCATTATTTCCCTTATACTCTCCGCTCAACAAGAATTTATCCTTCTCGGCGATCTGCTTGGCGACTGTCTTCGTAGAATCATACAATTCTTGAAAACAATATTTTTCAGCCAGCTGCTCATCATTCAGATAAGTGCGTAAATGACTTCCGAATGGTTCTACTACCGGAAAATAAATGCGTCCTTTACTGATTGTATAACCTTCGAGATAATCGAATTGTCCATTCGGATAAGGATTATTCTTGGCATCCAAACGGTCCAGGTTCATAATACGCAACAGGGGCATGCTCTTGTATTTCTCTTCCGGCAGATAGTTCAAATACACACCGGCAGAATCACTCTGATACTTAATGTCCAGCTTAAATTTTTCCGACTGAGTTGTGGTAGCATTCAGGCTATACACATTCTTCATCATCAAGTCCCAGTTTCCTACAGAAGGAGATACAGCCGTATTTTTCAAAGCCTTGACATATAGAGCCTGCGCATTATCGGTCAAATCCGTTGAAAATTCTCCCACCTGATAAGTCTGACCATTATAAGTATATTCAAAGGCTGCAGCAAGTACCTCATCGCTCTGCAATGTAAAGTTAAGCGACACATATCCCAACGCCTTATTTACAGAATATTCACTGCTATTCAATTTTCTGGCACTCTGCAATTTTTCATAATCCATACCACCCTGAAAATTCGGTATGGCGTCAAGCACCTGAGTCGTAGAACTGATATTGCGCGCTTCCGCATACTGCGTCACCATCGCTTCGTAAAGCGAATTGGAACGATTCACCGGATTGGCAGTTCCTGTCTTCACCCAAATAGGATTACTGATATGATCAGATTCTCCTAAGTCTGTAAAAGCTACCAGATTACGGTTGCTCTCGTTATTTCCGGTTTTGTTTGTTACCCACAGTTCTATACGTTTAATTGTTACTCCCGAAGTAATATTCGGAGCACTTTTCATATTTTTATCATAATTGTCCCGGAAAAAATGGGCCAGAAAATAGTGTCGGTTTTCTTCGTAAGCCGTAGCGGCAAACTCAAACGAATGTAACTGCACACCTCCCTTGGATGATACCGTCTTTGATGCTGATTTCTTTTGTGACACCACCGTCTGAAGTTTCAATTTTCCAAACTGCAAATCCGTCCGGATACCGAACAAAGCGGATGAACCCTGAATAAGCGACGAATTTGAAGGCAATGTTACATTACCGGCCTCTATCAACTTGATAATCTCATCTTCCTTACCTTCATACTTCAGCTTCAGGCTTTGAGCATCCATGTCAAAAGTAGCATCAGTATTGTAGTTCAAGTTCATATTGATCTTGTCACCCACACTACCTTTCAGACTCATGTTAATATTTTCATCGAAATCAAAGCCCAAAGTTTTCCGTTTGCTCACAGATATTGCCGGATTCTGCACATTACGCATATTGGCACCGATCTTCAGTTCTGCAGAACCTTGTGTCTTAATCTGAACACCTCCAGGACCAAAAATTTTCTCTGCCGGTCCTAAATCAAAGTGCATATCTGTAAAATCGAACTTATTTTTTCCTTCGGAATCAAAGGCCTCCTGATTCTTTTTACGATAATAATCACGCAAGGATTTTTGAAGTGTCCACTGCTGATACTCCTCCGCTGTCATGATAATCGGTGCGCTCAGATAACCATCTCCCACCCTCTTTCCGATAATATACGTATTGGTTTTGGCATCATACACCGTATCAGCCTTAATATTTTCCGGACTTCTCAAATCCAGATATTTCTGATCCAGTTCGTCTTCGTTACGAGGCACAGTACGAGCTACCGGAAAACGGGTAATCACGCTATCCGGTTCTTCTGCCTGAATCACATCAGAGGGCATATGATAGGCCTGACGCCTCTTATCTCCCGCCGTCATCGGACTGCTCCAGGAAGCCCAGGCGTTAATACCTGTGAGCAAAAGGAACGAGAGGTAAAGAATATGTTTCAATTTATTTTTCATTACTTGATATTCCTTGAAATTTTATCTGAATGCTACAAGCGTTTAAGTGCCTGTTTGATAACCTGCTCTACAGGTAGAGTAGGTTCTTCCTTAAGGATCGCACTGACTACTTTATGGGAAGGCGCCGGCGGAAATCCCAACATGCTTAAAGCGGCTAAAGCCTCATCAAAAACTTCTTTATTAAGGGAGTCCTCCGCTTTTTTTCCGGGCATCACCGTTGTTGTAGCTCCCTCTACGGAAACAATCTTGTCTTTGAGATCCACAATGATCCGTTGCGCTGTTTTCAAGCCGATACCCTTCACAGTCTTGAGTACTTTTTCATTTCCGGTACTGATCACTTCATACAGTTCCGAAGGAGTTAACGCAGACAGGATCATGCGTGCTGTATTTCCTCCGATACCCGATACACTGATCAGTTGCACAAAAAGATCACGTTCCAGTTTTGATGCAAAACCAAACAACTGATGAGCATCTTCTCGGATCGCTTCATAAATCCATAGCTTTACATCTTTCTTTCCTTGTATTTCCGAATAGGTATTAAGCGAAATACTAATACCATAACCTATTCCCTGACAGTCCACAACAGCCAGAGCCGGAGTTACCTCGGCCAGTTCCCCCTTTATATATTCTATCATAATCTTACCAACTTAAAGATTCTTATTTTCCTTTAAACGTACTTTAGAACAAAATATTGTATCACAGAGCAAAATTAATTGAAAAGCAAGCTCCATTTTCAGGAACTTGCTTTTCAATTCTACGTATACGAATATTTTTCAAAATCTAGTCCACCGATTATTTTTTAGGCTCAAGCCCCATTTCACGTGCCTTTTCCAACATAAAATTATATGCGGCGTCATGTTCATTGGGAACCAGCCCGTCCAAAATAGCATCTTTGATAGCGCTTTTCAGCAATCCGATCTCACGGCACGGCTGTAAATCAAAGACTTCCATGATCTCCTCACCCGTGACCGGTGGTTGGAAGTTTCGAATTCGGTCACGTTCTTCCAAGTCCACTAATTTGCGGCGTACCAGTTTGAAATTATCCAAAAAACGCTGTTTACGTTGCACATTACGTGATGTGATATCAGCCTCACAGAGGGTCATCAGATCCTCAATATCATCTCCCGCCTCAAAAAGCAAACGGCGCACAGCCGAATCAGTCACCTCCTCATCGGCAATCACAATAGGACGCATATGCAAACTCACCAGTTTCTGCACATATTTCATCTTTTCATTCATCGGCAGTTTCATTCTACGGAATATCTCCGGAACCATCTTTGCTCCGATAAAATTATGATTCTTAAAAGTCCATCCTATCCCCGGCTCATAACGTTTGGTACGCGGTTTACCGATATCGTGCAATAAAGCAGCCCATCGAAGCCATAAATTATCGCTCACAGCTGCCAGATTATCAAGCACCTGCAAAGTATGATAAAAATTGTCCTTGTGCGATTTGCCCTGAATCATATCAACTCCCTCCATGGCAGCCAATTCCGGAAAGATCAAAGGCAACAGACCGCAACGCTGTAATTCTACAAAACCTTTGGAAGGAGTCCGCGTCATCATGATTTTGTTTAGCTCGTCCGCAATACGCTCACGCGAAATAATCTTGATACGCTCCTTATTTCGTTCCAAAGCCTCAAAAGTTTCATCATCGATATAAAAATTCAGTTGGGTTGCAAAGCGTACACAACGCATCATACGCAACGGATCGTCACTAAAAGTAATATCAGGATCCAATGGTGTACGGATCAGGCGGTCTTCCATATCCCAAACCCCATCAAACGGATCGACCAATTCACCGAAACGACTCTGATTCAGGCATACAGCCAGTGCATTTATCGTAAAATCACGTCGATTCTGGTCATCCTCCAAAGTTCCATCTTCCACAATCGGTTTACGCGAGTCATGCGAATAACTCTCTTTACGTGCTCCCACAAACTCAACCTCAATACCATGATATTTCAGTTGTGCTGTTCCAAAATTCCGGAACACCGACACATGAGCTCCACGCCCCAGTTTGCTTCCCAATGCCTCAGCCAAAGCAATACCGCTGCCAACAACGACCACGTCAATATCCTTCGAAGGGCGTTCTAAAAACAAATCGCGTACATAACCGCCCACAACATAGCATTCCAACTCCAACTCATCAGCCGTCTGACCGATTAAATGGAATATCTTTTTATCTAATAATTTTATCAGGTCTTCCTTAGAAAGATTTCTCATGTTTGTTTATTCTACATAAAAGCATGCAAATTTAGTATTTTTTACTCGTAGATCATTCTCTATCAAACAAAAAATGGTATTTTTGTAGCAACATGAAAACTTAACATTTATGAAAAAAATACTACCTCTTGCATGTATATGTCTCTTGGCTGGCGCATGCACTTCCGAAAAGAAAGATCCAAACCTCGAGGCCAGTCCGATGTTAGAAGCAGCTCGAGAGCTGATGTCTGAAAAAAACTACGAGGCTGCTACAGACACCATTTTATCCATGCGAAAAAAATACCCAACCGCCCTTGAAGTACGCCGTCAGGGAATTCTGGTAATGGACAGTATCGAGTTACTTCAGGCACAGGATTCTTTGAAAGTTCTCAACGGAATCTTACAAATAGAAAAACAAAAACTGGATTCAATTTCCCGCCTTAACAACCGTGGACGTAACTCCCCATATTATGATCAGAAAAACAAAGTATTCTATCTACGCCAAAATATGGACGAAATGGATGCCAAGGTTAAATTCTTTATAAGAAAAATAGAAGAGGACAAGAAATCCTAGTCCTCTTCCTTTAATACTTACCAAAATTTGTTAGCTGCAGGATTATATTCAAATCCCACTTCAGCCAATCTTTGTTCCAACTCACCTCGGTCCACTTGCATATCCTCACAAAGGGAATCCAAGTCCGGATAAAAGTCACGCAACTTCATATTGATGAATCCCATTAACACCATAGGATCCTGAGGCATCTGATCCATATTCTTTTATTTTTAAGGTTCTCTATTTCACTTGCAAAAATACGGCATCCTTACGAATCGGACAAATAAAAAGACATTCTTTTTCCATGGCGGATTTCAGAATGAGAACCGCCAAATCTTTGTTGCTCTATAGATTACAGAACAAAGATACGAAGAAAGGGACACTGACATTGATTAGTATTCCATGCATCACTGCTATCGGAATGGCTTCCTTGCCGGAATATTTACTAATTGAAGCCAACAAAATATCTGCAGAACCTATTCCCGCAGCAGATATAGGAGCCAGACGGCCAAAAAACCGATATATCAGAGGAGCTCCGATCAACGCAACCATTTCCCGGAAAATATTCGCCAATAATGCGATTGTGCCTAATTCTGTAGCCAGCTGCATACCTATACTCGGTGTCTTTAACTGTGTAATCAACACAGAGGATACGGAATAATAGGCAAAACCGCTACCGACGGCTATACAGTCAAATATACTCCATCGGCTGAGAATAAAACCAGCCAGAGCTGAAAACAAGAAAGTACCCATAACCGTGGCAACCGGAACCAATAGCAATTTCAGATTGAAGCTTCTGGCAAATCCCTTTAAATCCTGATTGCACCCTAAATTGATTCCCAACAGAATCATCAGTACATAGAGTACATATACCGAAAGCTGATGAATATCAAAATCCACATGATAATACACACCGGAAGCACATCCCAACAGAAAAAACAGCAAAATAGCCAGACTACCCTTCATAATCCCCTCCTTTCTTGAAAAAAAGTTGATATACAAGCAGAGCAGCCACAGAGCTGCCTAAAATACTTAACCCGGCAATCAAAGCAGCCTGTTCGCAAAAATATTTCAGATTATCCATAATCAGTCTGTTTGTCCCTATTGAGAAGCCTAAAATAAAGAGCAGGAAACAAATCACAACCTGAATAAGAGAAGTCACCTTATGAATTTTAGACACACAGCGAAAGCGGTAGCCGACAACAGCTCCCGAAGCCATCAAAAAAAGAAAAATAAACATGTAAAATAAATAGTTTAATATTCTGTTACCAATAAAATTTTATACCTACACTAAAATATACGGGTATAAAATCATGGCACATTCGTAAAATTAAAAGATCTTATCGACCAAATTATTTTCATATTAAAACTACTATATTTCTTCTCCTATTTCTAAAGCGGGTGCAAAGGTATATTTTTTTTAGATAATGCACATATATAAAAAACACAAAAAACGTTCCGATACTGTAAAAACAATAATCGGAACGTATCTTATCATCAAAAACTCCTGTTTACAAAAGGAATTTAACTATGTCATTATAACAAGCCAACAACATCAGTCCCATCAACAAAGCCAGTCCTACCATTTGGGCGCGCTCCATAAACTTCTGGCTGGGCGGACGACGCATAATCATTTCGGCAATAAGGAAAAGTACATGGCCGCCGTCGAGTGCCGGAATTGGCAAAATATTCATCACAGCAAGCATAAGGCTCAGGAAAGCAGTAATTTCCCAAAAGCTTTGCCAATCCCAGGTAGCAGGGAAGATACTTCCGATAGTACCGAAACTGCCCACATTCTTTACACCTTCAGAAGTGAACATATATTTCAAGTCACTCACATAACCGGAAAGCACAGTCATACCATGTGAAATTCCGGCAGGAAAACTTTCCCAAAAGCCATAGTCGTTATGAGCCAAAGCACAATAATCAAAAAGGCTTTTCTTAACAATACCCAACATATAATCTTTGGAAAGCTGTAAGGTAACAGTGTCTGCCACGACCGAGCCTTCAGACTGGAACACGACCTGCATCTGGCGCAATCGGGCACTGTCAGTCGGACTGCATCCCGCAGCCAAAACATCTGACTTTTTGGCCATCAAATAATCGAAATCACTCCAAGTACTCACAGCCGAGCCATCTACCGACAAGATCCTATCTCCTTTTTGTATTCCCGCCTGATCAGCAGGTAAACCAGGAAGTACAGAATCAATAACCGAAGGAACTATAGGAGCCATAAACGGTGGCTGTTCTTTGAGCATTTTCAATAAGTCCAGTTCTTCAGCCAGGTGAATATCAAGCGTGCGTCCGTCACGTTCTACGGTAATGGTTTGAGCCTCTGTTAAAGTGCGGTACACATTGGCATCCCAACGTTCGAACGGTACACCGTCAGCAGCCAACAAACGGTCTCCGTCACGGAATCCCAATTTCTCGGCCTGTTCATTAAATTGAAAACCTTGGGTAACATTTTTCATGGGAAGATATTCCTCACCCCAGGCAAACAGTACCATAGAATAAATAAACAGTGCCAACAAGAAATTAACCAATACACCACCGATCATAATAAACAGGCGTTGCCAGGCTGGTTTGGCACGAAACTCCCAGGGCTGCATCGGTTGCTTCATCTGCTCGGTATCCATACTCTCGTCAATCATACCGGCAATTTTAACATAACCTCCAAAAGGCAACCATCCCACACCATATTCCGTTTCATTCTTTTTCAGTTTCGGGAATATGCGTGTAATCCATTTATCCTTTGTGCTGAACAAATGAAAATAAGGATCAAAAAACAAATAAAACTTCTCCACCTTCACTTTAAAAAGCTTAGAGAAGAAAAAATGCCCTCCTTCATGCAAAATAACCAGAATCGACAGCGACAAGATCAGCTGAAGGGCCTTAATTAACGCAGTATCCATAAATCTTTTATATAAATAGGTATAAAATTTGGGTTCAACAAATGAATAAACTTACAGCCATCCGCTTACCAAAGCACGGGTTTCGGCATCTGTTTGCAAATAATCATCTAAAGAAGGAGTTGCAACATAAGAAATACAGCTCATAGCCTTTTCCATTAGATCACTCATCTGCAAGAAACCGATGCGGTCTTCCAAAAAGGCACGGTTCACAATCTCGTTAGCAGCATTCAGAATACAAGGCATATTACCTCCACGGCGCATCGCTTCGAAAGCCAACGCCAGATTGCGAAAACGCTCCATATCCGGACGCTCAAACGTAAGCGGTGACGCCTGACAGAAATCCAAACGGTCAAATGAGCTGTGCAAACGTTCCGGATAAGAAAAAGCCAACTGAATGGGTACCCGCATATCCGGTACTCCTAACTGCGCTTTCACAGCACCGTCGGCAAACTGTACTGCGCTATGCACAACCGACTGAGGATGTACCACTACCTCGATCTGTTCTGGAGTCAGATCAAATAACCACTTAGCTTCAATAACCTCAAATCCCTTGTTCATCATCGAAGCGGAATCAATGGTTATCTTGGCCCCCATATCCCAATTCGGATGTTTCAGAGCCTGCTCCTTAGTAACATACTGCAACTCTTCACGGGAGAAAGTTCGGAACGGCCCGCCTGAAGCGGTCAGAATGATTTTTTCTATCGGACTATGCTCCCCCATCAGACACTGGAAAATGGCAGAATGCTCCGAATCTACAGGGATTATGGCGGCATGGTGACGCAAAGCCAGTTCTGTAATGAGCGCTCCGGCCACTACCAAAGTTTCCTTATTTGCCAAAGCAATGGTCTTATGCGCCTCTATGGCACTGATGGTAGGACGCAAACCGGCAAAACCCACCATGGCTGTCAACACAATATCAATGGCTTGTTCACGCACCACTTGACAGATAGCATCAGCACCGGCATAAACCTTAATTGGCAAGTCAGACAAAGCCTCCTGTACCTGAGTATATTTAGATTCATTGGCTACTACTACCGTTTCCGGACGGAACTCACGCGCTTGCCGAATAAGCAAATCAGCATTATTATTGGCAGTCAGTACGTAGGCTTCGTAAAGATCGGCATGTTCGCGGATTACTTCAAGCGCCTGAGTTCCGATAGAACCGGTTGATCCCAACAACGCTATTTTCTTTTTCTTATTCTCCATCAAAATCTGTTTCATATAGATTAGACAATCCGTCGGGCAGACACACATAGATCATATTCTCGTCATGATCTATATCCCGAATGAATTCTTCATGGGCGGGTATCAAGAAATCCCGCCCGTCGGGACGTTTGATTTCAAAAAGTACATTCACAGTTGATTCATCCACCGATTCGATACGGCCCAAATATCCCGATTGCTCATCAGTCACACCAAAGCCCACGAAGTAACTCCAGGAATAAAATTGATCTTCAGCATCTCCAGCCAAAGCTTTAGGAAAAAACACCTCCACTCCCGTCATTTTGCGGGCATCCTCTTCTGTGTCAATATCCTCAAACTTGACCAATGCCGTAGAACGGCTTTTAAAACGGTATTCTTCTAGAAAAAACGGCACCAGAATACCATCCATACGACAAATCAGATAGTCAGTATCTACCCGATCAAAAATATCATCGGTAAAACTTAAACAAAGTTCGCCACTCACTCCGTGGGTTTTTGTCAGCACTCCTATCTTGTATACTTCATTTTCGCGTATCATCAGTCCATACGTTTTATGTTTGCACCCAAAGCATTCAAACGGGCTTCAATATCTTCATAGCCACGGTCAATCTGCTCAATATTATGAATGCGGCTGGTACCCTCGGCACTCATGGCTGCTATAAGCAGAGCGATACCGGCACGGATATCAGGTGAAGTCATCTTTCCGGCACGAAGTTTCATTTGCTTGTCATGTCCCACTACTACCGCACGGTGCGGATCGCAAAGAATAATCTGGGCTCCCATATCAATAAGCTTGTCCACAAAGAACAGACGGCTCTCGAACATTTTCTGATGAATGAGTACTGATCCCTTAGCCTGGGTAGCCACCACCAGCAGCACACTCAGCAAGTCAGGAGTAAGTCCTGGCCAAGGCGCATCACTGATAGTCATAAACGAACCGTCAATAAAAGATTCTATCTCATAATGCTCTTGCTCCGGAATGAAAAGATCATCTCCTTCCCGTATAATCTCAATACCCAATCGACGGTAGGTATCCGGAATGATACCCAAATGTTCAAATGCAACATTCTTGATACGGATACCGGCACCTACCATGGCTGCCATACCGATAAAACTGCCCACTTCAATCATATCAGGCAAAATAGTATGGTCGGCTCCACTCAAAGAGGCCACTCCGTCAATGGTAAGCAAATTGGATCCTACCCCACCGATACGAGCTCCCATTGCATTGAGCAAATGGCAAAGCTGTTGCACGTAGGGTTCACAAGCAGCGTTATAAATTGTGGTACGTCCTTCCGCCAATACGGCAGCCATAATAATATTGGCCGTACCGGTTACTGAAGCCTCATCAAGCAGCATATAAGCACCTTGCAATTTCTTGGCACGAATCTGAAATACTTCCTTGACCGCATCATAGATAAATTCAGCGCCCAACTTCTGCATGCCCAGAAAATGAGTATCCAGACGACGGCGTCCGATTTGATCACCTCCTGGCTTGGCCACCATGGCCTTTCCAAAACGTGCCAGCAACGGACCGATCAGCATAACACTACCACGCAGTTTGGAACAACGTGCCAGAAATTCATCGGTCTGCAAATAATAGATATTTACCTGATCGGCCTGAAAAGAATAGGTTGCGTGTCCTTGCTTTTCAACTTTTACGCCTATATCACGCAACAGCTGAATCTGGTTGTTTACATCCAGAATATCCGGAAGATTCCGGATAATGACTTTCTCCGAAGTAAGCAATACGGCACACAGCACCTGTAATGCCTCGTTTTTAGCCCCTTGAGGTATAATCTCTCCGGAGAGTTTTCTTCCGCCTTCAATTAAAAATGAAGCCATATCGTCAACAGTATCTAGCTTGTTTTTAGTTTCTTTTTCGGTTATTCTTTCTCTGCATACGTAACCCCATTGCAGTCCCTCCTAAAGAACGCGACTGCACGGAAGCAAAATGAAAATGCTCCAGATCTATCTGCACCTTTCCGTCAGTATAGGCTGCCAAATCAGAAGCGACCTTCTCCTCATCCATACCGTCCTTGTTCCAATTATAAAGACTCTGCTTCATCTGATTGGCCACTAAAGAAATCAGGGCATCACGTTCCGGCCCGTCTTCCATATCCTTAAGTTTCTTGAGCAAGCTCTCTAAAAGGAATCCATAATGACGATAACGAATACGTTTCATCGGATAAGCCAAAGGCTTGGGTTTGGCATGAAGTGTAGTTTCCGGAGTTATCTCATAAGGATAATCTATATCCAACTGATAATTAGACATCACTGCCAGATGATCCCAAAGTTTATGATTGAAATCGGCTACATCACGCAAGTGCGGAAACATATTACCCATAATAGAAACAATCGTATTCGCACAGCGTTGACGCTCTGTCCGGTCTTCTATGGTCAGGGCATAATCCACCATATTCTGAATGCCGCGTCCATATTCAGGCATTGGAAGTTTTTTACGTTGTGTATTATATTCCATCATAACAGTTTTTTAGGAGTTGAAGCAACAAATTCTTTCAGATAGAAAGGCTCGAAATAAGCCACATCCTCAAAGTTGCCAAGCGCAATTCTCTTTTCCGCCAATGGGAACATATTTCTGGCTATCGGCTGGATATTAGGAAGGAAATGAGCATTAGGGTGCTTGATTGTGTCCTGACACTTAGCAGCTCCGTCTCCAAAGAAATACACGGGATGTTCTGCCAGAAACTCAGCATAAGAATGTTCATCAATAATGTCTGCACCAACAGGGCGTACTGCTTTCAAAGCCCGGTCATACACCGCAGAATAAACCTCCATACGGCGGGCATCAATCATTGGAACCAACAAAGCGTCCTCCGGCAATTCATCATGATAGAGCAGTACCGGCACACAAAGTAATTCTAAGGTAGGAATAGCCAACAGTTTACAGTCACGTGCATAGCAAATTCCTTTGGCCATAGACACACCGATCCTCAGACCTGTATAAGAGCCAGGGCCGCAACTTACAGCAACAGCATCCAAAGGCATCGCATGACTGTCCGCAAACGACAGAGCCTCATCCACAAAACTTCCTAACAACACAGCATGCGACGGACCTTCAAAATCCGCTTTCTCAAATACGTTCGCACCGTCTTCACTCAAGGCTACAGAACATACCCGAGTGCTGGTTTCAATATGCAGAATACAAGACATACTTTATTTTTACTTTTTATTAATTCGCAAAAATACAATTTTCTGCTTGTATTTTTGTAATTTTGCACAAAATCATTTGTTAAATTATGATACAGTCAATGACAGGTTACGGCAAAGCTACAGCCGTATATAATGGAAAGAAAATAAACATCGAAATCAAATCTCTGAACAGCAAGGCACTTGATTTGTCTACACGCATCGCATCTCTTTACCGTGAAAAAGAAATCGAAATCCGAGCTCTGATCGCCACAACCTTGGAACGTGGAAAAGTGGATTTCAGTCTTTGGATCGAAAAAGATGAGAATCTAAATGCCACACCGATCAATGGCGCTTTACTGGAAAATTATTACAAACAGATTCAGACAATAAGCAGCGAGCGCAATATCCCTTTGCCAAACGATTGGTTTGCAACCTTATTGCGTCTGCCTGATGTACTGACCCGTGCAGAAGTAGAGGAATTGACGGATGAAGAATGGATCACAGTAAAAAAAGGCATTGAAGAAGCTTTGCAGAAACTGGTAGACTTCCGCAAACAGGAAGGTGCCGCACTCTACAAGAAATTCTCGGAGAAACTGGATAATATATCCGCTCTTCTGAAAAGTATCGAACCATACGAAAAAAGCCGCACAGAAAAGATCCGCCAACGTATCATTGATGGACTGAACTCTATCCCCGAGGTAGAATATGACCGCAACCGCCTGGAACAGGAAATGATTTACTACATTGAAAAGCTGGACATCAATGAAGAAAAGCAACGACTGGCCAACCACTTGAAATATTTCAAGGAAACTATGGATACGGGCCATGGACAAGGTAAAAAACTGGGATTCATCGCCCAGGAAATGGGACGCGAGATCAACACGACCGGCAGCAAGAGCAATCAGGCAGAAATGCAACAGATCGTAGTAAAAATGAAAGACGAACTGGAGCAGATCAAAGAACAGGTATTAAATGTGATGTAACACCCTCAGAAGCAACATTATTTTTATGAAAGGAAAAGTTATCATATTTTCCGCTCCCAGTGGAAGTGGAAAAAGCACCATCATCAACTATTTGATGCAGCAGAACCTGAATCTGGCTTTCAGTATCAGTGCTACCAGCCGTCCTCCACGGGGCACAGAACAGCATGGGGTAGAATATTTTTTCCTCACTCCGGAAGATTTCCGTCAACGCATTGCCAACGGAGAATTTCTGGAATATGAGGAAGTGTACAAAGACCGATTCTACGGCACTTTGAAAGAGCAGGTAGAAAAACAGTTGGAAAACGGACAGAATGTGGTACTGGATGTGGATGTCAAAGGCGGATGCAACATCAAGAACTATTATGGCAATCGGGCTCTGAGTATTTTTATCCAGCCTCCTTCCATAGAAGCATTACGTCAGCGTCTGAACGGACGGGGAACGGATTCTCCCGAAGTCATTGAAGATCGTATAGCTCGGGCAGAATATGAACTGGGATTTGCCGATAAATTTGATACGATAGTCGTAAATGACAATCTGGAACAGGCACAACAGGAAGCATTACAGATCTTAAAGAAATTTCTCAACGACTAAAGGTTTATTGTAACAGCAAGGAAATCATGAACAAGCAGGATATCAATAAAAATCTGGCTTATAGCGGTGTGCTATGTATATTGTGTCTGGCATTAGGCGCCTTATGCTTGTGGTTGCGACTGTTGGAACTGGCCGCGGCCCTTGCCTGTCTGGCCCTTTTTGAGGGTCTGATCTTTGGCATTTGGTATCAGCGTCTGAAAAAGGCAAAACGTAAAGAAGAGAAATCTCCGTTCAAATATCATAAACCATGATCCGAACCGGTATTTATGGCGGATCGTTCAACCCGATCCACCGGGGACATATCGAACTGGCAGAATTTATATGCCGGAACAAATATGTAGATGAACTCTGGTTTTTGGTCTCTCCCCAGAATCCGTTCAAGGAAAAAGCTACTGATCTGCTGGACGACCATCGCAGACTGGAACTGGCACGAATAGCTGCCGAGGAATATCCGAACCTAAGCGTATGTGACTTGGAATTCAGACTACCCCGCCCATCTTATATGTACAAAACTCTGGAAGCGTTGGAACAGGAATATCCAGACCGCAAATTTGTATTGATCATCGGGGCAGACAACTGGCTGGCATTTGACCGTTGGGCCGAATATCGTACTCTGCTAAAGCGCTATGAAATTTTGGTTTTTCCACGTAACGGATACCCTGTAGACCCGTACAATATGCCGAAAGGTGTACAACTTCTTCCCTCTCCCATTATTGATATCAGCGCAACGGAAATACGCCAACGCCTGAAAAACGGCGAGGATGCCTCAAACTTACTTCCTCCCAAAGTATGGGAACAGATTCAGAAAGAACAGGATTACAACAAATGACTCACCCTTAAAGAACTGAAGAATGAAAAAATGGCTTTTATGTATAGCAATGTGTTTCTGTCTTGAAGGAATAGCCCAACGCCCTCCGGTAGCCAGATACGAAGATATACCTGTTGAACTATACCAATTGGTACTGGATCACACAGCTCTGTTTCCTTTCATGGTATACGAAAGCGCGGACGGAACCTATCGCGGACAGATTTCACCCGAGGTGCAATTCTATGGTTTTGGAAACTTCAAAAGCGGAATTTACGAACAGACCGGACTCTACCGGAAAGGTAAATTCATCTATGGTATTACCACCAATAAGGATTACGCTATTGTGGGAAGCAGCGATCACTATGCGGCTTATAATCTGAGTACTGGAAAACTGGAATACATCTATCGAAACAAGGAGAAAATGTTGATTGATGGCGCAGATCTGACAGAATATCAGTTCATGGCGTTGTCTTATGCCAATGGAGACCGTTATGTAGGTGAACTCTTGAACGGTCAACGACACGGATATGGCTTGTATTACTACAAAAACGGTCGAGTATGGTACGGACAATACCGAAACGGCATACGGCAGGGATTCGGAGCTTTGTTTCTACCCGAAGGACAAATGAGAATCGGAGAATGGAACGGTGAAGAAGAAGTTCGCGTCATTGCTCTGAAAACATTCAAACCAAAGAAATAATAGCGATAAAATAGACGAACTCCCAATGGATAACTTTTCCATTGGGAGTTCGTCTATTTATCAGGAATACTTCTCCAACAATACCGTAGCATAGGCTGAGATTCCTTCTTCTCTTCCGGTAAAACCTAATTTCTCGGTAGTTGTCGCTTTAATTGAAATATCTTCAACAGACACATTCATAACCTGAGCCAAACATTCCTGCATCACCGGTATATGATTCTTTAATTTAGGACGTTCGGCACAGACCGTTATATCTGCGTTTCCGAACTCATATCCTTTAGCGCGCACCAGTTTCATGGTTTCCGCCAGCAGAATCTTACTGTCTATGTTATGAAACTGCTCGGAAGTATCCGGAAAATGAAAACCGATATCCCGCATATTGGCAGCACCCAAAATAGCATCACAAAGCGCATGAATCAGCACATCGGCATCGCTGTGACCCAGAAGCCCCTTTTCATGCTCCAATCGGATCCCCCCCAACCAAAGCTCCCGATTCTCAACCAGACGATGCACATCAAAACCAAAGCCTACTCGTATCTTTGCCATAACCGTAACTGATTTAAAGGTTCGTTAGCGACGACCGAAGAGATCCTTCACACCATCCAAATCAAATCCCAAAGTAAAGCGTAGAGTCTGATCAAGAGGATTGCTCTGTGCCGTAGAAATCACATAAGCACAATCAAGGGAGAACACACTCATCCGGAAACCGGCTCCGGCAGTAAAATATTTACGATTACCCTTATTGGCTGACTCGTGATGATATCCGCCTCGCAAAATAAAGCGGTCGTTATAAGAATACTCGGCTCCTACGCTCCACTGAATTTCTTGAAGTTCTTCCTTAAAACCACCCGGAGCATCACTGAAACTCTTGAAAATTCCGGAAATTGGAGAAATATCATAATAATCCTTCTGAACACGTTGCTGATAATCCTCTGAGGTTTCATCATCCCCCTGGATAGGATAAGTCGGTACCAACAGTTTATTGACATCCGCCGCTAATGAAATCTTATTATACTCATTAAAAGGAATCAGGAAATTGATACCCATACGCAAGTTTGTAGGAATAAACTCGGCATTATCATCTCCTCCATAAGAAATCTTGCTACCAATATTACTGATATTCAGTCCCCAACCAAAATTACATTCCCGGTTACCGGCCAGAAAATATTTGTTATAATACAAGGCTATATCTGCAGCAAAAGCCATTCCCGGTGAAGTTTCCTCCGTATAGTTGTAAGTAATGTCGGAGTAAATAAAACGCATACCTACAGCTGCCGAGAAATTTTCGCTCAACATTCGTGAATAGGCTACATCAACAGACATTTCATAAGGATTAATCGTCATATCCGACGTTCCATCCTGGCCGCTTGAGGTAGAAACCTCTCCCAAAGAGAAATAACGCAGAGAAGCACTCAGGGCCTGATAGTCACCGATACGATAAAATCCGCTCATATATGCCAAGTTGATGTCATTGACCAACTGACGCAACCAAGGAGTATAGTTGAGCGCAACACCGGCACGGGCTATATTATAAGGATATTTTGCCGGATTCCAGAACTGAGAATTCACATCCGCTTCAGTAGCCGCACCGATATCTCCCATACCACCACCTCGCGCATCTGGTGCTATAGATTGCGAGGTGACTCCGGTAGTTACCGGATTGAACATCGTTTCTTTATCTCCATCGGCCCAAACTGAAAGTGATGCTCCCAGCAGTGCGCAAAGTGCAAATGACTTTTTATTCATGAGTATTTACTTTGTCGTTTATTGTTTTAGTAACGTGTTTTTTTCTTATTTATTGCCTATAATGATGATTTTATTCGTTGCAGACTCTGACTTGACTCCATCTGATGAGGTAATTACGGCACGATAGAGATAAACCCCGGTGCCTAAACGCGCTCCTCCTCCGGCAGTCAGATTCCAAGGAATTGAATATATGCCGTCACCACTTACTCCCTGTGCCGTATGCTGCCATAGTTTACGACCTGCAAAATCCATCACTTCTATGGTGAAATCACAGGTTTCTCCCGGACGATCATAACAGAATACAAAATTCGTTGTCGTTCGCGCCGGATTCTGAGTGGCATACAAACGGGAAATGCGAGGACTCAATCCTGGATCAACTTCTATCTCATATTCAACTATCGAACCGTTGTTCATCGTGTCCCAAGCACGGAACTTCAGTGTATGTTTACCCGCAGACAGCTGAGGTATCATAAAAGTAACCGTTCCTTCCTGAAAATCTCCGAATTCATTCACATAATAGGCATTCAGATTATAAGAGGTAGCCGGGTTATCATCCACAATCAGTTCCAGATCATGTCCGATACCGTTTCCTGTGGTATTAATTCCACTTTCATCTTTCAAGGACGCACGGAAAAGAGGAGTAGCATTGACCTTAACTCCTTGCGGATGCTCCACATCATTCAGCCATACCTGAATAGAAGGTCCGACCGTATCCGTCAAAAGCTCAGTACCGGTACCTCCTACAAAAAAGCGTTCGTCATATCCATTGGCTTCTTCTTTCCGATCAGCACTCAGAGCATAGAAAACCATCCGTCCCGAACGGTCAGAATAGTTGATGTCCAAAGGTACCGGAAAGAGCATAGAGAAAGTACCGTTTCTCACAGAATCCGTTCCCGAAAAAAGAACCTTTTCACGTGACCGATATTTGAAGGCTTCAGATGCTCCTGCATTATTGCGACAGACAATTTCCTGATCACTGTCATATACCTTTGCCGTCACAGAACCCGTAAAGGACGGAACACGCGCCCCGTTCTGATCTTCAATATGTCCGCTGATTCGAGTCAGGCTACCAGCCGACAAGGAAGCAAAAGTCCCATCATTCGAAGAAACGCTTTTCCCGTTTATCGAATCAAGCACAACCCGGTACTCTGCGGTACCTATCTGTAAAGCAGGATCACCCAAAAGAGCATAATGCACCTTATTCTGAGTCTCATCACTACCCATATCTCCGGGAGTGAGCAAACTTACCTTTGACAAACGAACGGCATCGCCCAATCGATAACGTTGCCCGTTGTCGTCACGCCCCAGCACATAATGGGTGAAATAGCGGTGCATATACTTGTTATCGTCGGCATAGACCGTACGGGTTGTGCCATAAAAGGCCAACGCTCCGGCCGAAGGGTTCAGAATCATGTTCTCTCCGATATTTTCCGTACGGGTATCAAAAGGCATGATATCACATGCGGCCGTCACCCACAGGGGGACCTTTGTCGAAGTGAACGTCATGCAGTCATTCAGTAAAAATACAGACTCATGAGACAGTACATAAGGAGAACCGTGTCCGGTATAATTCATAATCAGCGTTCCGTCGTTTATCTGTTCCAGAAGCAACTTACGGACTTCAGGATAAGTATGTCCGGTTGCAGACGTTTCCCTTGGATAGGAATCCCAATAAATCCGACGTAAATCATACTCGGGGTTATTTTTTTCAATATCCTCAGCCACAATTTCCGCAGAACTCATATGAAGATTATTATCACCGTCATCGCCGAGCATGACTATTAAATTCTTCCAGGCTCCGGCCTCGCGATTCTCCATATAATTTATGGTCTTATCGACCAGATTCCGGGCAGCCTGTTCCGTAGTTACAGGAAAGCGTCCAACTCCTAAATCAACCTTTTCCTTCAAAAGAGAAGTTCCCTCTCCATCATCCAGCAAACCGAAATAGTCTTCCATGACATAGCAATAGATATCACTGAATGAATCATCCGATTCATAGCACAGAAGATAATCTTCGGGATTCGTTCCTTTCCAAGCTGTAGAAAGCATTCTATTATCCCAAGCCGCATCACCGAAAAGAAGCAGATATCGTGGAGCTTTTTCCGGAGTGTCAGCCCGATCGTAAAGCATCTTCATAAAACGGCGATAAGCTGTAGCATCCGGAGTTCCCGAAGAAAATTCATTATAAATCTGGTCAGCCCGGACCACCAACACCTTTAATCCGTCTATCTGCCGATGTGATTCAGCCAAACGCTCTGCCTGAGCAGTAAGCTTACCGCTTTGCGGCACTATAATAACCATATCTATAAGACTGTCTACCGCATGCAGATTCTGATTAGCTACCACCTCAACGTATTCCGGTTTGGGAAAGGTTGCGTCTACATCCACAGCCACATAATGTCCTGAAGAAAAATCATCCTGAAAATAATAATCAGTTCCGTTGGAATTCCCCTTCATCTGCACCGTGGGATGAAGCGAATCTCCCAAACGCCATACAGAAAGATTACGGCCAGAAGGATTAGACAGGGTAAAACCGGTTGAAGCTGTATGCTCATTCCGGAAATCAAGAAAAGATTCATTAACCTCCAATTTGCGCGTATAGTTCAACTCCAAAAAATCCAGACGAGCATGATTGCCTTTTGTTGTTGTCAGTTTAACCGACATCTGATCTCCTTGAATCTGTCCCTGTACATCATAAGTACGTTCAGCCAGAGCAGCCTTGGTATAAGTACTGAGAGTACCTATTGAGAAAGAGGTTTTCGCGGAACCGTTCACTTCCGGCTCAACATAAGTCCGTGTATTGGAAGCAGCGGTAAACACAACACGCAATGAAGCTTCAGCACGATCGCTTACCGCTCCGGGAGTTGCCAGCTGATAAGTCTGCGTGTTACCATTATAATAATCATAAGAATCAAACAGACGACGGCCTCCCGAAAACCAGGCATATTCATCACGTTCATAAAGGACCTGTTCCATAAAGGTAGACACCGTGTGACTCACGGCTCCTGTATATTCTTCTGCCGTTTCAAACGACATTGGAGAATCACCTTCCGTCAAAAAATAATATCCATGAGTAGAATAATTATTCACTGTGTGGGCATAAAACCCCGTGCTCAAACGCGCCCAAGAAACCGGCCCTCTTCCATAAAAGAGCAAACCGTTCTTGCCGGAATACAGAGGTATCTCCGTCAAGTCATCATAATCCGTATCGGCACTGATCACTTCATTCTGAAGATGACCACCATAGCCATAAAGCTTTACCTTAGAAGGGTCATTGAAACCCATCTTTTTCAAATCAGAAGCGGTAAGCATATAAACGCCATCCTTTGAGACACGTATTTTTACCCAACGTCCTTGAGACAAAACAGAAGAAGCGGCATAACGCTCTGTCACCGGTTTTACCGGGGTTATTCTGGTCTGAATTGTCTTACGTTTACGACTTATGGAGATCTCACAACTCAAGATCTTATAATAACGGCCTTCACGAAAAACCACAGGGATAAAACTGATGTCCAGATATCCACGCTTTCGGGAAATACCTACTTGAGTTTTGACTTCCGGATTCTCAGGCAGCTCAGTTACAAGTGCCGACAAACGCTCCACTTCGGTTGCATTTAAGGCACGCAATTCCGGATAACGGACAGAAACACTGTATTCATAAGCCGCATAATCATCGGGCAGGGGAACAACTTCTGTATAATAGGGCATCACAGAGTCTATATGCAGTACATTCCAGTCCAAGCGTGTAAACTCTTGCGCTCGCCCCGAAAAAGCCGCACACAAAAAGATAATGCCTGAAAGTAATTCTCTAAACTTCATTTTATTTTACATTAAACGAAAGGACCTTACGTCCCTCAACATAACCATCCAAATGCTGATCTATAGACACAGGACCAACACCTACCGGTGTACCCGTAAAAATAAGATCACCGATTTTTAAAGTAAAGAACTTGCTGACATAAGCTATAATCTGATCTACAGTATAGAGCATATCGCCAGTATATCCACGCTGTACCGTTCTTCCGTCTATGTCCAGATGAAAATGCAGATTCTGAATTTCAGGAAGCTCATTCACGGAAACAAAATCCCCAATTACGGCAGAATTGTCGAAAGCCTTGCAAAGTTCCCAGGGCTTCCCTTCTGCACGCAGCCGCTGTTGCAGGTCACGTGCCGTAAAATCAATACCCACCGTAACGGCATCATAATAACGGTAAGCAAAACGCTCGGCAATATTCTTACCCAAACGACAGATGCGGACCACCAATTCTGTTTCATACTCGCAACGCTGGGTAAAATCAGGAATAAAGAACGGCTTGCTATCCTTTAGCAAAGCTGAATCCGGCTTAATGAATATCACAGGCTCTTCTGGTTTATATAACGTACCGTCAAGCTCTTTATTGTGTTCGGCATAGTTCATGCCCACTGCTAATATCTTCATTTTTTTCGTTTTATCCGTTTAGGGTACAAAAATAAGACAAATCCGGAAAAAAACGGAGTAGCAGAAGCAGGAAAATGAAAGAAAGGGAGGAAAAAGAAACAAACCCGAGGTATACCTGCTGGTATACTCCCGGGTTTGTGAATCCGTAATATCTGAATGAATTTCAAATGAAATCCAAATTATTCAGCGCGCAAAGTGAAACGCTTGAAAGCAGTTACGGTGCAGTCCTTGTCAGCTTCCTTCAAGTAGTCAGCAACAGACTGCTTGTCGTTCTGGATGAAAGCCTGCTTCAACAAGCACTCTTCCTTGAACAACTTAGAGATACGACCCATAGCGATACGCTCGATCATGTTCTCTGGCTTACCCTCTTCACGAGCCTTGTCAGCTGCGATTTCCTTCTCTCTTGCGAGTACATCAGCAGGGTAATCGTTCTCGTCGATTGAACGTGGGCTCATAGCAGCAACCTGCATAGCCACAGCGTGACCGTACTGAGGATCAACTTCCTTGTTCAGAACAACCAAAGTACACAACTGGTTCTTGTTCTGGTGGTTGTAAACTGAGATGCTTGGACCTTCAACAGTCAGGTAGCCATCCAGCTCCATTTTCTCACCAGTGATACCGCTGCGATCAACAACTGCGTCAGCTACAGTAGCGTTACCCATAGGAAGAGCCTTAACCTCGTCCAGAGTAGCACACTTGTTGGCAACAGCCAAATCCAAGATATCCTTAGCCAATTTTACGAAATCCTCGTTCTTGGCAACGAAGTCAGTTTCACACTTCAAAGCGATGATGGCACCGAATCCGTTCTCAGCCTTAGCAACTACGCAACCTTCAGCAGCCTCGCGGTCTGAACGTTTTGCAGCTACAGCCTGACCTTTCTTACGGATGATCTCCATTGCCGCATCGATATCATTATTAGCTTCTTCCAAAGCCTTCTTGCAATCCATCATACCAGCACCTGACAATTTGCGGAGCTTGGTGATATCTGCCATTGTTACAGCCATGTTCTTTATATTTTAAAGTTTATAAATGGATTATGCTTCTGCAGGAGCCTCAGCCTCGTCAGCTTTCTCTACACGAGCCTTAGCTGAACGCTTGCGACCCTTAGCCTCGCCTTCACCGGCAGCCTCAGCGTCAACCTTCTCTGCCTTACGCTCTTCCAGACCCTCAGCGATAGCAGCGCAGCAAGCCTCGAGGATAACCTCAACGCTCTTGTTTGCGTCGTCGTTTGCAGGGATTACGTAATCTACGTTATCTGGGTTAGAGTTAGTATCTACGATAGCGAATACAGGGATACCCAAACGGTTAGCCTCGCGAACAGCGATCTGCTCCTTCAATACGTCAACGATGAACAGAGCTGAAGGCAGACGAGTCAGGTCAGCGATAGAACCCAAGTTCTTCTCCAACTTAGCACGCTGACGAGAGATCTGCAGGATCTCACGCTTAGACAAGTTTGAGTAAGTACCATCGGCAGTCAGTTTGTCGATGTTGGCCATTTTCTTCACAGCCTTACGGATTGTTGGGAAGTTGGTCAACATACCACCTGGCCAACGCTCGATAACATAAGGCATGTTTACAGATGCAGCCTTCTCAGCTACAACCTGCTTAGCTTGTTTCTTAGTAGCAACGAACAAAATCTTCTTGCCAGATTTTGCAATCTGCTTCAAAGCCTCGGCAGCATCGTCGATCTTTGCAACAGTTTTATGAAGATCAATGATATGAATACCATTGCGCTCCATGAAGATATAAGGAGCCATTGCCGGGTTCCACTTTCTCTTAAGGTGACCGAAGTGGCAACCTGCCTCCAATAAAGTCTCAAAATTAGTTCTAGACATTGTTTTTTCTTTTTTAATCGTTTACTTTCTTTTTTGTTTCTCAACCAACCATCAGGTAGTCCCGGAGGAATCCCAATGATTTAGATACTAAACGTAAATTATGCAGCTCGATAAACGGCCGAATATTAACGTTTACTGAACTGGAATCTGCGACGAGCTTTTGGCTGACCCGGTTTCTTACGCTCAACCTCACGAGCGTCACGAGTCATGAAGCCTTCTGCACGAAGAGCCTTCTTGTCGTCAGCGTTGATCTTTACCAGTGCGCGGGCGATAGCCAGACGCAAAGCCTGTGACTGACCAGTGAAACCACCACCGCAAAGATTTACCTTGATATCATATTTCTCAGCAACACCCAGAGTGTTCAGAGGCTGCTTAACTACAAACTGAAGAATAGTTGATGGAAAGTACTCTGCAAGGTCTCTCTTGTTAATAGTAATCTTTCCTGTACCCTCGCTTACATAAACGCGAGCGATAGCGCTCTTACGTCTGCCTAATGCATTAACTACTTCCATTACTTATTATTTATACAGGTTAATATCAATTGTTTTAGGATTCTGAGCCTCGTGCTTGTGCTCGTTGCCTGCGTATACATACAGGTTGTTCAGCAAGCGAGCAGCCAGACGGTTCTTTGGCAACATACCCTTTACTACTTTCTTCATCAATTTCTCAGCACCGTTTGGCTTAGCCAGCAAACGAGCCGGAGTCATTTCGCGCTGACCTCCAGGATAACCAGTGTAGCTCAAATATACACGGTCAGTCATCTTGTTACCAGTCAACTTAATTTTGTCTGCATTGATAATAATCACATTATCACCGCAATCTACATGAGGAGTGAAGTTTGGTTTGTACTTACCTCTCAACAGCTTTGCCACCTTTGAACCCAGACGACCCAATACCTGATCAGTTGCATCGATAACAACCCATTCTTTCTTTACGGTCTCCTTGTTCGCTGAAATGGTCTTGTAACTTAAAGTATCCATTCTTAAAACTAATAATAAAAATTGTTACTACTAAAAAAATTATTCATGATCTGCACTCACTAACCGTCTGTCCGGCCAAAGAGCAGACTATTAACATGCAGATTAATAGGCATTTAAAGCCTATTTGATAATAATCGGCTTGCAAAGATAGTAATTTATAGGGACATAACAAGCAAAAATGACCGATTATTTTTATAAAAAAATCACGGGCACAGCTTTCGCCATGCCCGTGCTATCTGTTTGCAGTCTATTGACTTAGTCTTAGAACTCGGCATTCTTCGGAGTACGTGGGAACGGAATCACGTCACGAATGTTCTGCATACCGGTCACGAAGAGAATCAGACGCTCAAAGCCCAGACCGAATCCACTATGAGGACAAGAACCGAACTTACGGGTATCCAGATACCACCACATATCTTTCATCGGAATATTCAGCTCTTCGATACGGGCCATCAGCTTGTCGTAGTTATCCTCACGCTCAGAACCGCCAATGATCTCTCCGATCTGAGGGAAGAGTACATCCATGGCACGAACGGTCTTGCCGTCTTCGTTCATCTTCATGTAGAAGGCCTTGATTTCCTTCGGATAGTCAGTCAGAATAACCGGACGCTTGAAGTGCTCCTCAACAAGGTAACGCTCATGCTCACTGGCCAGGTCGGCTCCCCAATATATCGGGAACTCGAACTTCCGGCCGTTCTTCACAGCCTCTTCCAGAATCTCGATACCCTTGGTATAAGGCAAACGTACGAAATCGTTGTTTACCACAAAGTTCAAACGCTCCAACAGGGTCTTGTCGATCATCTTGTTCAAGAAGGCCAGATCGTCCTGACAGTTATCCAACGCCCAACGCACACAATATTTGATAAAGTCCTCGGCGAGGTCCATATTGTCGTTGATATCGTTGAAGGCAACTTCCGGCTCAATCATCCAGAACTCAGCCAGGTGACGCGGAGTATTGGAATTCTCGGCACGGAATGTAGGACCGAAAGTATAGATGGAGCCGAGAGCTGTAGCTCCCAACTCACCTTCGAGCTGTCCGGATACGGTCAGTGAAGTGGTCTTTCCGAAGAAATCATCAGAATAGTCGATCTTGCCGTCCTCGCCCTTCTTCAGGTCGTACAAGTTCTTGGTAGTCACCTGGAACATCTGTCCGGCACCTTCGCAGTCGCTGGCTGTGATGATCGGAGTGTGGAAATAGAAGAATCCATGCTTGTGGAAATAATCATGGATAGCCATGGCCATATTGTGACGGATGCGGAATACAGCACCGAAAGTATTGGTACGCAAACGCATGTGAGCGTGCGTACGCATATATTCCATAGTCTGTCCCTTCTTCTGCATCGGATAGTCAGAGCCACAAGTTCCCAGGACCACGATTTCGCGCGCCTGAATCTCTACCTGCTGTCCGGAACCGACACTCTGCACCAGTTCACCGGTAATGCTCAAGCAGGCACCGGTAGTAATCTGCTTGAAGAGTTCGTCCTCAAACTTGTCCGCATCGGCCACAATCTGTACATTATTAATGGTCGAACCGTCGTTTAATGCAATGAAATGCACTGCCTTGCTGCCACGATGGGTACGCACCCAGCCCTTTACTGTTACCAGGGCACCGAAGTCTTCACGCTTCAGCACGTCGACAACCTTAGTTCTACGAATTGTTTCCATCTTTATAGTTTAATGAATTAATTATTCAAAAGCTCCCATACGCAACATGTTCACCTCCTGCTCGGTGAGGTATCTCCAGTCGCCACGACGGAGGTTCTTCTTGGTCAGACCGGCAAAGAATACACGGTCGAGCTTGATCACACGATAGCCTAATGACTCGAAGATACGACGCACGATACGGTTCTTTCCGGAGTGGATTTCAATACCCACCTGCTTCTTGTCGGTAGGGCTGGCATAGTCGATGGCATCAGCATGGATTTCACCATCCTCCAAAGTGATACCCTCGGCAATCTGACGCATATCGGCTGCGGTTACATTCTTGTCGGTATAGACATGATAGATCTTCTTCTTGAGATATTTCGGATGAGTCAGCTTGGAAGCCAGATCACCATCATTGGTAAGCAACAGCACACCGGTAGTGTTACGGTCAAGACGACCTACCGGATAGATACGCTCCTTGCAGGCGTTGCGCACCAGATCCATCACAGTCTTACGATTCTGTGGGTCATCGCTGGTGGTTACGTAGTCTTTCGGCTTGTTAAGCAATACATATACCTTCTTCTCAATGCTGATCGGCTGATCGTGGAACTTGATTTCATCGGTCTGCTTCACCTTTGTTCCCAACTCGGTAACAACCTGTCCGTTTACCGATACCACACCGGCTGTAATAAACTCATCAGCCTCACGGCGAGAGCATACTCCGGCATTGGCCAGGAACTTGTTCAGGCGGATCGGTGCATCAGGATCCGTATTGACCAGTTTATACTCAATCTGTTTCTTCTTGCTGTATTTGGCATTCGGATCGTAGTTGTTGTCGCGTTTCTGGTAAGGACGGGCTGCTCCATAACGGTTACCACCCTGTTGGTAACCACCTCCCTGCTGATAACGGGGACGGTTGCCACCCTGCTGATAACCACCCTGGTAACCGCCTTCGCGCTTGGCATATCCGCCACGGTTACTGTTATAACCGCTGCGACCGGCACTATAAGACAGACGATCACCCTGTACACGCGGACGATAGCTACGCTGCTCGCCCTGCTCGTCAGATCCGCCCTGTCCGTAAGACTTGTAAGGACGGCTGTTATAGCCTGAATTTCCGGTATAACCGCCACGATTGCTGTTATATCCGCCACGATTATTATTGTACGGACGCGGACTACGCTCTCCATAGCCACCACGATTGTTATACGATCTGTTATTTTCACGGTTGTACGGCTTGTAACCCTCCCGGTTACGCTCCGAGCTTTGTCTTGGCTCGAAGTTTTCGCGCCATTTTTCGTCTTCTGTCATCTTTTGAATAATAATATGTTAATGAATAGGTAGAAACGGGTCCAACCTCTCGGTTCAACCCTGTTTCCGGTTTATTATATTAAATACCTGTATAAGAATGCGGTGTAATAGCCCGCAATTCCTTTTTCACTTCTTCGCTCACTTCTAGTGTCTCAATGAAGTTTTTGATAGACTCTTCTGTAATAGCCTGATTGGTACGGGTCAATGCCTTCAATGCCTCGTATGGATGCGGATAGGCCTCACGGCGCAAAATTGTCTGAATAGCTTCAGCCACTACTGCCCAGCAGTTATCCAGATCACCATTGATAACTGCTTCATTAAGCAACAATTTACGCAATCCCTTCAAAGTACTCTGAATAGCAATAACCATATGTCCCATAGGCACTCCGACATTACGTAATACTGTAGAGTCGGTCAGATCTCGCTGCAAACGGGAAATCGGCAACTTGCGACTCAGGTGCTCCAAAACTGCATTGGCAACACCCAGATTACCCTCTGAATTCTCAAAATCAATCGGATTTACCTTATGCGGCATGGCACTCGAACCAACCTCACCGGCTTTGATCTTCTGCTTGAAGTACTCCATAGAAACATACTGCCAGAAGTCACGATCCAAATCAATAATGATTGTATTGATACGCTTCATGGCATCAAACAATGCACTCAAATTATCATAATTAGAGATCTGAGTAGTATATTCCTCACGCTCCAGACCAAGCTTCTCGGATACAAAAGCATTACCGAAAGCTTTCCAGTCGTACTGAGGATAAGCTACATGATGCGCATTATAGTTTCCGGTTGCACCACCAAATTTAGCGGTAATCGGACAAGCCTTCATCAAAGACAACTGACGCTCCAAACGATAGACAAAAACCATAACCTCTTTACCTAAACGGGTAGGTGAAGCAGGCTGTCCATGAGTCTTGGCCAACATCGGAACATTAGCCCACTCTTCAGCATATTCCTTCAACTGGGCAATCAGTTCTTCAATCTGAGGATAATAGCACTCATCAAGAGCTTCTTTTACAGACAAAGGAACAGAAGTATTGTTGATGTCCTGAGAAGTAAGGCCAAAATGAATGAACTCCTTATAAGCATCCAGTCCGCCGATCTTATCAAATTCTTCCTTAATGAAATACTCCACGGCTTTGACATCGTGATTGGTTACCTTCTCGATATCTTTTATACGCTGAGCGTCTGATTCCGTAAAATTACGGTAAATATTGCGCAAAGTCTCGAAAAGGCCGGCATCGAATGAAGCCAACTGTGGCAAAGGCAGCTCGCATAATGTAATAAAATACTCAATCTCTACACGAACGCGGTAGCGAATCAAAGCATATTCAGAAAAATACTTCGCCAACGCTTCGGTCTTACCTCTATATCGGCCGTCAATAGGAGAAATGGCCGTCAACAAATCCAGTTCCATAAAGTAATACGTATTATTTTTCAGACTACAAAAATAGAGTTTTTTATTGAGTCTGACACCTTATTTTAAAGAAACTTTATAAGTTTTCAAGGAATATGGCGGTAAAACGAAAAAATCTTATCTGAATTGAATGGTAAAACCAAAAGAAATAAAAAAAGAGATACTCAAAGTATCTCTATCTGTGGGCGTTGACGGATTCGAACCGCCGACCCTCTGCTTGTAAGGCAGATGCTCTGAACCAGCTGAGCTAAACGCCCGACTCTTTCGTTTCAAAAGCGATGCAAAGATAAGACTTTTTTCCGAATACACCAAGCTTTTCCGAAGTTTTCTAATCAAAAAGATGAAAAAAGAGAAGAAAAAAGAAATAATGGCGATATATATTGAAAACAGAATAAAAAAACATCCGATAAAAAAAGACCGAACTTCTCCAATAACGGTTCGGTTCGGTCCTTAATATCTTTAATTATTTTGCTGCCGTAAAACGAGCAGTCTGCTCGGCAACAAAGGTTTCATCATCAAAATAGTTGATCTTCATGGCGCGACGCACCTCACTCAAAGTCTGTGCGGCTGCCTCACGTGCGACTTCACATCCCTGACGCAACATCTCACACACAGCAGGAATATCCTTCTCAAATTCCTTACGACGGTTTCTGATCGGCTCCAACTCTTCTTGCATTATAGCTGCCAGAAGTTTCTTAACCTTCATATCGCCCAAACCACCGCGCTGATAGTGTGCCTTCAACTCATCCAAGTTCTGATATTCGGGAAGATAACGCTCAAAATGCTCCTGCTTAGAGAAAGCATCCAGATAAGTAAATACGGTGTTTCCTTCAATCTGACCCGGATCTGTCACCTTAATATGGTTCGGATCAGTATACATACTCTTTACTTTCTTTTCCACTTCATCCGCAGAGTCGGAAAGATAAATACAGTTACCCAAAGACTTGCTCATCTTTGCCTTACCATCTGTTCCCGGCAGACGCAAACAGGCGGCATTCTCTGGAAGTAAAATATTCGGTTCAACTAAGGTCTCCCCATAGATATGATTAAAACGACGTACAATCTCACGAGCCTGCTCCAACATAGGTTCCTGATCCTCGCCGACCGGAACTGTTGTAGCCTTGAACGCAGTAATATCAGCAGCCTGACTGATCGGGTACGTAAAGAAACCTACCGGAATACTGGTCTCAAAGTTACGCATTTGGATTTCTGTTTTCACAGTCGGGTTACGCTGCAAACGAGAAACAGTAACCAAATCCATAAAATAAAAGGTCAGCTCACACAATTCAGGTATCTGTGACTGAATAAAAATAGTAGACTTCTTCGGATCAATGCCACATGCCAAATAATCCAAAGCTACCTCAATAACATTCTGACGCACCTTCTCCGGATTATCAATATTATCTGTCAGAGCCTGACCATCTGCCTCAAAAATGAAGATCTTGTCATAAAGACCTGAATTCTGTAATTCTACACGACGACGAAGAGAACCTACATAATGTCCGATATGTAATTTACCGGTCGGACGGTCACCGGTCAATATAATCTTTTCCTGTTTCATATCTGTATTTGTTTTCGAAGCACAAAGGTAAAGAGAATGTACTGAATATGCAAATACTTAATACCGTTTCCAGAAAAAGGGATACAAAAAAGAATCCCTCCGGAGATTGCTCTCTGAAGGGATTCATCTGTAAAAGTGGCGGCTACCTACTCTCCCAC
>CALUIU010000012.1 GCA_944320795.1 Candidatus Paraprevotella stercoravium | reverse complement strand
TATGCGTCCTTAGCTCAGTTGGTAGAGCAATTGACTCTTAATCAATGGGTCCAGGGTTCGAATCCCTGAGGGCGTACTTCAAGTACTGTTTTATGCGTCCTTAGCTCAGTTGGTAGAGCAATTGACTCTTAATCAATGGGTCCAGGGTTCGAATCCCTGAGGGCGTACAGATTCCCTTCGAGTTGTGCTCGGAGGGATTTTTTATTGTATAATATCGGGTGAGCCAATGTCGGCTTTTTATTTTTTTATTATTCATTTTAACCTGTTTCCTGAGAATAATTTGTAATTTTGCGCTCGGTAAAAAGAAAAAAAAGTTATGGATCACCAGATTTTGAAATTCAACAAACAGTTTGTAGAAGAACGTAGATATGAGCAGTTCATAACCAGTAAGTATCCCGATCGTAAGATTGCTATTGTGAGTTGTATGGACACTCGCTTGGTTGAACTCCTTCCGGCAGCTCTTGGTTTTAAGAACGGTGACATCAAGATAATCAAGAATGCGGGAGGTACTATTACCAATCCGTTTGACAGTACTATGCGTAGTCTTTTAGTGGCTATATATGAATTAGGGGTTGAATGGATTATGGTGATCGGTCATACTAATTGTGGAGTCCAGGGAATGGACAGCAAGCGTATGATTCTGCATATGAAGGAACGTGGCATAACCGATGAGAAAATCAGTATGATGCGTTATTGTGGTATTGATTTGGAGCAGTGGTTGCACGGATTTGATGATACACGTTCGGCCGTACTTGAGACTGTAGATCTGATCAGTCATCATCCTTTGATTCCTGCAGACGTGAAAGTGAAAGGATTTATTATGGATTCCACAACAGGAGAATTAGAGGAACTGTAAGTTCTCTTCCTTTTGTTGTGAGCAATAAATTAAGACACCCTTCCGGCAAGCTATTCACATAGATTGAAAGAGAGGGTGTCTAGTTCTTGTTAGTATGTAAAATAGTGGTTCAGTATAAATTAGATTTTTTCAAAGGTTAAGTTCTAGTTTCGTTTTTAGTTTCGTTTCAAGGATTTTTTCAATAGCCTTGGTTTAGTTTTTACCTAATTTTTTCTTAGTTTCGGTTCAGTTTCTTTTTCAATAGTCTTGGTCTAGTTTTTACTTAGTCTTGTTTATAGTTACGGTTTAGCTTACTTTTCAAGTTTCGGTTTAGTTTCTGTTTTTTATATATCTTGTTCGTTAAGTTTTAGTTTTTATTGTTTCGTGTTTTTGTGTCTGTGTTTCTTTTTCACATTGCAAAGATCAGAAAAAAGATTTTAATGAAAGAGGGATTTTCCCTAAATAGGGGTGGGGTTTTCCCTATTTCGTATTCTTACTTTCCTTTCTTTAGTATTATATATCTGAAAATCAGATGTCTAATGTTTTCTGCCAACAGAAGTGAGGTTTGAATATTTCTGCCATGTTTTGGGGCGCGGTAGGGAAAATCCCGTAAATGGAAGATCCGGAACCGCTCATGGACGCGTATATAGCTCCCTGATGATACAATTCTTGTTTGATGCGGTTCAATTCTGGGTGGTTCGGGAATACGCTTTCTTCGAAATCATTTACGATGATGTCTTTCCATTCCTGAATTGGGCGAGATATGGCATCCTGCACCCTGTATTCTGGTATATATGGGCGAACCTTGGCGTAAGCCTCCTGGGTAGAAATATGGATTTCAGGCTTGACTAAAACCAATGTGTAGCCTTTCAGTGAAAGAGATACCGGTGTAAAGATGTTGCCAATACCTTTAGCCAGTGTGGGGCGGTTTTGAATGAAGAATGCACAGTCGGCTCCCAGTCGGGCAGCAAGTTCTTCCAGTTTCTCAACAGACAGGTTGAGAGAAAAATAGTCATTCAGCATTTTCAGCATAAAGGCGGCATCGGCAGATCCACCTCCCAGTCCGGCACCGAAAGGAATATCCTTGCGCATACGGATTTGAATCGGCGCAAGCGGATACTCGGTTTGAAGCAGACGAAAAGCTTTGATGACGAGATTTTTCTCAGGACTGCAGTCTACAGGAGTTCCTTCTATATTAAATAGGTAATCGTTTGGGGACTGTATATTGTCTGGTATTGCTTCTACTGATAAGGTGTCGCAGAGTGGGATAGGATAGAATACGGTTTCCAGATTATGATAGCCGTCGGGCCGTTTGCTGACGATGTTCAGGCCCAGATTAATTTTAGCGTTTGGATATGTAATCATAATATACAAATAATTATTTCTTGTTTCAAAATTATAAAAAAAATCCGATATATATTATCTTTGCATACAAATGAAAATTGAAAATGGCAGAGAATAGAAGAACGACGAGGCGGGTGTCATCGAAGGCAAAATTGATTGAAGTGCCCGCAGAAGATGCATACGGTCATGTGCAGCCTCAGGCTCTGGAGTTTGAGGAAGCGGTACTGGGTGCCCTGATGATAGAAAAAGACGCATATTCGCAGATTAGCGAGATCCTGAAACCAGAGAGCTTTTACGACCATAAGCATCAGTTGATATTTGAAGCGATACGCTCGCTGAACTTACAGCAGAAGCCCGTAGATATTCTTACTGTTACGGAATATCTGAACTCAACTGGAAATCTGGAAGAGGCAGGTGGACCGTTTTATATCACACAGCTGAGCGGCAAGGTTGCTTCATCTGCTCATATTGAATATCACGCACGTATTATTGCGCAAAAGTTTCTGGCCCGTGAATTGATCACATTTACCAGTGTGGTGCAGACCAAGGCTTTTGACCGCACAGTGGATGTGGATGATCTGATGCAGGAGGCCGAAGGAAAACTGTTTGAAATCTCTCAGCAGAATATGAAAAAGGATTACACTCAGATTAATCCGGTGATTCATGAGGCATATGAAATGTTGCAGAATGCGGCCAAGCGGTCAGACGGTCTGAGTGGTTTGAGCAGTGGTTTCGAGAAGCTCGACAAGATGACCTCCGGATGGCAGAATTCTGATCTGATCATTATTGCGGCCCGTCCGGCTATGGGTAAAACGGCCTTTGTGCTTTCTATGGCCAAGAAGATGGCAGTAGACATGAAAATTCCTTGCGCTATGTTCTCGCTTGAGATGAGTAATGTGCAGCTGGTGAACCGTATGATTGTGAATGTGTGTGAGATTCCCGGTGAAAAGATCAAGAGTGGACAGTTGGCGCCTTATGAATGGGGACAGCTGGATAGTAAGATCACGCAGTTATATGATGCTCCGTTCTATGTGGATGATACGCCTTCGCTTTCTGTGTTTGAGTTGCGTACCAAGGCGCGTCGTCTGGTGCGTGAGCATGGAGTGAAGATCATTATGATCGACTACTTGCAGCTGATGAATGCCAGCGGTATGTCATTCGGTAGCCGTCAGGAAGAGGTAAGTACCATTTCGCGTTCGCTTAAGGGATTGGCCAAGGAACTGAATATCCCGATCATTGCTCTGAGTCAGTTGAATCGTGGCGTGGAAAATCGTGAAGGTGCCGAAGGTAAACGTCCCCAGTTGAGTGACTTGCGTGAGTCTGGAGCTATTGAGCAAGATGCCGATATGGTATGTTTCATTCACCGTCCGGAATATTATAAGATCTATCAGGATGACAAGGGACGCGACCTGCGCGGAATGGCGGAAATCATTATTGCCAAGCATCGTAACGGTGCTGTGGGCGATGTGTTGCTTAAGTTCCGCGGAGAATTTGCCCGCTTTCAGGATCCGGATGAAGATGCTTATATTCCGATGCCGGGAGAGTCGGCTGTGTTCGGTTCCAAGATGAATCAGGAGACAGCTCCGATGCCTGATATGGATATGATGCCCCCGCCACCGGAAGGTCCTGTTCCGTTTTAAAAAATATTTTTATAGGCAGTGTTCCTGAAAACTTTTTGGAAGATTTCAGAAAAAGCCGTAATTTTGCATGTCTCAGAAAGAATAAAAACTACAAAAAAATAATATGAATATTTCTTATAATTGGCTGAAAGAGTACGTAGATTTTGACTTGACAGCACAAGAAGTGGCTGATGCCTTGACCTCTGAAGGTCTGGAAGTGGGATCAGTAGAAGAGGTGCAGGCTATAAAAGGTGGCTTGCAGGGATTGGTTGTTGGTGAGGTATTGACCTGTGAGCCGCATCCGAATTCAGACCACATGCATGTATGTTCTGTAAATCTGGGTGAGGGTGAGCCTCAGCAGATTGTATGCGGTGCGGCAAATGTTGCTGCCGGACAGAAGGTTATTGTAGCCACTTTGGGCACAAAACTGTATGACGGCGATGAGTGCTTCACCATCAAGAAGTCAAAACTGAGAGGTATTGAGAGTAACGGTATGATTTGTGCTGAAGACGAGATCGGTATCGGAACAGATCATAATGGTATTATTGTATTGCCGGACTCTGCCGTACCAGGTACACCAGCTGCTGAATATTATAACATCAAGAGCGATTATCTGATTGAAGTAGATATTACTCCTAACCGTGCGGATGCCTGCTCACACTATGGTGTAGCCCGTGATTTGTATGCGTGGTTGGTACAAAACGGTTACAAAACCTCTATTCACCGTCCGGGAATCGAAGCATTTGCTGTGGATAATCATGATTTGGATGTTGAGGTTTGTGTAGAGAATACTGAGGCTTGTCCGAGATATTGTGCGGTAACCGTAAAGAACTGCACCGTTAAGGAGAGTCCGGAATGGTTGCAGAACAAACTGAAGATTATCGGTCTGCGTCCTATTAATAATATTGTGGACATCACCAACTATGTGATGTTTGCTTACGGACAGCCGTTGCACTGCTTCGATGTGGATATGATCAAGGGAAACAAGGTCGTGGTAAAGACCATGCCGAAGGGAACTCCTTTCGTAACCCTCGATGGCGAGACTCACGAGCTGACCGACCGTGATCTGGCTATCTGTAATGCCGAGGAGCCGATGTGCATCGCCGGAGTTTTCGGTGGCAAGGGTAGCGGTACTTATGAGAATACTACCAACGTGTTGTTGGAGAGTGCTTATTTCAATCCGACATGGATTAGAAAGAGTGCCCGTTATCATGGTTTGAACACAGATGCATCCTTCCGTTTTGAGCGTGGTGTGGATCCTGACGGACAGCTGTATGCCTTGAAGCAGGCCGCTATTCTGTGTAAGGAACTGGCCGGTGGAGAGATTGCCATGGAAATCAAGGACGTACAGTCTTCAAAGATTGCCAATCCGGTTGTAGACATTACCTATGATTATATCAATGGCCTGATCGGTAAGGAGATTCCTGTAGAAACAGTTAAGAGCATCGTTACTTCTCTGGAGATGAAGATTCTGAAAGAAAACGAGAGCGGATTGAAACTGGAAGTTCCGGCTTATCGTGTGGATGTACAGCGCCCGTGTGATGTGGTAGAGGATATTCTCCGTATCTATGGATATAATAATGTAGAGATCCCGACTTCTGTGAAGTCCAGCTTGGCTATTAAGGGTGATGTGGATAAGAGCTACAAAATGCAGAATCTGATTGGTGAGCAGTTGGTTGGTTGCGGATTCAATGAAATTCTGAATAACTCACTGACTCGTGCAGCTTACTATGACGGTTCGGAAACTTATGCTCCGGAGCATCTGGTTATGTTGTTGAATCCGTTGAGCTCTGATTTGAATGCGATGCGCCAGACTCTGCTGTTCGGTGGATTGGAGTGTGTGGCTCACAATGCAAACCGTAAGAATGCCGATTTGCGTTTCTTCGAGTTCGGTAACTGCTATTATTTCGATAAGAGTAAGAAATCAGACGTGATTATTCCGGGAGTGAGCAACGGACGTGACCTGGAAGTCAGAAAGCATGTGCTGGACGCTTACAGCGAAGATTATCACCTGGGTCTGTGGGTTACCGGTAAGCGTGTGAGCGGTTCCTGGTGTCATGCCGATGAGGACAGCAGCTTCTATGAACTGAAGGCTTACGTGCTGAACATCTTCGCGCGTTTGGGAGTGAATATGGGAGCCATGGTAATTGCAGAATCAAAGAACGATCTGTTTGCCAAGGCTATCGAGATCCAAAACCGTGGCGGAAAGGTATTGGCAACTATGGGTATCGTAGCGAAGAAGATGACCCACATGTTCGATATCGACAATGACGTTTATTTTGCTGACTTGAACTGGACTCTGTTGATGAAGGCCATCAAGAACAACAAGGTAAGCTTCAAGGAAATCAGTAAGTACCCGGCAGTAAGTCGTGATTTGGCTCTGTTGATTGATAAGAACATTACTTTCGAGGAAATAGAGAAGGTGGCATACGCAACAGAGAAGAAACTGCTGAAGGCCGTTCGTCTGTTCGATGTTTATGAAGGCAAGAATCTGGAAGCCGGCAAGAAGAGTTATGCGGTAAACTTCCTGTTGCAGGACGAGACCAAAACACTGAATGACAAACAGATCGATGCCATCATGAACAAATTGATCAGCAACTTAGAGGGTAAACTCAACGCCAAACTGCGTTAATATAAAAAGGCTGCATCCGTAAGGGTGCAGCTGCATTTCAAAAAGTAAAGACTATAAATTCAAAACATTTAAATATTACACAATGGGAAGAGCATTTGAATATAGAAAAGCTGCCAAATTGAAAAGATGGGGTCACATGGCCAAGACGTTTACAAGACTGGGTAAACAAATCGCTATTGCGGTAAAAGCTGGTGGTCCTGAACCAGAAAACAACCCGACCTTGCGTTCTATCATCGCAACCTGTAAGCGTGAGAACATGCCGAAGGACAACATCGAGCGTGCCATCAAGAATGCAATGGGTAAGGACCAGAGCGAATATAAGGGAATGACTTACGAGGGTTACGGTCCTCACGGTATTGCAGTGTTTGTAGATACTTTGACTGACAATCCAACCCGTACCGTTGCCGATGTGCGTTCTATCTTCAACAAGTTCTCTGGAACTTTGGGTAACATGGGTTCTTTGGCTTACCTGTTCGATCACAAGTGCGTATTTACTTTCAAGAAGCCTGCCGGTCTGGATATGGACGAGTTGATCCTGGACCTGATCGACTACGGAGTTGAAGAGGATTATGAGGAGGACGAGGAAGAAGGAACAGTAACCATCTACGGTGATCCGAAGAGCTATGGTGCTATCCAGAAGCATCTGGAGGAGCAGGGCTTTGAGGATGTCGGTGGTGAGTTCACTTACATTCCAAATGACTTGAAGGAGGTAACTCCTGAGGTACGTGAAACGATCAACAAGATGGTTGAGCGTCTGGAAGAGTTTGATGATGTGCAGACTGTTTACACTAACATGAAGCCTGAAGAGGAATAAGGATCTTAAGATATGAAAGTTGAGTTTAAGACAAAAGGAACTTGCAGTTCGCTTATTGAGGTGCAGACAGCGCAAGGAATCATTGAGGAAGTGCGTTTTCAGGGTGGCTGTAACGGTAATCTGAAGGGTATTTGCTCATTGGTAAAGGGGATGCCGGTAGAGGAAGTTATCCAACGTCTGGAGGGTATCCGTTGCGGTGCTCGTCCGACATCCTGTCCCGATCAGTTGGCTCAGGCGCTGAAAGCAACTTTATAAGAAATTCTTTTCTCTAAGAAAAATAGAAGGTGAACCGAAAGATGGATTTTCCGATCTTGAGGTTCATCTTTATTTTTTGTTTTGGTTATTCACCCTTTTGCTTCGATTCTGCTTACAAACAATCCTTTTTCGGATATTATCTTTCTGAATCTACATGAAAATCTTTTGTATTTTTAAGGTGTTTTCTTTGCCGTTTCGTTTTTTTGGTGTACCTTTGTTCTATCAAAAGCCGACATGGCTCAGCTGGTAGAGCATTTCATTCGTAATGAAAGGGTCGCGGGTTCGAGTCCCGCTGTCGGCTCCATAGGTTTTGTGGCTTTATAATTCTAATTATCAAGCTTTTACGAAAAATATACAAAATCTATTTTTTCTCGAATGGGATTAAAAAAAAAGGGATTTTCGCTTACTTTTGAGCGTTTTGGAGTATCCTTCGGAGTATCCTTTAATTTTAATCCATTATGGCAACGCTATCACCCACAATTTTTAAAGCAAAAGTTTTAAAGGATGGTAAACATAAAATACGTATTGCCGTTCGTCATAAACACGAAACTTGCTACATCATTACAAATTTTATAGTAGAAGAAAAGCAGTTCAAGAACGGTCAGGTCATCAAGAGGCCGGATGCTGCAATCATAAACACGAAACTACGTAATCTGCTTAATACTTACCAGAACAGACTGGACGAGATCGTCAATCCAGAATTGTATTCCTGCAAGCAGCTCAAAGATATGATTCAGTATGCGGACAAAAGAGATTCCGCAACTTTTAAAAGTATTTCTGATGAGTTTCTCCACCAGCTTATAGAAGAGGGTAGGGGTAGCTACGCAAAGATGATTGAACACAACAGTCGGACGTTTTTGGACTTTTGCAAAGGGGATATCCCTATTCAAGGAGTTACCCCGGAATTAATCGACGGGTATGTAAAATATCTCAGACGGAAGGGAACTATCAGCGATACATCAATTAATATCATGTTGGCCAGAACAAAGGTGATCATTAACCGGGCCATTAAACAAAGATTGGTGAGATATGACGTGCATCCGTTCATCGCCTGTAAAATCGCTTCTGCTCCTATCAGGGAAGCGGACCTTTCCATACAATCATTCAACAAAATTCGGAACTATACTACAGACGAACGAAGATTAAGGGTAGCCAGAGATATATTTCTCCTGTCTTTTTATCTTGGAGGCATCAATATGATTGATCTGATGAATCTGGATTTCCGAAAAGAGGAAGTTGAGTATGTGCGGACCAAGTCCCGGAACACAACACAAGGAGTAAAGAAGATCTGCTTCACTTTACCGGAACCGGCCAAAGTTATCGCAGGGACCTGGATGAATAAGCATACCGGCAAACTGGACTTCGGCTATAAGTTTTCCTACGAGAACTTTGTTCATTACGTCACCCGTTCGCTTCAGAAACTTGCAGCAGAACTTAACATCCAGGAAAGAGTCATTTTCTACTCGGCCCGAAAATCTTTTGCCCAATATGCTTCTGAGATTGGTATTCCGGATAGTATCATTGACTATTGTCTGGGCCATTCAGACAAATCTAAAGGCGTAATCCGATACTACACTAAAGTCCGGCAGAAACAGGCTGATATGGCTATTTCGCGGGTGATTGACTATGTGAATAACCCCGACAAATACAAAGAATACATCGAACTCCGGTCTGATATTATGCTGATGCGAGGGTGAAATTCTGGAGTAAATTTCAATCAACGGTTAGAATTTTCAGGTAAAATTCGAGTAATCTCGAGTAAAACAACAAAAAAGGCGGCCAGCAATGGCGCCTTTGAAGTTTTGTTACTATCTTTGTATTGTCCTTTCGGTCTTATTAAGACTTATTGTGACGTTTGACACCAGGCAGAGGATTTCCCTCTGCCTTTTTTACTAAAACTTCGCCCAATCGGTAATCTTGATCTCATTGCAATTCTTCCAAAACTCCGAGATTCTGCGGTATATTGCTTCAATGTTTGCACCATGCAGCGAATCTACCTTTTTCAGGAATGCGGGAAAATCAACCTGGTGTTTTTTATCCAATCCGTCAAATTTTACGGCATCTTCGCAAGCTGCAATAAATGCCCCTTTGTTCGCACAAAAAGTTTCGTCTTTGAGTCCGCCGATGAATGTGTCGGCCATAAACAACCATTCATCAACGGTAAAAAAGCCTTTTAATTCGCCCAGGCTTACTTGTCGGATCCGACGAAGGAAAGAAATTTCTGAGATTACAGCCTGATTAATACTATTGTTATTACGTGACAGATATTCTGCGATATCCTCCGGAAGTCGGAGTGTTACATTTTTTGTTGCCATATTGATACGATTTTAAGATTCATGAATTTCTTTTCGGATCTCATCAGCTTTGGCAAAGCTCTCAATCTGCTGACCTTTGCACATATCATATGTAATGAAAGTTTTGAACAGGATAGCCGGCCGTTCTGTCTTGAGCCAGTATCCTAAGGCTATACCTTCGCTGGATGATCCATAAGCATTAAGATATATTTTGTTGTCATATTGTTCCTTCTGTGTTGTAAAACCGAAAGAGTTGTTGACTTTAAAGTATTGTCTGATCAGCTCCATCCCAGATAGATCCATACCCGCTCTTTGCGCATAGCGCCCGAAGAAATGAGGCTGGAATATAATATGAACCGGCAGGTCTTGAATGGTGGTCCACATAATAGCATATCGCCCATGAGCACTGTCAAAGGTGGATATCAGGGTAATTCGGCAATTATCTCCAATCTCTTTTTTACTGCGTGCCTCGAACAGTAGAAGCCAGTCATTGCCTCGTTTGCTCCTGACGGAACTATGCAAATACACTGGGAACAAAGCAGAACGGCGGATGATCTTATCTACCTTAGTCTGTTTTGCATCACAAACAGATAAGATTTGTGGCAGGTCTTTGTCATATTCTCCAAGGATTTCTGCCGTAGTCATTGTTTGTATGTACATGATTTCTGGATTTTATGTACAAAGTTTCTTCAGAATGCCCGTCAAGCCGATAGCGCAGCTATTATTTATCTTGCCTCATTCAGGCAATCTTGTACGTAACGCATGGTGATTTTGCCATTTCTTCTTGCAAGATGTGCAATTTCTGTAATGTTCTTAGGCAAATTGCAAGGACCAGAATTACAGTCAACATATTCTAGCATCCAGACCTCGTTTTTTTCTTTGTCGAAAAAAATACGAGCCCAATTACCGAAATAAATGTTGTTAAACTCACTAACTACTGATTTAATACCTTTAGTCTTCATAATGTTCTTTTTTTAAATGTTTGACTTATTGTTTTGTTTGACAATGCAAATATACTGCAAACATTTTTATTTGCAAATTATTTGCACTTATTTTTGTGTGCAAAATATGTGCTTTAACTTTTGATAACAAAAAAGGTAGACAAACAATCGTCTGCCTACCTTATATATAAGAATCAGGATTACTTTTTATCGGCACCTGCCGATTTCGTATAAATGTAGAAAATCAGAAAGATAATCATCACGATAAAGCCACCCATCGCCCAGCCACCGATATCCAGCTGAAGCTGCTGCCATCGGGTTAGCTGCTTCTCTACAGGATATGGCACCTGCACGCTGTCTACCCTTGATCTGTAGACCGTATCATATACCAACTTGTCACGATATAGGTATTTGGTCTTTGTGATCAGGATGGTATCTCCCCGGTCCAGGATATAGACGCTGTCCAGCTGATAGATGCTGTCCCGTTGTACCTTATTAATATAGGTAGTGTCGGACCTGACAACCTCGACCGGCACATACTCCGTCGTCCGGCATGACCACACCGCCAGTAACAGCAGTGTGGACAGTATATACTTTATCCATCTCATGGCTGTAAGTCTTGATACTCTACTTTTGCATCGAAGCAGGGGCATTCTTTGATACGTTCCCAGGTATCTACCTTTCCGTTGCCGTCGGTGTCCGGCGAAAAATCCCGGTGTCCCTGGATGACAGCATCCGGGTATTTTTTATACAGGTGCCGGAGCAGGCTCAGTAGGGATGCCTTTTGCGCCTCAGTGCGGTTGTCTACCGCCTTGCCCTTGGAATCAATACCACCGATGTATGCGACGTTGATTGATACTGAGTTGTAACCCTTGACTCCATTGCTCACCAGGCTCTCGTCCAATAACTGTGTGATGGTGCCGTCCGGGCCGATTACATAATGGTAACCGGGATACTTCCAACCCTTTCTTTTAAACTCTAGTTTCAGGGATTCTATTGTAGTTTTTTGACTACCTGCCGTACAGTGTACGGCGATGTACTTAATGTTTCGCATTTTGACTCTCCTTTATTAGTTTAATAATTTTTTCAGCCTCCTCAGGGGTCATGCAACCTACGATTTTAGCTGCCATTTCTGCAACCTCTGCAGCATGACTACGCTTCTTGCGTAGGTTTTCTATCACCGACAGCCCCTCCACGATTAATACTCCCAACGTGCCAATAACACATCCATAGGGTAGGATATACCACGGGAAGCACAACCCCAGCATATCGATCATGATAAAAAATATCAGTAGGCGGAAATAGTCTACAATCTTAGCACCAGTCTTACGTAGTGGCTTACTCCGGATGCGCTCCTTGTTGGTCCTTGCCGCATCTATGCCCGTCCACATATCCACAAAACAGGCTATGCTGATGATAACCAGGCAGGCGAAAATAATCGTTATGCCTCCCTTTACATCCTGCTGGACGAACTTAAAAAACATACTTACATCCATACTATCATCCATTTTAACCCGTATCCAATAATAACCCCGTCAATAGTTATACTCCAATCAAGCCAATCCCATGAAGCACCGTGCTTCTTATCTTTATATTCAAGTGCCGAAGCAATTCCTACACCTGATAAGCCTGCACAATACCAATCATCAGCAATCAATCCGATTACCAATCCACCAATAAGGTGCTTGTATCGGTTACTCGTTTTAAGCCAATTCCATATCTTTTTCATACTACTTAGTTTTAATAAGATAATACTTTGTTTTTTGGGCAGCTTCACTTGCAGCTTTTTCAGAGGCTCTTTTCAAAGCTCTGATATCAAGAATATGTTCTTTATTGAATTGTTTGTCAGCCTTATTAAAAGCATCCGTGAATCTATTTGTTACCGTGTCTGCCTTAACTGGCATGGCGCACAGCAATATTATCACAATCGTATCCATATCCTTTTATTTAATCAGAGACTTAATTCCCTCCACAATCTCCGAGAATTCACTCATATAGGTTGTTGTCTTTTCAGAGAATGGAAAACCACTCATCGAAATCTGTCCACTGATATAGTCCATGTTACCGATGTTCATCGTCATGCCATCTTCCTGCTTTTCGGCAATCTCCACGTGAACAGCCTGTAGGCTCTTGATTCCGTCATGCTCCTCTGATTGATATCGGATATTATACACTGTGTCAGTTTTCTCTTGGATAGCGTCCACTACGCTTGTTGTTCTTAAAATTTTTAATTCGCTCATATTATTTAGTTTTTATCATTAGTATATTGATCTTCTGGTATCTCTTCATACATTGGAGTGTCTATTCGTTCGCAAATTAAGCCGTCAACTATATCATACATTTTTTGTCCAAGGGTTATAGTACCATTATGTCCCTTATAATAGATGCTTTTTAAGTGAGATATCTGTATACCTTGCTGTCCTATTACGTATGATCTTGGACCTCCATCGCTTTGACCGATGATTAGTTGTGTAGGGGATAATCTCGAATAGTTGGAATATGCGACATCAGCAAAAACCAGTTCTTTGTTATTAAGAAATACATTGTAACCTTTCATTATATGAGTAGTGTTACCTTTTTTATATCCTAGCAAATTAATATAAGACCCGATCCATTTTTCGTCATCGTATTTATCTAGTAGTCCTAATTTCATATTCGCATACCGCAAACCAATCCCTTCGTTTGTGCTTTTCATCAGCGAAAAGCCTATACGACCAGTATTGCCGCTAACGTATAAGGTTTGTCTAGGATCTGCCGTGTCCGCTTCCAAATAGTTTACTTTTAGGTTTTCGGCATCTATATTTTCAGCTTTTAGTAATGGCTTGCCATTTTTGACTGTGAACATGGCTATCTGCTGCCCGTCGTTACTTTGGATGAGGGTATTGTCTGCGGTAAGAACTAGCTTGCGATCAAAAATATCAATGCCTGTAGACAACAACACGTCTTTCTCATTTTCCGTAAAATTGGTTGCGTATGGTCCAAATTCGATCTTTACATTTTTAATATAGATCGTTGGGCAATCCTTCTTGTCCGTATAGATGACAAAAGAATCATTAGATACGTTGTCATAAGTCACAGTTTTTGCCACTCTAGTCCACCCATCATTCCCTTTATCTTTAATATTTACAGATAAATCGGATGGCGAAGATCCTTCCAAACCTATGCGTAAGGTTTCAACTTTAGATGGATTATGCACATCAAAAGACACTGCAAATTGATATCCTTTAACTTTATATTGTATCGGCATATATCCCTTTTGCCAGATACCTGCTCCATCTACGCTTCCTGACAGATATAGGCATTTTGCATTTTTAGCAGTTGTGATACCATAAGTCGGAGAACCGTTAACATTCCATCCCTTCACGCTTTCTGAAAACTTGGAACGGGGAAGCAAGTTAGTGCCGCCTTGCCATCCGGCCACCTTCAAGCTTATTGAATCAGCTGTCTGCTTGATCTCGCTGTATATAGATTCGTTTTCCCATTTTGATGGATACCATGGCAGTGGTTCTGTCAAACCGCTATCTGGAACATCATAGGCACGTACTTCCGATACGGTTATCTTTCCTCCTGAAATGTAATCTATTCGGATATAAACTCCTCCGTCATCAGTAGTCTCAGGAGCTGTATTAGTATTTCTAAAGAAAACGTATTCTCCATTCTCCGAAACTTTATTGTATCCGGTAATCCCTTGATAGTTCCACCCTCCTGAATTTCCGACTTGCAAGTAGATTGTTGAATTGCTTGAAAAGCTACAGCCTTCAAATTTCACCTTGAATGCTCCACCATATTTTTTCCCCGATATGGATTTGTTTATCTTCCATCCAACTCCAACCGCCTGATTAGCTATTCCTTTTCCTACCGTCTCCAGTATTTTAGTACTATTGGTGATATAGTTCAAGCAACCGCTAGAGATGTCCTTCTTTACGGTAAGAGATATTTGGTCGGGAAGCTGTTCTATCTTAGATGAGTTTTCCTCAATCTTGGTAGTCAAGTCTTCGGGAGCAGGAGACCAGTCAGTAGCCTTATTGCCTTGCTCCAGCTTAATATCCCATACTCTCAAATAGCCGTTTTTGTCTAACACTACATACAGCTCGGCTTTATATACATTAGAATCTACATTGAATGTTATCTGTCCATCACTATCCCCTCCCTGTGTGTTAGGTATGGTTATAATTCCTTTATCAGCGTATACAGATGCAGTGCTATATATTCTGACAAATATCTGATTCCTTGTGCCGTCAAACTGGTCAGACCTATATTTAAGGCTTAAAGTATATTCTCCGGGTTTTAAATTGGTGCTGATAGTTTGGCTGATTCCATGTCTTTTGCTTCCCGCATAGCCAAGTCTTGATATCAACAAAGAATACTGCCCATTTTGTGAAGAAATGGAGTAATTTCCGTTATAATTGAATTTAACCCACTTGTCAAAGTCATACATGAAGGTGGAATTCTGGATATAATTCCTTCCACCAACCTGAATACCATCCACAGCACCGTCTACAATAGCCTGCACGGTTTTACCGCCTACTGACAGATGCAGACCGTCCGGATCATAGAGCTTACCGTCGGCTGTCAGCGTAAGTCCGCTTTTGGTGTGCTTGATGTAGCCGTTGGTCATTTCCCAACCGGTAGACTTATTTGTGTCACCCACAAACAGACGGGCGGCTCCCAGTACGTCGATATAGCCCTTGTTGGCCAACAGAACCGAGGTGGCCACATTGATAAACTCGTTGAACGGTTCCCATTTGGACGAGTCAAAAGATACAGTTGAGGTATGTGTTGTCTTTACGATGTATACCGAATTATTATGAATGACCACATCACGGTACTGATCATTGTAGACATACTGCGTCTGGGCGGTCCATGTTCCACGAGGGCGGATCATACAGCCTTGCTTTCCGTCGTCGCCTGGTTCGCCCGGATCTCCGGTATCGCCTTTTTTCTGTTTGACTATGGTTACTCGCTTGGTAATAGAAGCCTTTCCGTCTACTGAGCAAACAATCTCCACATACGCGCTGTCGGCGGTCATGGTGTTGACATAAAACTTCTCATTGCCGCCTAAAACCTGAACTGCCGTACACCCGGATATCGTACCGAACTTCCAGGCACACATACCGGCTGTTGATGCGGCACTGGAGTAGCGCATGGTGAGCTTTGTTGCCCCCTTATAAGCGGAGAGGGCAAACACAGCCTTCCCCGAAGGACCCAGCTCACCGCCCAGGGCATTGCCGGACGGATCGCAAGCAACCGCATGAGTGTCGTGGTTGAGGATAACGCTGTAAGCGTCATCCCCATCCTTGTAGTTCCAGATTGTGATTTGTCCTCTCGCTATAATTTCCATGATTTTTATTTTTCAGTAGTTGTTTTCATTGCATTGAGCTTGGCTGGAGCTGCTCCTTTGCTGACGTCGCAGACAAAAGTGGCCTTCTGGTCGATGTCTGCTGCCGGAACAGTAATCTTCTTACCGGTCTTGCTGCCGGTGGTATTCCAGTCTTCGTCAGCGGTTCCAGTCTTGTCATGTTTGTACCAGGTATAGGTATATCCGGTGCCTTCCTTGTCGATTTCAACGCCTGCACGCCACAGTTCTGCGGTCAGTTCCGTGTTGCCCTGTCCATTCACAATCTTGTCGCCCGTACTGCTGGAGATATGCACCTGTATAGGGTCTGATGCGTCACGGAAAGACGCGTAAGCAATAAATGTCTTATTGAATGTAGCGCTGCCGGAATCTGTATCGGTAATGGTCACCCTGACATTGAGGAAGTTCAGGACCGCATCTTTGGTCAGCGTCAAGGTCTTGGTAGTGGCTCCGGAGAAACCGCCGGCATTCGTGATCGCGGTCCATGAGCCGCTGGATTCCTGTTTTTCCCATTTATAAGTGACATTCGTCGTGTCCTCCTGACCTCCGCGCAGGAAATAGGCTACAGCCTGCAATGATTCCGGGGTGTCGTTGATAAAGTCCATACCTTGTGGCTGCTGCACTGTAAGTACAGGGGATGCGGTACCGGTTTCTACTTTGTTCAGGGTAATCACAGCCTTTACCGGGGTGGTCAGTCCGCTTTCCGGATCGGTGTACGTACCTTCGAATTGCACATTGTAGCTGGTGGCTGCCGTCATGTTCTGTTTGATGGTCAGGGCGTATGGGGCAGATGAAGCTGCTGTTCCTCCTACTTCTGATACAGCCTTTCCGTTAACGGTCCATTTCGGACTGGTTACACGGCTCATCACGCTGCTGGTGGTTCCTGCCACGAACACTTCCGGAGTGATTACCAGGAAGGAACCCGTACTCCAGTTCGGGGTGTAGGTCTTGGTGTCCTTGTTGTAAAGCTGAGTCAAACCGACGTTAGTAGTCAGCATACTGTTAATCGCTACCGCATCGTTCAGATCGACGATGGTAATTTGTCCTCTTGCAATTGTTGCCATTTTGTTAATTGTTTAGATTGTGTATAAATAGTTTCTGAATACTGTTTAAATAGCGTTTAATATTGGATCATATTGTTACGATACAGTCAAAGTTCGACCGTCCTTCCACATCATCCGGAGTAATCCGGATGCGCGGACCTGTTCCTTGGTGCGTTTTGTTCCAGATGGCATCTGCTTCTGTATTCCGGCTGGTCCGTTGCCAGCTGAAGCGGCCGACCGGCAAAGAAGACGTGATGTCTGCATCGCCCTGGCGTATCACGGCATACAGTTCGGTTTCGCCCTGTCCGTTCTGAAAAAACAGTCCGTTGGTGCTGTACACGCTTACCACCACGGCATCCTTGCCTTCGCTCACCGTCTGGAGCCAGTCGGTGGCCGTGATGGACGGTTCCTGCGTGGTCGGTTCGTCCGATATGCAGAGCCATGTGGACCCGTTGTGTGTCACTTCATCGTTTTTGTAGTATGTTCCTGGCACCCATTCTCCTTTCCATGCCGGAACAGGGGTTTCCGTCACCCCGTCGCCGCTGATCTGCCTGATGGTTCCGGTCATGTAGATGTTTCTCAGGAAGGCACTGTATCCGCTCATGTCCATTCCGTTCAGGCGCATGCCATCCAGATTACCCATCATCATCACGATGTTGCGTTCGGTGATTTCCCAGTCGTTTACATCTTTCAGATATCGGGTGTATTCCCGGGTGGTGTAGGCCGATTTCTGGCGGTCCGGGTTCGTAAAGTTGCCGTAGGCCACAAAGTGCATGGCAGTCATCGGGTGCATTTCATATCCCGGCCTCAGTGTATAGCGGAAGGTGCTTTCTCCCAATACCTCCGTAACGCGGAAAAAACAGGTGCTGAAGCCGGTTCCTGAGTGAAAGATGCCTTTGCAGATGTCATCCACTTCAAGGGCAGCGGCTTCGCCTTCTTCCAGTTTCAGGGTCAGGATCAGTGTCTCCGTGTCGGCCGATTCGATGATACCGCCACCCGGCGCACTCCATTGCTCGTCGGTGATGACTGTAACCCGGTTGTAGCGCAGTTCCGGCACTTCCAGAAACTCGCGGAGATATATTCCGTTGAACCAGCCATTCCCCTTGGCGTCCACATTCCAGCCATACCCGGTCAGTCCGGGGGCATAGGATTTACTGCCGACCGGACCTTTGAAGTCAGCTTTGTTGCCATGTAGCACGGCACTGTCACCGTCGTTGTTGATGGTTTCGGTCTGCACGTTGGTTGCGATGGCTGTGGCTGTACGTATTTCCGTCGGCGTGATTATGGTTTTCAGCAGTCCGTTTTGCACGGTAATCAGATCGGCCAGCAGTCCGTTTTGCACTTTCGCTCCTCCGGTTACCAGCAGCCTGTTGATTTCAGCCTGCACCTTGACAAGCAGGTTTTGTAGGATGGCCTTGCCTTCGGCGGTAATCTCCGCTTTGCTGCCAACCAGCAACGATACGACCTGTGCCACACCCTCGGCTGTTATCTCGGCCTTGTTGGCACCGAATACAGCTCCGGCCAACATGGTAAGCAGATATTTGGTGCTGTCTTCTTTGTCCTTTCTTAGGAATGTAGCCAATGAACGCAGGGCGGAAAATACATTGTTATCTGTTGGTGATGTCGAGTCATTTGTTTTGATCACATAAACATAACTGCCTCCACCTCCATAGTTCCCGTTGTATGTCTGGCCATTATAGATTAATGAATCGACTTTTTCCTCAAGTTCTCCAATGCGAGAATATGGCATACTTTCTCCGATTGTATAAACCGGAGAATCCCACGGAATGTCTAGGTTTATTTCCCAACCAAGGACACGAGATATACGGCCATTTTCGAAGAATGTATCATCAATAAGATTTATTCTTTGTCCAAAGCCAAATGTGCGCAAAATAAGACTCTCTTTAACCCAGTCACTTCGAAGCGTTACCGGATATGTTCCGTCATCAATCTTAGTTTTATCTGCATATTTCTGTGCGCGCTCTTTGAGTTCCTGTTCGGCTGAAGAGATATATTGATCAGAAACCAGTTTAATGTTGAATCCAGAGAGAACATACTGATCTCCGTTTTCCGGATGTATGTACTCATCGGGTAGGGGACGGCCATAATCTTCGTTTCTTACAATTTCCCATAACTGCTCATTTTTATCGTTTGGATCAAAAATCACTACAAACTCCATGCCGTTCATTTTGCCAGATTGGAAGGTTATCTTTAGTTCAGTTCCTTCTATCTGATACTTCTTATCAAATACAAGGCCGGCGTCCTTATACTGATAGGCATCAAAAGTTCCTACAACCTTATCGTCTTCTTTAATGTCGCGCGAAACTGTATTCACATCGGACATAGTACCAACCCGTTTTGGGTAAATATCATCAAAGACAACAATACTCTCAACAGCTTCTTCTTGGCTCATATCCGGATATACGTCAATGTACGGTGTGTCTGCCGGCATCATCAAACGCTTTTGAACAACACCGTTTACGACTAGGTCTTCTGTTCCATAGGACAAATATCGGTCTGGTACATTTTCAGGATAATTCAATAGTTCAAAACGGTCACCAATAGATGCGTTACACACTTCATCGTCCTGAAAATAAAAGTGACCGGAATTCCAACGTACAGAAAATGTATTATCTTTTTCAGCACCGGTAAGGAAACGGATCTGAGCATCTGCACCTTGTTGTAAATAGTAATTGGTATTATGCTGCAGTCCAGTGAAACGAACATCACCTTGAATGAATGAAACAGTGTCTATAAATTTCTTTCCATAATTACAGGGGATGTTTCTTGTACCTCCAAAGGCATAGATTCTTGTTGCATAAATTCCTTGACTTTCGCTTCGGGTGATGCTGGATGCTTCAATATCCCGTTCGATCTTTACTGCGTCACCAAACTCGTTTCTTCCGAAGTGAATCACATTTTCTTCAACCCAGCAGTCACAGTTCCATTTATCCTCACCCGCCATTGAAAACAGGGCGTCCAACAAGTTTATGTTGTCGTAAGTCATTGCTATTGCCTTATTCTCAACTGTGGAGTCAATTTCAAAAACATAGTCTTTTCCTTTGTAGGTATATCCCAGAGCCTTGAGGTTTCTCAGGAAAACTCCCAACTGCACATCAAGTCCGGCTGTTAAAGTCCACGATGCCTCACTTCCTGCGTTTTCAGGAGTATATTTGAAGATTTTGTTCTTCCACTTCCAGTAATAGGCATCAAGTTTCAGTTCGTAATCATATCCTCCAGTGGAACTGTTGTAGGTAGGTTTCTGAAGGTCAACAATTTCATAGATTTTGGATAACTTACCACCCAGTGACTCATCTAACACTTCTGATAAATCTACGTAATCACCCATTTTAAACGCAACAGGTTTAGCCACTGAAAAAGGCAGAATAATGTAATCCTCCTTCATCAGTGTAAACTTGCCTTTTGCTCCTTTATTGATAGGAGTGGAAAAACGGACCTTGCCGGATATGTCTTTGATTTCTACTTCTTTCATGTATTCAAAGGTCGTTACTACAAAACAGTAAACCTAATTCTTCTGTGGAACATTCACGACAATGCCGGGATTGTCGTAAATAAATGATTTCTACCCTTCAAAGTTCATAAATAGAAAATGGGAATCCCAATAAATGAGACTCCCATTTGAAACAAGATAAAGAATGTTTGTTATTCGCTTCTATCCATAGGATTTGGTTCACAAAATTTACTCGAAACCTTACCGAAGCATCGGTCTAAACTCAACCCGTAGGAGATGCTTTTCCCCAGGTAAACCAGCTTGTAGACTTCGCTCCCAAGAGCGGGAATTTTGATGTTTACGGCACCTTTTTCCAGTTCTTTCTGAAAACTTTTCTTTTTGGTCCGGTAGTCACTTTCCGAACTGCCTTCAATAGTAAACTGAAGCGTGACTTCGCGCGAAGCAACTTTAGTATTCTCTGTGATTACTCGCTTACCATGTTCTAGCCTGCTTTCGTTCTCGATATAGTCTTTCATCTCATTGAAGCCGTCAATGGCATCGAGGAAACCATCTCCCATGCGGACGCCCCAAGTTGAAAATGCATCTTTACCGTTAATTAATAAATCTCCTGTCATAATCTTGATGTATTTCGTTTTACTTCAGCAATGTCTACTTGCATCTGTTTGATAGGCTTGATGATTTCGCCAGTGTTTTCCCTTATTTGTTGTAATTCCAAATATGAATTTGCTAATATGGTACGTGTCTCATCGGCGATATTGTACATGCCCGACGCTTGAGCTGTCAAGGCACTGATAGAACCTCGCAGTTCGGTAATGGCGACAGTCTGTTGCTGTTCAGCCGTTTCTATCCTAAGATTAGATTCATACATCGCTGTTGTACGTCCGCTCAGTTCATCAATACTGTCTTGAGATGCTGTTGCATATCCTTTTTTTGAGGCAGACTGTTGCTCGTTGTCACTACTGGTATATCCTATAGCATTTGCAAGGTCATCTCGTTCAGCCATTGCGTCCTTAACTATATTTTCATAATCATTTCTAAGTGCATCTATTTCATTATCATCAAGTGTTCCGTCTTCCATTGCAGATGCGAAGTCGTTGTACCAGTTGTTAAGTCTGGTCTTAAACAGCGCACCGACTTTTTCAGACAAAGCAGCACGCATAAAGTATTCCGACATATTATCTGCAAAGTCTTCAGCTGACGCATCCATGTCCATAAGTGTGTCTATAAAATTGTCATATAAACTATCAAAACTTATCTTTGTCAAATTCTCATTAAGCACAGCTGTAAGTTCTTCCAGTTTCCCTGCATGCTCGATATATTCGTCAACTGCATCTATAGGATTTTTATGACCATCACTGTCAAAGAGTTTCTGCCATTCTTTTGGGTTGTTGTCACGCAACAATTCCATTTGTTCTGGTGTAAGCTCCCAAAAATCTTCAGAATTACGAAGTGTTACGTCAAAGCCATAATTCTTCAGCGTCTCGCTAAAAGAATCCCATCCAGACCAATTACTATCAGGAGCATGACCGTTGAAAGTTCCTTTACCGCCCAATCCAAGAAAGCCGTAACCAGTGTTTGTCCATGCTGATGCAAGATTTTTTATTATTTCCTGCTGATTCTCACGCCATTGTTCCTCTGCATCTTTTGCCGTTATGTAATAATCAAGAGTCTGGCCAGCTGTATTACTTTCATCTCCAATACGCTCTCTTAACCGGTCTATACTTTCCTGCAAATATTTATTGCTGTCCGTCAATCGGTTTACAGTTTCCATTACGTCCTTGTCATTACCGCCGAGCCATGAATTGAGCCCGCCAAATGTTATTGTGTTAAGGATGTTGCTTACTCCATCTACAACGGACTGTAATGGTTTTGTTATTATGCCTCCACTAAGTAAGTCATCCAGGATACCATTTACGGCATTAAACATAAGATCGCTTAAGTCTGCAAATATACTTCCAAGTCCGTCTTTTAAAAGGTCTAGAAGTCCCAGTGCTGCAGAAATAATTTCTCCTGTTGCTCCCCCCAATGATGATGCGAATTTGGACAAAATGCCACCAGCCTTGCCAAGTATACCGCTAAATCCTGATAACGATTTACCCAAAGTTTCTGCTAATTGCTGAGTACCTTCATATGCGCTAGAAAGAGAATTACTTCTTATTTGCGATATGGCAGATGACACAGAGTTTATTGCATCAACAGCCTTATCAGTTGCATCTTTCAGGTTGTAGCCTGTTGCATTGAATTCACCGACAGCCTGCTTATAGGATTGTGACATATTATCAGCTACAGCCTGGGCTGCATCCAAATTGGCTTTTGCTGAAGACTTTTGCTCAGACGTTCCGTTTTCCATTGCGTTCTGATAGTCTTCTTGTGCTTTTTTCAGGTTGTCATAAGCAGCAATTTCAGCAGAATAGGCAACAATCATCTTACGTTGGGCGTTCTGTAGTTCATTCGTAAGCTCACCTATCTGTTTAAAATTAATATCAGACAAGTTGCCTGAGACATTCCCTCTGAGGTTGTTTACTGCTTCAACAATTTTCGCCTGGTCTTCCGGAGCCATACTTCTAAACTCATCTGACTTCATATACTTTCGTACAGCTTCAAGATTTTGTTCTATTTCGTCACGAAGCATTGTGCCGAAGTCGCCGAATACGCTTCCCCAGTCGATGTTCTGCCTAATGGCGTTTATCTCTATCTGTTGCAGTGAGCGGTCGCGTTCCGCCGTTAGCGACAGACGTTCACCTTCGCTCTGTGCTTTCTTTATCTTTTCGGCATATTCCTCTGCTATGGCAAGTTTTTGTTGCTGGAACGTGCCGTATTGTTTGAGGTAGTCACGCATGGCTTGCGCCTCGGCAAGATATATCTCGTTGGTCTGCCGTTCCTGCTCTTTCGCCGCATTGTCCCTTGCCTCTTGCAGGGCTGTTTGCTGCTCTTGCGTAAGTCCACCCGTTAACCCAGTTGCCCCTGCCTCCTTGTTCTTCTTCTTGAACTCGACTTCCTGCCTGTCGATTTCGGCGGTACGCTTCTTATAGTCGTTGTCTATCTCGGCAAGTTTCTTCTGCGTGCCGTCACGCATCAGGGCGATTTCGTCGTCTTGGTTCTGCTGCTGAAGGGAGAGCAAGGATTTATTCAGCTCCTCTTGGGCTTTCTTTTGCTGCTCTGCCGCTTTTTTACGTTGGTTTTCGGCTTTGGCGGTTGTTTTGTTCGACTTGCCGGTCAATGTCTCAAGTGTTTTTTCCGCCGCCTGTAGTTCTTTGTTTTTTGCCTCTATCGTACTTTCGACCGTTTTCCCTGCCTCAGCCTTTATATTCCCACTTCGCAGGCCGGATATTTCTTTTTTCAGATTTCTTATTTTTTCGGAGGCGTTTTTTATTTCGCTCGACAAGCTCGACGTTGGCTTTTGTGCCTTACTCGAAGCCAAAGAAACTTGCTCTATTTCTTTTTCAATGGATGCAATTTGCGTCTGTGTATCTTTTAATTCGTCGTTTGCATCTTTCAGTGATTTTTCAGCTTTTGCAATCCTGTTGAGTGACAGACGTTGTGCCTCTATACCTGCGTCACCACCATAGACTACTCCTATCGGGTTTTGCTTACGTGTCCTGTCATAATTAGCCTGCTGTTTTTGTACGTTCTTCTCCTGAAGCCTTTTACTTCGATATAATTCTTCCAGTTCTTCCTGTGCGGCTTTGAGTTTGATTTGCTTTTCAAGTTGTACGAGATAAGCCTTGATTGCTTCCGTATTGTTGTTGATAAGTTTTCCTTCCTCATTAAGGCTTGCATTGTAATCAGGTATGATACTTTGCAACTCACCCAAAGCTTTCTTTTTTTGGTCTAAAGAAGCGGTTTCGCTCCTCAAAACCCCATTAAGTCGGTCTATGGTCGCGGCTTGTGACGAAAATTCTTCGTCCGTTTTTTTGCTCACCTTGGAAAGTGCCTCCTGTGATGCCGTGGCTTCATTTGTCCGCTTAGTGAACATGTAAACAGCCGTACCCAATCCAACTAATACCGAAAGTAATGCTACATAAACATTTGACTTTGCAGCCAAATTAAATGCCTGCTGTGCTGCGGTCGCAAGCCCCATTTCTTTGCGATAAGCCATAATCAAGCGTATGCTGTCAACAAATCCTACCGCTTTTTGAGCCACCGCAGTCGCAATCAAAGCAGCCCTGTATGTCCCATAAGCAGCGATAAGACCACCGATTACAGAAATCACATCATCCAGATGTTCTACAAGTTCTTCCGCCGTACCGATGCCGAACTCGAACACTTCCTTGTACTTGTTCCCGAACTCATTCATCTTCTGGAAGAGGGTATCTTCGATATTCGACAGTCGCTGGGGCCACGTCCCGGCGGAACTTTCCATAAGGTTGGCAAACTTTCCTCCTTCGGATGTCATGTTTTTGAAGGCCTGTTCGACCTCCTTAAATCCGACCTTACCTTCCTTCACAAGTTCACCTACCTGGTCTTTGGAAACTCCTAATACCTTGGCCAGTTCTTCGTAGATTGGAATACCTCGTCCGGCGAACTGGCGGATGTCTACTGTCATGGCACGTCCTTGGGTACGCAGTGTTCCATACAGATAAATAAGCTGTCCGATAGGAATCTGCAGTCCGGAAGCCACATCTCCAAGCATGGAAAGTTCATTCACGACATTATCGGCAGAAGAGCCGTAAGCCAAAAGCTGTTTTGCTCCGGTCGCTACATCGTCAAGATTGAACGGCGTTTTGGCTGCGAACTGGACAATATCGGCGATGAGTTGGTCCGCTTTCGATTTATCCTGAAGGATGGTTGAAAGGGCCACCTGTAACTGCTGCATCTTTCCGGTTGCTTCAATCACATCAGAGCCGAATTTCTTTATCGCCACCAGTCCACCGATTTCAGCGGCTGTACGCTTTAAAGAATCCGCCAGTGATTTTACTACCTCATCAGCGTTGTTCGTTCCACTGGAAAACTCTTTGTACTCTCTTGTAAGTTTCCTCACTTCGAGCCTGTTTCTGGCCTGCTGGTCCTGTAACTCGCCAAGGGAATATCTCTGCTCATTCAAAGCCGCTTTAGCCGTATTTAGTTCAGCTAATTTAGCTTTTGAATTAGGAGAATACTTACCCATCTTTGAATATTCATCAGACAGCCTTCTGACATCATCCTGAGTATCACGGATGATTTTCCTTTGTTTGATGATTTCCTCTGTCAGTTCATCGGAGGCCTTTGACGCAGAATTAAGCTTTTTCTTCAAATCATTCTCCATTACAGCACCAGCCTTAGCCGCCTCAGTTACTAATCCCATCATCTGCTGACGCGTGGATGCCAATTGCGTTTCTAAAGCCTTGGCGGCTGCAGGAGACTTGTTTACATCCATCTTCTTGAGCTGGGCTTCCAGCTTTTCACATTCCTGTCTCAGTCGAATCACCTCTTGGTAGTCACTCGACACTTTGAACACTAACTTTGGCATATTTGTTATTTATTTCTTCTTCTGCGCGAAGCCATATCCTTTCCCTTCACCTTTGTAACCTTTGTTCCGGTAACTGTATGTAGCTTGTCACGCTGCATTAATACTAAATTCCTGTATGGTATCTCATAGACCACTTCCTTGTATGACAGATGCAGATTTTCCATGAACGATGCGATCTGTCCTAGAAGTGTTTCATTGCCTATTGTATCGGTTTCGCTGCCAGCAGACTTACGTTCCTCGCCAAGCTGACAGCTTTCAGAAAAACCTTTGAGTCAATCAGAGAAAGAGCTTCATCCAGAGCGTCCACATTTTCTTCGTATGTTCCTTTAGCCAGTTCTTCACTTAGACTTTCGTTTCCAGCAATCAGCCAAGAGAGAGCCTTGCTATAAGCGTCTGATTCTCCGAGTGACAATAATACATCCTTTAAATTGTCTGCTTCATGCACGCCAGCCAAATGGGATATGGCGCCGGCTAATTTATAGATTGTAGGCGGATAGATCGTATACGCTTTTCCTCCGACAAAAACTGTCCGGAAGTCACTGCCAACAATAGATTCTGATATAATTTTTGCTCCTTGATTCATAACTAAACGGAAAAGGGTGAAGCCGAAGCCCCACCCATTAAACACCTGATAACTAACCGCCACTTTCTTGAACGAGAGTTATTTTCTTCTCAACGGTCTTGAAAGCATCAGACAGGGAGGTAGGTATGCTTCCTGACTGTGTGGTATAGCCTGCCTTTGATACCTCATAGGAAACGGATGTCCCAGATTTCACCCTCTTGGTCTTGACCGTTTGCCCGTCCAGCTTTACTGTTGCATCAGAAGGCGTTGCTACGACCTTTACATCTGTTCATGCTTCTTTTACCTCTTCTGCATCGAACCAGTATTCTGGAGCAATAGTAGGATCTTTCGGTTCCAACTCTACTGCACTTACTGGAAGTCCAATAGCCTTGTCAGTGGTTGCTTCACGGGCACCGATGTCAGCGCGAGGAATCACGCAATACTGATCGTCATCGGTCAGGGATACAATCAACTTTTCGATGTTCACCTTGCCTCTTGCACGCTTCCAACCCTTATCGGTGTTGATTACATCACCACCCATGAGATCTTTCTTGGTCGGGTAATCGTACTCACCGATAGTAAAATTGACAGTCACATCGCCCATCTCCTTATCACTACGGTAAGTCTGGCCTGTGAGCTGGTTCTTGTAGTTGGTACGACTAGCTTCTGCTTCTTCGAGCGTCCACGTGTCCTGATGAATGTTCTTTACCTCTTTCAAGGTTTCACCCTGCAAGAGAGTATGCAAGGCCTGTCCGGTCAAATCAGCCGTGATAGCACTTGTTTCTCCATACCAAAGTTTCTTGATATTCACGGCTGTGATTTTCTTTGCTTCTGCCATATTATTTCACATTTAAAACTTCAAATAAAATTCTTACATTTACATAGTGACACTTTAAGGCAGTGTCTTCCTCTGTTCCAATTGACTCGATGGAATAATGATAGGTGATACCATCATAGCGTTCTGTTACGCCGTCAAACAGCTTTTGAGCCTGTTTCTCCAGTTTGTTCAGCCGGATGGTGTTGGCTTCACCTTCCTTCAAATCGGGAACACAGAGATTCACTTCTACGAAGGACTTCTTCCAATACGTCTCAGATTGCTGCTTCTTAGCGTGAATGACAATCCTTTCAGACTTCAATTCACCCGTAAGTTTCTTGCCATGAGGGACAATGGATATACCGAAAGGCTGGCAATCACGGTAAAGTATATTCGCTATGTCAGTAGTTACTATCATTGTACAATCTCCCAATCTTCTGCAAATACATCACTGATGGATGGCACCCACGAGTCTGCCCGGCCAGTATTCTCGTTATAGATAAGGCACTGGCTTGTGTAGTCAATAAAGCCCTTTCCTTTCAGGATAAGGTCTTTGGCTGACTGAGGAAGCGACTGCATCTTTGGAATAATTTCGTTCTCAATATGAGACGGCACTTGTTTTATAACGAACAGTCCTTTGCCATTCCACCCTTTTCTTCGGATTGCACCTCCTTGCTTTAAAACTTCAATGGCATCACCAAAATCCATTGCGTATGATAAATCATCAGATTTATCGTATGTTTTCTCGAAAATGTCTGGCTTACAAGGATAGAACTCGCCGTTTACACCTTTAATAATGTAATCGCCATAACTTGCAAGCATCTTACCCTCAAGAGTCTCAATGTACACACCTAAATAAGGCTCGTTGGTGTTACCATGCTCATCTATGCCAAAATCCGGATTATGCTCTAGTGTGGGAGTTTCACCCATAAATTCACATACTTCATCGAAGTTATCTAATTTAAGTTGAATAGCTTCAATTACTATTGGTTTCTTTCTATACTTCATTTGATTTCCTCCTTCAATCGTTTCTCAGCAAATAAGGCTGCACCAGTCAAGACTTCATAACCTTTGGATTCAACAAAAGCAGCATACTCAGCTTCATTCCTTAACTCCAGTCCGTCATCTTGAACTGAATATTTGTTTGACTTACGGAGTGTTCCGGTCCGGTTCTGATAGTTGCCATTCTTCACAGCGTAATCGACAGCTTCCTTTCCTACTTTTTCCTCAATAGCTTTCACCTCTGCATAACCATGCTCGAAAAAGCTATCCACATCCGAAAAATCAAACTTTACATCCATATCTCTGAGTAACCAAAATAATTCGTATTCTTAACCATGTAAACCTCGCCTGTACCCCGGATATTCTCACCGTCCATACATCTGATTTCATCACCAGCACTCAGTGAAATTTTCTTCTCACAGACTACGTGATAATTCGGTCGGAACACCTCACCGTTCTCCGAAGTAAACTCTTTGGTAGAGTTGTCGTCACACCGGCACTTACATACGTCCTGCCAGCTTTCTCCGCCGGCTCCGGGGATAGGTCGGCCAAACTCGTCTGTTTCCATCGGAATGGTGACTTTAACCTGTAATGTATGGGGCGCGAATATCATAAGAATCTGACTTTAGGTTTATCGCTTAACGTATCTTCAAGGCCGTACTTCTTGCACAAAAACGAGTAGTATTCCTTTACTCCTTTGATGTCCCAGGACATAGAGAAACCATTCTCACTAATAGAAGTGGCGCGGAGTAGGAGAGAGGGGATAAACTTCGCCATAGCCACCGACACCAGTCCGATGTTTGACGGGCCCATCTCATCCTCTCCGCTTATCCCTGAAGACAGACTTATTTCCAAAAGGTCAGCCTCCGACAAATTAATGCCGAAGGTCTGAAACTTTTGTGATATGTAGTCTTTTACTGTCATGCGTTCATGGTTGACAAATCAAAGTTCACAATCAGGTTCGGGTTCGTGATCTGTGGAATCCACTCAGCAGTGTATTCAAGATAACGTCCGTTCTTGTCCTTGTAGCCGGAGATAAGCATGTCACCATCGGCCTGAGTGTAGTTACGGCCCGGAACCCCGTCCACGGCTTCGTATGGAGTGTGGAAGCGCATATAACCAATCTTATCCTGCGGAAGCAAGGTGATACGGTCATCGGCATAAATCTGCACGTTCTTTCCGGTTTGGTCTTTTACATAGTCTTCCTTGATCTCGATGGCCGGCAGTCCAATGCCAGTAAATACCTGGGAAGCCAACTGCGATGTAATTAAACCAGTTGAAAGATACATCTCATTAGCGGTAAGCTGCATCTTGAACTTATCGCCGAACTCGGCAGAACCGATGATATTCTTTACGAAAGTTCCTCGTGACATAATCATCTTCTGGAAATTGCCGTAATCTGCCTTCAGGAGGTTAATCTGCTGTTGCAAATAGGTAATGAAGTTCGCTTTAGCACCTGTATCAGGTTTGATGAACTTGAACGGCAATTCAATGTTAAGAAGGTCGACACCTCCGGCATTGTCGTCCTTGTTCTTGACTGTTGCTTCTCCGGTCATCAGAAGTGAACCTACGATAATATCCATGCGCTTGTGAGCTGCTAAAAGTACCTGGCGGTAATCGTCGTAGATAAAGTTCACGATTTCCTGCATGGCTACTACTTGGTCTGCAGGTTTTGCTGCATTGAACTTGTCAATCAAGTCCTGAAGATCGGACAATCTGTCAATTGAAATCTGATAAGCATCACCCAGATAAGCGATTTCACCGTATCCGGAACCGATATTCTGGCGCTCACGGATAGGCTTTTCACCATAACGTGAATTGATGGAACCGGCCATTACACCAGTAACCTGACCGATGTAATCCTTGAATACACGGGTGGTAGTTCTTCGGAAGTCCAGATACTGCTGCCAGTAGATTGTGTCCTTTCTCGTCTGAAGGACGCGCTGGATAACGGCATTAACGATATTCGGATCGTTAAACAGAGTATGAATAGTTAGCATCATATATTAGTCCTCCTTTCTTTATTTGCTTGCAATTACACCTGCTGTTCTCAAAGAAGCCAAAAGGGCATTCAATTTTGTGTGTGCATCTTCCTGTCCGGTAGCATCATCCACCTTAACACCCTGTTTTACACCTCCGAGAGCGGAAGAAGTTGCGGCTGACAAAGTGTATTTGTTGGCTTGAGCTGCGATACCATCCAATTTAGCTTTGTCCTCTTTACTCATCAGACCGTCTTGACTGGAAGAAGCCTTGGCAACTGATGCCGTTTGTCTACTCTGAGTAGCGTCCGGGGCGTTGAACTGGAAATGCGGCATGTTGGCCTTGTCTATGTCAGAGAAAGGCATTGCCAGTTTCATCGGCTCAATCTCAAAAGCTCGCATCAGAAGGGCAACCAGTACAATGCCATCCTCTACTTGCTTCCTCTCATACAATGCCGAGTTTGCAATAACTTTCGGTGTAGTTCCGCTAACTTCTGTTGCTTCATAAAGCACTGTGCCGGCCTCTAAAGTTTCGCCGAAGTCGGCTGCCAACGTCAACTTATCGAAAGCTTTGTATGATTTGTCAATGCCATTAATGGTCGCTCCATGTGCGCCATTACCAAGGTGCATACCTTTGTAAGCCAAAGAGTTTTTCTTAATTTTCAGTGTGGTATTGGAGCCTGTGGTAAATTTCTCATAAACTTCCACGCGGATAGCTACCTGTGCGGTCTTCTTTACCAGGTCGGCGGCAATCGGCGTAAACGATGGAAGGAAAGATCCAACAACCAGGTTGGTCGTGTCCAGTTTATAAGGGCCTCTACGTCTTACACCGGTAGAAACGTCATAGCGTTCTTCTACGGACGGTTCGGGCTCAATATTATACTTAAATCCTGCTGCCATAATTACTTGTTTTGTTGTTCGACAATTTGTTTGGTGTCCGCCTCAATCATTTTGGCGAACTCGCTAGCTTCCTTGTCCTGCTTCTGTTCGGCAGTTTCCGGAGCTTTAGCGAATTGGAAACCGCTGTTAGACATTTCCTGCTTCATGTCCTTGAAATAAGTGTCCAAGTCCGTGTTCTCAGGGATGTTGCGGTCCTTCAGCATAAAATCAGGAATACCGTACTTCTTAGCCACTTCCAAAATCTGAGAATTGCGCTGCGCCTGCGCTTCTTGTTCCTCCATTTTTGCCAGTTTGTCGGCAAACGGCTTGATACCAGCTGCGATACCATCGGCAATCATCTTTGCGATGTCTGTTTCCTGTGGCTTGGGAGGATCTGTTGGTTTCGGTGGTTCTGGTTTCGGATTCTCGATCGGTTTTCCGTCTTTCAGTCCATGCTTCTTCTCGTAGTTGGAAACAGCGGAAGTCTGCGCTTGTCCTGCACGGAAATCACCATAGTTTTGCATCACGTCCTGAAATGAGATACCCTCAACGATGGAGGTTACCTTCGTTTCGTCCGTTACCCCCTCTGCCTTCTTTGTGGCGATGCGGGTAAGTGTAGCAGTGTCCACCCCAGAAAATTTCTGTTGCAGTCCTGTCAAGATTAGTTCAAAGATTGTCATACCGTATGAGTTTGATTAATAATTTCATACGGTAAATTTACTTATAGAGAAAGGGAAAGGGAAATTTTAAGGCAAACGATATGAAACAATTAAGAGAATGTTCGTTTTTAGGCAAAAAGAAAGCGTGACTACCGAAGTAATCACGCTGAAAATTATTCCCTATTGTTAAATAGTTGAAACAGCACATAACTCACGCCCTACAGTACGTATAGCTTCAAAAATATCTTCCAAACGTTCTTTAGACGGCTTTTTGGTTCCACTAACATATTGTGCAAACAAACTTTGTGACATTCCTAATCTGCGAGCTATAGCAGAAGCATTCAGTTCTGGATGATTAATGAATAATTCATATAATGGATTTGGTTTCTTTTCTCGGAAAAATCCTTCAAAACTGAGATCTTCATCAATATCACTCCAATGAATGCCATCATTACTCAATGTAAAATTATTGCGCTGTTCCGGAGTCGCAAATTTTAATCTTGGGAACTCAGAGAACTTTTCATAGGCCTCAGTTCCATCAGTAGTACGTATCCATACTTCTGAGTCTGTCAACCAAACCTTTTCAATTTTAATATTTCCCATAATCATATCATTTTGCGTTATTAAAGAACTTATTCCAATGTTCAGCTATAATTTCTTGGTTTTCCTCAATAATAGATTCTACTAATTTCAGTTCAGAAGATTTCAGCCCATTATTTTTTACCAGTGTTACAGGGAACAATGTAAACTTTGCACTCACGTTGTCTTTGATTACATGAACATGAATAGGTTCATGGTCATTGGCATAAAACATAAAGCGAAATCCAAAAAGAATAAATATAGTAGGCATAACATGTTTCTTTTTTATTATATACAAATATAGGTAATTATTTTATTACCTACAAATATTTATGACTAAAAATAGCGATACCCCGCAAGATATCGCTATTTTCATTGTCTTATTATGTTTTTAAGCTACATTCTTCTCCTTGACATTGTTCTTTTGCTTTTCTGCCTGTTCCTCCTTGATGGCTTCAATCTCTTCAGCCACTGCATCCACATTCCCGGCAAAGGTAATGGCACGCTTTTGTGACCAAATCTCTCCGTCTTTAGCTTTGACGGCTGTGTCAATCTTTTCACTGAGATTCTCCAATCTATAAGGTTGCATCTGAACGTCTACGTCAATGGTCTCGGAGGCCGATTCAAGAGTCGTATTAACAGAACCCAACGCGGAGACAAGAAAATTCACACGCCGCTGCATGAACTCACCAACAGTTTCATTCAGGTTTTCCACATTCAGGTGAGTGGACATAAAAACATAATCAAAAGCCACACCGGAAACAGCGTTCCCTGTACCTTTCAACGCGTCGAAAGAGATTCTTGGCGTGTTGGTTAGTCCATAAATCTGGCTGAGCAATGTTTCCACTTCAAACTTTACAGTATCCGGAACCTGGCTCCAGGTCAGGTATTGTGCATTTGCTCCTTGACCGGTCAACTCGACCACCCGGTTCTTGAACTCACCGGAGAAATTTTGCACGTCACCAAACAGCATGAGGATAGGGAAGAAGTGATAGTCGATGCAGTCCGCATAATTGGAAAGAAGTTTCTCCAGTCTTACGCGGAGACTCTTGATCTTTTCGCAATATGCTTCAGGACGGTACATGTAAATAACAGGGAGTTTCTTGAATCCATGCGTAAACGATCCATTGTAGGCCCAGTTTCCTGTCAGTTCCCACTGGTAAACCTTGTCCTTTGTGATGGTCATGAAACAAGTTATCTCCACATCGTCCAGGTCTTTCTTCTTATATTCGCGGGAAAGTGCAACCAAATCTCCTTGATCATTGAAAAAAGGGTAGAGCTTGTCACCTCGGAATGGAGACCATATAGCACTTTTCAAGCGGTACTCAGGACGCGACTTTCCGAAGATACCAGCTACCTTACGTTTGAGTTTGGCCCAAAAGCCATCATCTTTCACCACATACCAGTATTCGGCCACTTCTTGCTCGGCCAACCATGCCCGGACCACTTTCTTATTCTGATACTTCAGCTTATTTTTCTTGAATACCTGCTTCAGGGCAGAAAGAAGGCTTTCTTCCGATTGATCCGGCTGGCAGTCAAGAACAGGCTCTGTTCCCACGGTGAAAGCTGTCTGAATGTTCACGATGTCCTGTTCGATTGGAAGGGCGATGCGGTTTGGCTCAACTTCTTTCTTCACGGCCGGCTCGACATATTCTTTGTCGGTGCTCGGGTCAGTTATCCTCTCTTCCGGCTTGGTAGTGATTTTGATTTTCGGATATTTTTTCTCATCAATCACTATTTCGTGCTTGTTCGGGTTCCAATCGTTATAGAGAGCATGAGCATTGGGAAGCTCTGTCTTACGACCTTTTTTCAGATAGTAGATTTTTCTTTCTACTTCCGGCATAGCTAAAATTTCTTCTAAAGTCATATACTAAATTTTAATGTCCAAATACTCCTGATATGTCTTTTGGTTTCATTATCCTGCCGAGAAGTTCTCCCAGCACATAGTAGCGTGCAGCGTCGATACCGTGGTTATCGTGATCTTCTGGCTCGTTGATGTAGTTACCGTCCTTATCTTTTGCCCAGACATAGTTTCTGTACTCTCTCTGCAGGTTATAGGAGCGTCTGGTAATGTAAACTTCCATACCCTGCATCTTGTCGAGGCCGGCATTGATAGATCCTGGTCCCTTCTCAACAGGATAGATTTTGATTCCACCGTTACTGATTTCCTGAATGAGTCGCGGATCTGCACTGTCAGCAATTACTTTCAGGTTCCAGGGGCGGAGAGTCTTAATTATATCCCCGGAAAGTAGTCCGGTCCGATAGTCAATTTCATCCAAATACAGTGCATTGTCAATGATTCCACATCGGATAGCTGCTGTAGGATCATTGGTATAACCGAAGTCTAATCCGATACCAACTTTCTTACACCACATCGGGAACTCATCCACGATGCCCCATTTCTTGAACACAGCACCTTCGGCCACGTCTGCCCATCGGCCGATAACGACATGAGCATATTTCTCCGGGTTCTTCTCTTTCATTTCTTCAACCTCTCTCAGGAACTCAGGAGATAAGTTTGCTATATTGTCGAAGTAAGTCGTATGAATATGCAGAACATTCGGATGAGTGGAAATTTGTACCTGAACGCCGTCAATCTCCACTAGACGGTGGGTTTTCTCGATATACTTCTTGTAGATAAAGTGATTGGAGTCACAGGGATTCATAATGATGATAATCCGGTTCTGGATGCCTTTCTTACGGATGGATAGCATGATCTTGTCAAACTCTTCTTCGCTGGTCCATTCCTCAGCTTCATCACAGACAAAGGTGGTGATACCTTGAATAGATTTCAGTTTGGCTGTTTGATTACCGGAAGAGGTTTTGATACCCCGGAACATGATACGACTGCCGGTCATACGGTTTACGATGTCCGTCTTGGTGGTCTTGAAATACTTCGTGGTTCCGTCCAAATCTATCTTTTCCATCATTTCCGGAATAATAGACATGCCGGCCGATACCATCGTATAACGGGTATAAAGAATCTGATGGACAATCTTCTCCGTGGGAGTCATCTCGAACGTCAGACGCTCAATGAAGGTTGAAGCGTTGAAAGACTTTCCCGAACCACGGCCGCCGGTGATGAGAATAATAAATTTCTCATTGTCGGTATATAACGGATGATATATCGTCTGGGGTTCAATCATTTCAGTTTGTCTTTAATCCATGAATCAATAGAAACACCGTGATCAATGTCTTGGGGGATATCTGCATCCTCATCCTGTCGGCGTTCAACCTTTCTCCATTCTTCATCATGATGATATAACCAGACAGACATTGCTTGCAGGTTAGGAGCCAGTTCACTTTCACTCACCTGAAGCTCTTCTTCACCTGTTAAATTGCCGTCCTGGTCCTTCAACTTCCTAACAACAGTGCTCTTAGTCTTGATACCGCCCAAGGCCATAGCAAGGAACTTTGCACGCACTGCCGCTGTGATAGTTGCACGCCCGCGCGCTAATACTTCGCTTAATTCGCAGTGCTCACTCTTCTTTTCACTGAATGTTTGGGGACATAATCCTAAAGCAAAAGCGATTTCTTTGTCCGTGAATCCCTTTTTGGCATACGTTTCCACTTGAGAGAGAAACTCCTCACTCTTGTAGTCAAATTTAGGCTTTCGCCCTGTATGTTTACTTTTTTGAGATTCACTATTTCCCATATTATTTCTTTTTCAATTTTCCACACTTATCACAAATTTCATAGCGGAAATCTAATGGTCCTTTCCAAACATAATGATGGATACAAAAAAGATTCTGCCTTAAAAACGTCTTTAGCCAAAGAATAAAATCTCCTACCATATTTCATCCATTATTGTTGCCCATATAAATGCGGCGAGAAACAGGCTTATCACCATAAATATCAATTCCTCTCTTTGAGAAATAGCTGTCTATCCTTGCCGCATATCTTTCCATTATAAACCTCGTTCTGTCTCTTATACTTCTTTGTCTGTCTGTTCCAAGCCCGTATTGCCTTCCGGCGTTGTACATTATTCGTCTTGACTGTTGATACAACTGGCTATATGTTTTTCTTCTGACTCGGATTTCCTCCTAAAATTTCATGTTGTCATTCAATTCTTTCTATCTGTTCATCGAACACCTCACCCTTGATAAACTTGGAGTAGGGGTCGTAACCGAATCTTTCACAGAAAGCGGCTTTAGATTCAAAAGTATCGAAGGAAAGCATTAAGTAAGCATCCATATCCTGAGCCTGTTTCTGGGCTGCATCCTTCACTTGTTGCTTGACTTCTTTCATGTGGGCCACCTTTTCGGCTCTTTCCATCTGTTTAGCTGCTTTCTCGGCTTCTTTCTGTTCTGTTACTGGTGCCATCATATCCTCCAATGCATCAGCAATAGAATTTTCTTCTTCTGTCTGCAAAAGGAAGTCACATCCAATCATATTCAAATCTGCTGCAGTTAAACCTGCATCCTGATAATCTATATCAGGAACTAAACGAGCCAAAGCATCGTAATCCCAAGAGCCTTGCGCGTTAGGGTTGTTCATCAGGATGTTTAATTCTTTCTCCTGCTTCTCGTCCACGTCTATGACATCGACACGGATGCGGTAGTCGTTCTCAGGATACTTCTGAAGCTCGTCCATCACGCTCAGACGCTGGTGGCCGGACACGATAGTAAGTCCGGTCCGCTTGTTGACTACAATCCCACCGACAAGTCCGAACTTCTTGATACCCCGCTTCAACGTCTTTCTGGATTCCTCAGAAAGTTTCCTGGGGTTATAATCTGCAAAGTGAATGGCGGAGCGGTTAAGTTCCACCGATTCACTCTTTATGTATTTGCTTAGTTCCATATTAACCATTACTTAAACCAAGTCCTCCACTTGCTGCTCGATGCATATTTTCAGCTGCTCTTCCAATTCTTCTAAATTGGCTTTCTGTTGTTGCTCTACTTCTGAGAGCTTGAGAACGGTTGAGAATAGCAACTTGCGCTCGGTTATATCCATAACCAGACATTAGATTTTGAGCTGTATAGGGATTTCCTAAATAACTCATAGTTCTATCCGAAATTCTTCTTCTGACTCTGCATTCCTCCTATTAATTTTGTTTATTCTTGTGCTCCCAAAGAATTCTCCCAGCCATCGGGAACACCTTGTAAATTCTCTGTAAATCCTGCGGGTAGTTCTTCTCCAGCCATAGCATACAATCCAGATTAAAGCCTACACCCGAACTGGCCTTCAGCGAATACCTCACAGGCTCCGGAAGGCTATTCTGCTTCATGTAAGATAGAATGTCTTTCTGTGTCCAATCGGCCAGAGGATAGCACATGCCTTTGTTCTCATACCCATTGACTTCATATCCTTTCAGCATCAGACGGCGATTCATGCCATCAGCTTTCTTCATACCCAGGAAAGTGTAATACAGTCCGTATCTGAGCTGCATGGCCTTGACCACATCGGCCAACTTCAAAAGCTTCACTTTGGGATTAGGTACACAATACAGGCCACCACGAAGAATGTAAGTAAGATTCCAGTGGGGTACCTGTATGAACTCTATCTTAGGATATTTGGCTTTTACCCAACCGATCCATCTTTCGATATGCTCTAAACCTTTGACGAAATACATGAATACACAGACAATTCGCTTGAATCTGGGATAGATCATATCCAATAGAACTAAAGAATCCTTACCCAAGGACAAAAACAGCAAAGCCCCGTCAGTCTTTTGCCTGACGAGGTCAATGCTATTATATGTTCTTTCTTGCAGTGTCATACTATCCTCCACTCATACCAAGTCCTGTGCGGATGTTATAATACTGCTGTCTACGAGTGATAAATCTACCACCATGAGAGGTCCTACCAGTGTTCGGATCTGTTAATCCAGTCCGGCCACCACGATAGTTACTTGTAGAAAATGTACTTCTGTTTGTTCTGACTCAACAACAATTTTAAAGGGTTAAACATGTTTTTCGATCACTTTGCCAAGATCGTAAACGACCTGAGCTGCCAAATAAATTTCACCTTGATAAGTGTATTCAATCAAATTGTGATTCTCATCTTCAAACAATTCTATCTTTGTGTCTTTGACTTCTACCAGTGCGCTGGCCCTGTCTTTATTGTAGCCTACAAAGAACTGAATGGCATCGTAGCGTCTGGGTTGTAAAACACCATCTTTCTCTACGCAAAAGCCTTCAGCGTCAAGCTGACAGTATTTCTTCTGTGTAGTAGGTCTGATTTCTCTGAATTCTTGTGTTTTCTTGCCTGATAAGATCTCGTCAAAGAACTTCTGTTTGATGATAAGTGTAAGTATTTCCATAATCGTGTAATTTTTAAATGTTAGTTGCGGGTGATGGATTCGAACCACCGGCCTTCACCAAGTCAAAGTGACGAGCTAACCACTGCTCTAACCCGCGATGGTATCTATACAAAGATACCTAATTATGAAGACAATTCTAAATAACAATTCAATACATACGAAACAATTCGCTAATTGTTTGATAATAAATCCGGATTATGTTCATTGATGATACTTTCAACTATCACTTTTGCTTGTTCTATGCCGTCTTTATAGCCTCTAGCATAATCTGTTTTTGTAGAAAGGTAACTGGTATTATTACCCAGCCACTTAATAATTTCTTGTAAGATTTCTTTCTCTTTCATAACTATTGAGGTTTTGGCTTTGCATAGCCATTTAATACGTATTCAGATATTCAAGCTCAGTACATACTGCGAACTTGCCACTTTTTCTTGTGCCTTTTGGCATTTTGAAGACCTTTAGGTCACGTACACCATTTTTAGATCGTTCTTCTTTTGCTTTGGTTGCAGCTTGTTTCGTGTCGAAATATTTCTGTCTCATATCATTGATTTTTTAAGTTTTTCAATTGCTTCTTGTCTGGTTCTGCCCCAACAAGCAGGATTTACGTCACCATTTTGATTTATCACTTCAGATGCAAGATACCAGTACTCGACGTTATTATAGCCTTCGTCTTTGACATATCTTTTTGCTTCTTTCTTCGTGTCAAACTCAGCTATAATATCTTTATCACGGCAAACAGCAATAGTAACTATTATATTGCTCATTGATTTCTTTTCATTGCCTATTAGTTCTGCATTCTGATTAACCCAGAGCATTGCGTCTTGACCATTATAGGTAAAATCAAAAGCTTTGTTTTGGGGATTGTAACAACCTTCTAAAATTGTACCTTCTTTCAGGCCTCTGATTTCAGCCAGGCACCAATACCCAAAATCTGTAAACACCTTAACCCTTACCTTTGCTTTCACTATCTTAGCCATATTAATCTTCTGTTCTTAATTGTTTTTTATTATGCTATAATCTCACCTCTACGTATTCTTCAATGGCCTTAATGTCATATTCAACTTCTACTTCATTATCATTCTTATCATAAGATCTTACCTTATCTATAGTTACTGAAGCATCAGTAGTAACCCAAATATCATTGCCAAACCTTGTTTTTTCGAGGTAGCCTTTTATTTTGTAGTGACCATCAACTTCTACCAGATTCTCATTGTCATCTGCATCGACAAAAAACGTCCCCTCATTTTTATCAATACTCTTTAAGATTGCATCTGCAAGCATTTTTTCTATTGTCTTCATAATAATAAGTTTTAATATTAATAATCGTGTGAAAGAGTATGCAGGGCTTTCGCCCTGCTGGTTAAACTTATTTGTGTGATTCTCTAAAATCAAGTTCTGCAATCTTGTGATACTTGTGTATGTCATACAGACCAGTCGCACAACCCATCGCTGATGCAAGTCTTACAGCTTCTTCTAAAGCCATCATCACGTCTGCACTTGCGTCGATTGCTTCATTTGTTGCTCTGTCATACTCTCTTGTATTGACTGCTGAATCCTGAACCTTCTCAGCTTCTTGAACTCTTTTGAGAGAATTATTGATAACTCTGATCTGTTCTTTGATTTCTTTGATGTAATCACTACTAATTGTTTTCATAATCGTGTGTATTTAAATTGTTATTACTTCTTGTTTGATGATGCAAAGATAAAGTAAACTTTATTAATTGCAAATATTTTGATAAAGTTTTATTTGTCAATTAACATTGTTTAATAAAGTAGACTTTATTTATATAGCTATATATGATAAAGAATACCTATATTTGCAGAAGTAATTAATTAAAGCAAACTTTATGAACTTACAATTAAAAGAAATTATGTCAGCAAGAAATGTAACATCAGCTCTACTTGCTGAAAAAGTGGGAATTTCAAAGGTGGCTGTTAGCAACATCGTAACAGGTAAATCATTCCCATCTCTTGACACTCTAATGAAGATGGCTGACGTTTTAAACGTGACCATATCGGAACTAATTGGAGAAACTGAATTTACCGGAGCCGGATACATGATTTGTCCACATTGTGGAAAAAAAATTAAAATAGAGAAAGGAGAATAAGCATGGGAATTGATACATTAGTTAATGTTATTACTGTTATTTTGGCTGTAGGAAACTTTATATGTCTTTATAGTATTTCCCGGAATAAAGCTTATAATGAGGAGAAAGGAAAGAATCTTGCGACCAAAGAAGACATAGCAGATATAACCAAAAGAATAGAATCAGTAAAGGATAGCTATAACAAGGCTCTGGAAACTCATAAAATAGAACTTCAAAAAGAGTTTGAATCACATAAATATATAATGGGGCTTTGCCATTCAATAGATGAAACACTACTGCAACATATTGCTTCATGTCTAAAAGTAGAATCTGAAAAAGATATTGAAGATTGTGATAATGATGAATCCTTGCTCACATCAAATAATAAGCTTTCTAACTTTTTACATACCTATAAAACTAGATACGATTCAATACCAGTCCTTCGTAAATTGAGAAGTATTTCTGGTAATATTGATACTGATTACGTGCTTTTTAATTTTATGACAACTTCTCCTATAAATGGAGAAGTAAATGCAATTCCTTCAGAAAGAAAAAAACAATTTATTGATTGTCTGAATGAATCATTGGCATACTTTATTCCTGCATTAGTACCATAAAAATATTCATATTAAATTAGCAAACATTTATGACCTGGCAGCAGTTTATATTATTAGTTATAATATCTGGTTTTGTACAATACATAATAGCATTTTTTAAAGAAAAGGGTAAAAATCTTGCCACAAAAGATGATATAGGAAAAATTACAAATGAAATTAAAAGCGTTGAGTCAGCGTTTACCAATAAAACAGAAATATTAAAAAGTCAATTATCTCTACTTACTAATGTAAAATCAGAGATCTATTCTACTGAAAGAGATGCAATAATAAATGCTAACGAAAAGTTATATCAATGGCTCTCTCATATCATGCGGTTTCCAGACTTAGGTGACAATGATGATATTGATAGATACATTAAGAAAATGAATGATTTATACCATAAGGAACAAGCATGTGAAGCGTTATTAGAATTGTTTATAGACGACAAAGTTATTATTGATAACATCCATAACATCTCTGGGTACATTTATAACATCCATATTGAGAAACAAATTATTTTATATAGGTTACAAAAGCAAAATTCAGATCCAGAAATAAATGAACTTAAGTTGAATAATCTTGAAAATGAAACAAGGGAAAAACTTATAGAACTAATAGATAAATACGGAATTATATCACCTAAAGTGCGTAAATTAAGATTGGATTTCAGGAACTATATTTATTCTAAATGTTTGAATACAAAGACGGAAGCTTAATGCTATACTTTCACAACTGATAAATACCATTAAAGACCTATTTTATTAAAAATAATATTGTATGGATACTTTTTTCAAACCTTGGATTGGAAGTGAATACTCACAAAAGAATTATAAGATTCTTGTTATTGGTGACAGCCATTATTGTGGAGGATGTGACAGATGTGGCGTCTATGGAAATTGCTCTTTTGAGGAAATGGAAGAATGCAGCTGTTTTACACAAAGAACGGTGGAGTCATATATTGATTTTAGAAAAGACATTGGTGAAAAGCAGGGATGGATGACTAAAACATTTTATCCCTTTGATAAAATTTTCTATGGCAAAGAAAATGTAACAGTAGAAGAAAGCTTAAAATTATGGAATAGTATATCTTTCTATAATTTTCTTCAAACTGCCTACATAGGAAGTGCATCAAATGTGTTATATTCTAATACTGATTATACTCTTTCCACACCTTTATTCTATAATGTGATTAAAGAGCTTAGGCCCAATTTAATAATTGTCTGGGGAAACAGAGCTTACGATCATTTACCAAACACGAATTGGGTGGATGGTACAGATTACTATAATGGCAAGTATCTTGTAGACAATGAGAATGAGATAAAATGCATAAGAATTTATCATCCTAGCAGAGCTAACGTATCAGATTGGAATTCTATACTAGCTGAATTTATCGGGATAGAACCTAATAAGCTATTATAGTATAGCCATTTTGAATGATATTACAGTTTGATGATTACCATTCTGTATATTATTGACAAAAAGCCGGAAGCATAACGCTCCGGCTTTTACTTTCTCGTACAACAAAAGCGATTTAGAATTGGACGGAAAGCAGTTCTTTTCCGATGGCATGAATGCCATCCAGGATCTTTTTTTTCTGCATCTCACCTACAGGAGCGCAACCGGACTTATAACGTCTCATAAGCCCTTCATTTATTCCCAGCCTTTTGGCCAATGCAGTGGCCGAAATAAACGGGAACTGCTTAAAGAAACCAGATAAGTCATAAACATATTCGAACTCCAACTCGCCATTATTTAATTCTGGCGGAATCTCCTTTCCGGCTTCTTTAGACATTTCGATGTACTCCTGTGGAAACTTCTCAAAATCAGCTTTGGCTTCCTCCAAGGTATCACCATAGGACATAGCCCAATCAAACCCTTCCATCATAATCACAAATCCTGTGTCGGACTTGCTAATGATTGCTTTAACTTTCTTCTTCATAATCGTGCATATATGTTAGAATGAAGTGCAGGGCTTATTTTAGCCCTGCTTTCTTCATTACCTTGTTAAACTCATTTGGCGGTACTTCTTTACTACCATGCCGACCGACTTTAATCAAGTAAGGAAAATCCTTGTGAGCATAGTAGCGATGGTCAGTTTCTTTAAAAACATACCAACCTGCTTGCTCAAGCCTTCGGTGCATTTCACTAAATTTCATATCGCTTTTGTTATTTAACAATACAAAGGTAACATTTTCGCTACAATTATGCAAGTTTTATTGTAACATTTTCGCTACATAACAATAAGAAAACTGGAACCCTAAAAGTTCCAGTAACTACTTGATTAGTTCTTTGATTTTCAACTGTTCAACTATCCGGCTGTAAAGATACTCTATTTCCTGTCGGAAGTCTTTATATTGTTGATAGATAAAAGAAACATCGGCAATATTGTTTGATATTACGCAGGGGGAAACATCTGGGAACACATGGGCAATCTCTGCCCGAATTCCGTTCGGGAGCCGTCCGCCGGCCAGAACGCTGGGGGCAAATAGGAATAAGATAATGAAAAGAAACTTCTTGCGCTGGGTGACATTTTCAATATTGGGTGGACATGATCTTTCAGAAAGAATCTCTTTGAACCAGGAATATACTTCTGGAATAAGCCCGAAATCGGTTAGGATAGGGGAGGATAGTTCATTCTCACGTTCTGATAATCTTGATTTTTGTTCACGGATAGCCTTTAACTCCATTATAGATGAAAATTCTTTTGTCATAACACGATTATTTAAGTTCGAATTTGTATATTTGCATCATAATCGTGTGAGGATATTCCTCATAATCGTGTAAGGGAGTTGGCTTTTGATCGTGTGTGCTGGCTCCCTTTTTTATTTTCCCACTTTCTTACCCCATTCCATAGCGAGATACAAAGCGGATGAATACAAAAGAAGTTCCTCACTACTGGTAAGGAACTTCACTCTCAGGGCTGCTTCCCTGGCATCAAAAAGTAAATCGTAGTCTATCATAGTCATTCATGTTTAGGAAATAAATTTCTGGAATCATTAGTAATTCTGTTCACTCTCTCTATTTCCGCGTCGACGGCCCGCTCCAGTTTTTTGGAGACCGATAGTGATGCGGACGTTCTGGTCCGGAAATACTCTTGCTGCATTTTCCTCATTCTGGCAACAAGATCAAAGAATTCTTTGGGTGTCATACTCCTTAAGTTTAAAGTGTACCATTGCTATGGCATTCCATGCCACCTGAGCGATATGCAGACAGCCGGTGTCCTCGTCGATGGCATTGCCTTTTTCTACTTCCGTCAGGTGGCGCAGCATGGCGCCTTTATATCTCTCATAACCGTTTTCCAGATTCTGCCATCGGTTAGGGCCGTACTTCTTTGCTCCGGCGGTGTATACTTCCGCTATCTTCTCCAGTTCTGGCCAGGGCAGCAGGTCCATGCGGACCTTGCCATCCTTGCGGTCGTTCTTAATTGATTTCTTATTCTCCGTCATAACTCGCTTATTCGTTTTTTCCAGTAATCGTGTGACTCGTTCGTAATGCTTCCGGCTCGGTTAAATGATGCCAGAGCAACGTACATCTCTGTCTTTATCCGGTTGACATGCCGTTCATGTTCGTGGATGGTTATTACCGTAGCACGAGGATCCAACTGCCTCGCTTGGTATTTCTTTAGTGTCATATCTCAATCCTCCTTTGCGTTATCATCATAGATTACTTCTACAGACCAAAGCTGTGCATCAGTTATTCCTACTTTATGTTTATCTTGCCACTTCCTTATACGCTGAAAAACTTTCTCATTCTCTGCATCTGTCAGAAAGCCTTGGACGTGCAAAAATGCCCTACAGAAATCTGTCTTTGCGAGCGTTTCTCTTTTTTCTTTCGTTGCCATACCTCAGTCCTCCTTTCCTTTGCAATAGTTAACAATCACATTCATGGCTTCGTCCCACGGTATGCTGGCGAGATGTTCCAGACAGGCGTTCCAGCCGTCTATATAGGCTTTTCTGATGTGTCTCCTCTTAAAAATATTTTCGAAGTTTAGGAATCTTGCTCCAAGTGCTTTCTCCCGATCTATAAACGCGAATGTGGCATATCGTTCTGCCAGATGTTTTTTCTTTGGTCTATTTGTTTTCATGATTATATCGCTTTGATTAGGTTCATATTGCGGTTCATCAGACTTACTATCCGATCGTGATACGGGGTGTTCTTGTTACAGGCTCCGCGTGACTGCACGATGCTGTAAGTTTTTAGATTTACTTCAATGGTTTCAACTCTTTTTCCGTTAATTCTGGCTGACAGGATCAGCGCATCTTTCTTTTTGTAGTATTTGTTTTGGTATACACAATGGTGCATCTCTGATCCTTCCTCGAAGAAATCTTTAACGCTTTTAAGTGGAGCGATTTCCAGTGTTCCGTCTGTAATCAGAATGCCAAAATATTTGCCCCGTAAGGCTTTATAATCCTTTTCCTTTTCAGCAATACTTTTTTTCTCTTCCAGCTGTTCCTGCGCCCTCCGGATTTTAGTCCAGGCCGCCAGTGCCTTATCGTGTGCTTCATAGAGATTATCCGGACAGATATATTTGGGATTCCGTACATCTTTACCAAGGTTATTCAGAGTATCTATGTAATCGAAGTACATGGAAGCATCTGTAATCATATAGCCGTTTCTGTGGCATATATTCAGGATATTCATATATTCCAGCTCTTTCCACTTATTACGCACCATGTGCAAAAACACATCATATTGTCCTTGCTTGACAACGGTTTCGGCATGATTTGATGATAGTAGCATCTTCATACATTCGGCCATAGAAACACAGGGCAATTTTTCTATCCGTTTTTTCCATCCGTTGCGCCTTAGTTTTTTGGTGATGCAGAACTTGGGATAGAAATAGTTTCCACAAGTATCAAATACATCCTCAAAGGCATAATATCCACTACTTTTAGCATTGTGGTGTCTTATGGAAAAATCACTATTATATTTCCAGAAAAAGTAATTTACCCCTCGTGAGTAGCTTTTCCCCAGTATTACTTCTTCACCATCTGGAGAAATCCAGTTCTGATAAACCTCATTAATGTCGTATTGAGTAAGGATACCCTTGGTATTATTCCTTTCCACGTTAAATGTCCGTATTATTTGCCAGCCTTGGCAGGTCTGAACTACAGAATAATATGCTCTATCATACATTCTGTTCAGTCTTGGGGCATAAACTAACGTAAGGTGAGCGCCACAGGAACATTGATATCCGCATTCTATATCTATGTCTAAACTACCGGGAAGCTGGTGTTCAATCCGACCGCAGCACTGGCACCATACTTCACCGCTTTTTTTATAATATCCTTTCTTGTCAAAGATATTTTTTATGTACGCTAACTGATCCGGAGATAAGGGCTTTAATTTCTTGCTCATCTCTTTGACTTTGTTGTTTATTCCTTTTCTCATAGTATACCATCAAAAAGGGTGAATACTGGTTGAGGCTCGTTCTTATTTTTAGCCTTTTTCTTCTTCGGGTGAGGATCTGCTGCCGGTTCTCGTTTTGGTTCCGGCTGTTTGGAAACAGATACCCTTACGTTATCCGTTATTTCTGGAACCTTGATGTCGTCCTCATCGTAATAATGTACCGCCAAGCTAAAAACTTCTTCGTCATGAAGAATAGCACATTCGTTTTCTCTCTGCTTTTTCGCTTGAGATATTATATACTTACAGCATTCCTTGATGCTTTTACCTTCTTTTTTGTACGTGTTGGCAAACAAGGCATCCTCTTTTGCCCGTTTGTCCAGATATGTCTTAATAGCCTGCTCAAATGTCATAGTCTTACCTCCAATCCATTAGGTCTATCTCTGCCCAGCGGGCCTTGACTGACCGCCAAAAGTTTTTAATTCTTGTCATGTGCTTTCTCAATTACCGGGCGTAACTTCGCCTCTTGTTTATACATAGCGTTTTTGACGTTCATTCGGATGCTTTCGCACAGCTCTGCAAACGAGTCGGAAAATTCCTCGTCATGGTATCCATCCACCAACTTCGCAAACTTTCCGGCTAATAGCTTAATCTGGCGTGCATCCTCGCAAATGCTTATCTTGACTACCCCGGTCTTTCTCATGTGCGCTTCTAAGTCCAGTGCCGCCTCTTCGATTAGATCTCCCAGGACAAACACCCGGTTCATCAGATTGATGGCCTCTACATGTTCGTCTATCGTCATACTCTCTAGCGCTGCGGTCTGCAGTGATATTTGCTCATACTGCAAACGATTCATCTGCATTTGTATATTTGCAGCCTTTACCATATTGCCGGACCGTATGGCTTTAAGCAAGTCGTTTCTCAGTTTGCTCAGTTGTTTTTCTCTTTCGTTCATAATCGTGTATAAAAATTATTTGTTAACTCTTACATTGTAGTCACAAAGCCAACGGTACAACGCTTCGGAAGCATCATCGGCTTTGATGGGTTTACGGAAAACTGTTTGAATAGCATCTTCTTTGCCAGAAAATGCTTCAAAAAGGGTTTTCTCTGAATATCCATCGGGAATGCTGGGGAAAAGGGTTCTGAATGCTTCTATGTTCTTTTTGGCCTCGGCCTTGAGTTTCTTTATAGATTCAACGCCTTGTAGGATGGCACCGGCAGCACTTTCAATTCTTGTAAATCCCTTCCGTTCCTGAGTCTTTCTCAATTCGTCTTCTTTACGTACTATTGCTGTAAACCTGTCTTGACTGAATTCGTATAGGGCCACCATAATTGCCTGGTTATTGATTCTGTTCCCCCAAACGACCTGTCCGCGGGAACCGGCCTTTAACTGAGTAAAAAAGATACATAGTTCTCCAAGATTCAGATAGTAATAGTTCGTTAGTATGGATAAGGCTGTTTCTGCCAGCTGTTCATTTGGCAAATCTGTTCCGGCATAACGGAAAATTGATTTCAAATGCTCAACAATGATTTGAACTGCGGTCATGTTACCATAGGCCCGGCTTACATCTCCAATGCTTGGAATTGTTTTGAGTCCGGCTACATCCTCCAAAGAATAGCCACACTTTAGCTGTGCTTCAGTGCCAGACCATTCACTGACCAACTGGGATGCCATTAATCCATTCTTCAAGGCTTTCTGAACCGGTGTTAAGTCCTTCTGGCCTTGTCTTTGTTGAAGTTGTAGAGGTGATAGTATGATTTCTGTTTCCATATTGGTATTCTTTCTTTTCCCATGTTTTTAGTCTTCGTGACAACTCCCATGTTTTTTCAAGCTCGAAGCGCATCTTGGTGCCTGATTTATTTTGTTCGCTCCAATAATCGAAGAAAGCTCTGATCATTTCTTTGGGATACAAACCAACAAAAGGAATTAAAGACTGATAAAAGGCTTCTTTTCGTGAGAGGGTAGCAGCTTTAGCTGTGTCTTTCTTTGCTACTACGTTAGTAGTAGTTTCTTTAATAATATTCTTCTCCTTTATTTGCTTTGTGTCACTCGTGTGTCGCTTTTTGGCCTCATTTTGAGGCTGTGTCACTTGCTGTGTCGACACTTGTGTCAGTAGTTGTGTCACTTGTAGACGTAACTCACTAATTTCCTGAACTATACTTGTGTCACTATTTGTGTCAGCAGCCGTGTCACTTGGTGTGTCAGTAGGATTTCCGTTGTATTCGTTGTATTTCACAAGGGTTATAATGTTCATTCCCTGATCCTGAGAGAGTGCTATCATGTTTTCTCGCTTCAAATAAGCTAGAAATGTCCGCACCCGTCTTTCAGTCCAGTGCCAACGCTTAGATAAAAATCTTATGGATGCAGGATATTGTCCTCTTGTATAAGAGACTTCTCGACCTCCGATACTCTCCATACGGGGCGTTGCTTCAAATCGTGCTGACTGAATTAAATCAAGCCACGCTTCGCAACTGCTAAAAGTCCGGGCCTCATTCCACATATCATTCGAGAAGAACTTGCGGCTTAGTTTTATATATCCTTCCATAATCTTAGAATCTTACGTTAGTCAACTGTCTGTTATTGGAATACACGGCCCATTTGCCGTTACCACCATCTACCAGGCGAAGATCCTTTACTTCGCCAAAGCGTTTGATGTTTCCACAGAGATCTACAATCCAGCCTGCTTCCTTATTGGGATGCGGGCGGATGGCACGGCCAACAATCTGGTACCAAAGAGCCAGTGACATCGTAGGGCGAGCCATAACGATGGTGTCAAGTTCTGGATAATCAAATCCGGTGGTAAGTACGCCGACATTGGCAACGACCGGTATCTCTCCGGCCTTGAATGATTCAAGTATGTGTTCGCGTTCTTTCTTAGGTGTTTCACCCGAAACGATGGCCGTTCCTGGAATAGACTTTGTTAGCCTTTCTGCTTCCTTCAGAAAACGCGTGAACACTAAGATCCCTTTACGCTTGCCACCGACCTTCGGATTCATCAGTCGTCGCACGATGCTCACAAGATAACCGTAGAAGTCAATACGTTCGTATTCATTGACCACAGACTTCTCAGTGTAATCTGCACCGGTTGTATTTACTTTCAGGTTAAGTTCGTTCCATCCCAAGGGATTCATTGGATAGTAGTTCAACTTTGAGAGATAGCCCATATCCAAAAGAGTAGAAATTTGAACTTGATATATAACCTCAGAGAAGACACACGGACGGGTCCGGGTGATGAACTTCAACATACTTCCGAAGTCCTTGCTGGATGAAAGGCGGTATGGTGTAGCTGTTAGTCCAAGAACTTTGCATTTCAGCATCGAGAGGAATGATTTATACATACCTTCTTTGGGATTGACCAAATGACACTCGTCTATGATGATGTTCTTAAAATGCTGAAAGAATTCCGGATGATTTATCACACTGCCAATAGTAGCAAATGTGATTCTGTTCACTTCTTTTCTACCAAATGAGGCTGAATATATGGAACAATCCAGTATGCCATACGAACAAAGTTTCAGGAAGTTTTGTTCGAGAATCTCTTTGCTGGGCTGAAATACCAGTGTGTACCCTTCAAGGCGACTGGCGATGTCGGCTATTACCAGACTTTTTCCGGCACCAGTAGGCAATACCATGATGGCATTTTTCTTCTTTGATTTATTAGCAAAGAAATTCACTGCTGCATCGCTGGCCTTTTGCTGATAATCACGTAGCACATAACTCATAAGCCTTTCTCCTTTCTTAGTTTCTTGTTTATGGCTTTATAGTACTTGATAAGCTGCTCGTATTCAAAATCACTCATTTTTGATGTACTGGCAGCTTTCACTTTGAGCATATCAAAAGCCGGTTGCCCGATCTTGACAATCAGATTTACCCTGTAGCCTTCCAGATGGTCCGCTTTGAATCTGTTGCAGTTATGCATAGCATAGCCATTAGCAATAAATGTGTGAGTATCAGTTTCCATGACAATAATTTCTTCTTTACCAACATATTTAATGCTTTTAACTCTAGTATCATATTGCGATTTCAGTTTACCTAATTTCTCCACATCCACTTTTTTTATTTTATTTGGACGAACACGCATTAGAAACTGAAGTTTCTCAATATTTGTACCTGTTATGAGAAATTGCCATGATTGATATGTTTTTTTGAATGTACCCTGCCTATTTAAGTTTTCCATTGTCTGTCGGCAAGTTTTATTATTACCTGTGAACTTTTCAAGTAAGTGCTTTATTTCAGAACAAATATCCATGTACTTTTCACATTGAGCTATACCAATGCGAAAGCCATAGCGTTTTGTACCATCTTGATTAACAATATTCTGCTGACAAATATGTCCATCTGCATCAATCATTCCAGCGATCCATCCACTTTCATAAGATTTGTCTTGTTGTATAACTTGAAGAGGTTTACAAACAATAGTCGTAGTTCTATCCGTATGAGGTCCAGTTTTATGTTTACCATGAAGATTTATTCCATTTATCCACATTTCCTGTGTTTCAATCCATGTATATGAAGTACCTTGCCTTGCTCTTGCAAGCCATTTATGATTAGCTGTTGTCTTTATTTTATCACCATTCTCTAATTCAACCTCATATACGTCTTGAATATCACGTTCAATATATGTGACTTTTCCAACTCTATACCTTCGTGATGTCTTATAAATAATTTCTTCATCAAAAGCAAAGATTTCTTCGCCTACTTGAACTTCTCCAAGTCTTTTCCAACTAAAATCCTTCATTAGAATTAGCGCATCAGGAGTTAAGCAGTGGCGGCATTCAGCGTTACAATTCTTTTCATCGTATCTTGTAGCAAGGTGTGTTCTGCTGAAATAGTGCCCACAATCGGCCTGTTCAAATGGCTTTATCTGCCCACATGAAATACAGCGGAAAAAGCCATTTGGCATACAATCACGAAGCCGGATGAAAAGGGAAAACTCTTTGTCGAGCTTCGCCTTTAGATCCGGCTTCTTTCTGATTTTGATACCTGCCTTGTCAAATAATGGCAAGGGGCTTTCTTTCTTCTTTTTAGGTTTCTTGATGTAGTACGGCATTATTTAAATCCCCATTCTTTCATATAATCAATATTCTTAGGAAAATCTTCTACCTGTTTGGGACTTAGAAATATTTTTTCACTTTTTAATGGAGTGCCTCCCCATACAGTAGCAGGACATCTTTCATATTCTTCTTTAGAGATTTCGCTTACATCAAAATGAGGTTGGAAACCATATCCCATTACGCTTTCCCCTAAGTAAGTACCAAACTTTTTTAAAGCCCATTGAAATGCGATTTCTTTACTGAATAATCCATTTTTAGAAAGGACTGCTGCATATATTCTATGAGTATAATATCCTGTTTCATTTAAATCAGGACAGCAACGGATACAGAAATAGGAAATATTACGCAAAATTTCTTTCACAAACGCTTCATGCTTCTTGCATTCTTCTTCTGTAAGAAACTCTTTCCCATCATTAGCGACGTAAACGACTTTAGTTATTTCTTTCGTTTTCATATTCTTTGTTTTTGAGGTTATTAGTGGACGCAACGGGAATCGAACCCGCCCAACCATCACGGTTTTACTTGCCTCATATATCAGCTAATTCAACGAAACAAGTGCATGGAGATATTGCGCAATTACTCCATACAAAAGCACGTCCTGTGCTTGCGCCCAAATGCCCGTCTTTCCGGGCCGTCAGTTAATCGACATAGGCCACAGAAAACTCTCTGGGAATAAATCTACCGACAGGAATAGGCTTGGCAGACTCGATAGAGGTATGAATCTTCTTTTTATCATATTCACGACCTTTCTCTTTAGCCTGTTGCTCATATTCGTCTTCTTTGTTCTGAAGCCAATGGGTAATCAGCATCATTGCCCTGTCTACATTGAACGTGTGTACTACAAAGGTTTGTGTTCTTTCTTCTTCATCGTCAAAGATGACTTTGGTTTCAATTTGATAGAACTTCTTTTCGTTAGGCTTTGCTTCTTCCTCTGTGTCTTCAGAAGACATCGCATCCAAATATTCTTCTGTAGAAATTTCTTTTTTCAGATAAGATTCCGCAATACTATCAATTTTGCGTTCCTTCAGATTGTCAGTAAGGATGATACATGAATCAAACTCTTTTACCATTGATAAAGTAAAACCGGATTGATAGTTCAATTCAATATAGTCTTTCAAGATCGTGATCACATTTTCTAATCCGGTGGCATAAAGAAGAAATTTATACTTCTTGTCACCTATCAAGGCTTGTGCAATATAAGGGAATAGGCATTTATTTTCATTCTCAAATGCCATTCGTTTCTGATTGCTGACCTCTACTTCTTTTATACCATCAGCAGACATACTGAAACGAATCTTAGCCAAAGTATCCTGATCTACCAATCTTCCACGTTCAAAAAGAATCTCATTTCGTTCAATGCTCACTGTTTCCCCAGTGCTTTCGTCGATAAAATCCTCAGTCCAGGTTTTCAGGACATTTTTTGCGAGATACATGTTTAGCATCTTTTTCGGATCTGATGTTACATACCGTTGTTCTGATTTTCTTGTTTCTGTCATATAAACTCTTTATTACGTTCGATTTCTTGTTGTGCATAAATTAGCATCTGTTGTTCGTTGGCAGCCGGCAAGTAGATTCCGGCGACAGATGCACTCCAGTTTCTGAAACGGTCAATACTCAAAGTCATTTCACCAGTTGTCAGCTCAGCAGAGCTTCTCAGGTAGGTTACTTCTTTTCCTTTTTTGTTGACCGTCTTTCTTTCAAACAAATCACGGTTGCAGGTCCTTTTGTAGAAGTCAATCTTGGCTTCGTCAAGGCTGCAACCGTACTCACTACCGAAATACCCTAAAAGCAGATGTAAATAGCTATTTTGGGCAAGTGTGCGGTTAGGAAGTTTCTTTCGCACTTCCACAACTGCACGTTCTTGAAATAGTTTGTTTACATAAGCTTTAAATTTGGGGATATCGTACTCATTCTTTAAATTGAATAAACTCATAGGCTAGAATGGTAAGTCGTCTTTAGGATTCCCGTTGGCGTCTACTGGCGGTGGAAATGCTTGTTCCATAGTTGGCGGAAATGGTGTCGGTGCCGGTTGGAATGTCTGCTGAACTGGTTGTGCTGGCGGCTGGCCGGTTGTGCGCCGGACTTCCAACTTGTAGCACCGGATAGAAACCATTCGTTTCAGTTCGCCATCCTGATTCGTCCATGAACGTCCTTGCAGGGCAAAAGAAACTGTTATTACATCACCGATTCTGAACTGCTCCAGCTCTGCACACTTATCGCCAGAAACTTCAAGCGGTAAGATATTCTCATACTCGTTACGTTGCCCGGTATAAGGATCGTAGGTCGTTGCGTCAAGCAGAAACTCACGTTTCAGGAATGGGGCACCGCCTGTCTTTGATGGTATTTGGACCGTCTGGCCGATTTCAATCAGACACCCGGTTATTTGGTTGCTCATCTTCTGCAAAAATCTTTTTGTTGGTTATCAAATTTCTGTTGTCATTCAAGAACCGTATGAGTTCTTCACAATGTGCTGTCAGAATAGGTATGTCACGTTCTGGCACAAATGTGTAACTTTCCGTATAAGAACTTTTGAAATCTGTTATGTTATACTCAAACAGTCTTACATCACTGCCGTTCTGCATCAAACAATAAGGATAAACCATGTGTTGCCAGTGATCTTTGAATTTGCCAACATAGTAACTTCCGGTTGTCTTTATATCGTGAACAGACATAGGCATCAGTTCGTCAATAAATCCATAGATTAAGACAGGTCCGAAACATGTAGGCAGTATAGCCTGAACATATTGTTGCGTCAAGGCTCCTTTGTAATAATTAGCAAACTCACGGCAGATGGCGATTGGAAAATCGAACTGGCGGTTGTTGTAGATGGCTCTTAGTCCGATCAAGTTTTGACTACCATCAGCCATATCAGACAGCAATCTTTTCACCTGTACCTTATCAGACTTTCGGTTCTCAATCATGCAGTCTATAACCTCATTAAAGGCTGTACCCTTGTCGGCAGCTTCACTGTCAAACGGTACACGATTGATTGTATCAATCAGACTCTGGAACTGCTGTTCTTTGAACTCTTCAGGGGTATGTGGGGGATTCTCTGAGAATCCCCAATACCTTTCATATAAAGCATCACTTCTCAAATAGTTGGTAAACGCATCGAGAAGTGTTGCATAGAACTTGAATTTAGGCTGCTGCGTCTGCATAGGTCTTAGTTTCTTTATCATACACAAGCCCCAACTCTTTCACTTTCTTGCCGAACATATCTCTGGCTTTAGCTAAAGAGCTGCCGACATGGTCAAAGTTGTTGATGATTTTTGCAAATTCATTGGCCGAAAGGGCATCAGTAATCATTTCTATCTGATCTCTGATTTCTTCTACGACCTTGTCATATTTGGCGGCTTCTTCTTTCTTTACCTGAAGCATATTCAGATAGGGCCGGATCACTTGCATGGTGATGAAGTCGTTCTTTGCTGTAGGGCTACCGTTCCGGTCCAGAATGGTAGGCACTTGCATCAGCCCTGGCAAATTGCAAGTATTCTTTCCGTCATTTCTTGATGTAGGATCAAAAGTAATTGTACGTTTCTGAATACCATTCTCATTGCGCATTTCCAGATAACCCAGCAGGTCAAGTTCTGTTACGATGGAGTTGTAGGACTTCTCACGCAGAGCCGGTATAAACACCGTATCGTCACCTTCTTTGCGTGTATCACGGTGGGCTACAAAGACAACATTCTTGTTTAATGAAGAAAGAGTGCGTGTCAGCCAAGAGAACTCTGCATTGATACCGCCCCAATCTCTGATTTGGGGTTGTCTGGTACCGCATTTGTAAGAAATGATAAAGTCCATCATCTTACCGATGGTATCTACTACAATAGTCTGGTATGCTGAAAGGTCTTCTTGCAGTACCTGTTGAACATCTTGCCAAGAAGTAACCTGAACAATATCAATACCATCCAGATGCGCCATATTCACACGCTTGACACCGTTATCAAAATCAAGCAATAGCGGTTTTGGTGCGCTCAAAGCTACTGTTGTTTTACCCATACCTGCCTGACCGTAAATCATCATCTTTACTGTGGTAGGAATTACTAACTCATTGGATTTCTTAATCAAACTCATAATCGTGTTTTTTTTAGTTATAAATAATTACGTTTAAGTCTTGCATATTTAATCACATCATAAGCATTACAGAACCACTTTCCGTTCTGCTTGTTCGTCCGTTTCTCGGCTCTAATCAGCCCTTTGCCGACTAAATCCAGCAGCCGTGCCAGTCCGCCTACAATATCCGCAGCCTGATCACGTCCGAAAGTTTTGTCATTCAGGACGATTTTTAGAACTTCTTCATTAACCATAGGCACCTCCTTTATTTGATACAGAATACCGCGGAAAAACCAGGATACTCTTTATATGAAACTCTATACCTTACATCCATTTTACTTTTTAGAACACCAATCAAACGAAGATCTTTGTTCCTTCGGCAGGCTTCTAAGCGAAGTCCAAGATGTCTTTTCTTATCAAAGGGGATTAGTGCGACATCCCCTTTTTCTATTTCATCGAATACTCTAACTGTCTTGTAGTTTTCGTCAATCTCGTAAGTTCTAATCATTGTATTTTCGTTTTATAGTTTCTGCATGTTCGATTACCTTATCTTCGTCAATGTGGGTAAGAACCTCATCTTGCCCAGCATTGAATATGATTTTCTCCAATCCGTAAAAGGCGATTGCATCCTCTATCGGAATCAGATTTAACAGATCATATGTTTCTATGTCTTTATAAGTATGCCCCATATCACCATAAGTTTTGTTCTGCCAGTTGGTCATAACTGGCCTTGTTAGACATATATTCATTAGCAATCTCTCTGTTTGTGTTATACCCCTTATCTTTGATAAGCTGGTAGACTTGTGGCTTCATGGTATTAACCACTTCATTTGCCCGATCGCAGGTCCCGGCAAAGCCAAGAACTGCCAAAAGCAGCACGCACAGTGCTACGGCCATAACTTTTTCTTTCATAGGCTTCATTTTTAAAATTTCGTTCCCGTCCCAGTTCCGATGTGATGGGTTGCCGGCATTGCCACGGGATTATATGTTTTCTTGACACCTGTACGGACGCCCAACCCGTATGCTTACTGCTCAAGGACGATTATTTGCGGCGGCATCTGCTAATTGTTAAACATTGCATAGGTCACAAGCCCCAACTTGTTTATATGCGTTATTTCTGTTCGCCATATCCGGTTTATGAATTACACCGATATGGTTTTACCAACATGTCAAAGAACTAATCAAGTAGTGCCCGCCATACCTTCTACGGATTGTACCCGGTATCGAGACCGGACGGGCTATAATCATTTAGTGGCTATCTCGATAGCACTGAAATCTCTGATCAGCGGCATACGCACATAAAGCGGCCTGATAGCTTTCTGGTGAGAGGTCGTACCAGTCTGGTAGACTGGCTGAAAGTTTGTCTGATACATTGTCAAGGTCTGTGCCTTTTTCAAGGTCATATACATTGACATAAGAGTTTTGTTCTGATACGTAGACTGCGATAACCTTGTCGCCTAATTTCAGCTCAAAGCCTACATAATCAAGGTTGCAGTCATATAGCTTGTAGGCTTCTTTCTTGATCATCTTTGTGATCTCTGATAATATCTTTCTCATAATCGTGTGGATTAAAGGGTGATTAGATTCGCTTTCTTGAAGCACCTGTATTCTTGCTTTTCTGTGTCAAAGTAAACTTGAATGGTATCGTTCTTTTTTCTGTTTTCGCCAGATGTAGCAGGTATCAGGTTTTCTTTCAGCGTGCCGTATGCTTCGCGTATAGATCCATCCCCCTTTTTCAATTTGACCTTTACTATTCTTTGCTTCATCGCAGCTTTCAGCTTCATCTTTGCCCAAGCACATTTAAGGGCTTCACTCATGCTATAACCATTACGCTTTACAAACTGCCATGCCATCAGCATGACTTCTTTTAATTGGTTCTTGATTTTTGTACTCATAATCGTGTGTATTATTAATGTTATTTGTTATCTTTGTTTCGTATCAAAGTTTCGATATGCAAATGTACTAATATCACTGATATATTACTAATATTAAAGTAAAAATATCATTGATATTATTATTTATTAACATCTAATTTATAAATATCACTGATATGTACGACTTGAAAGGATTTAGACAGGCTTTTGGTTTGACTCAAAAGAATATTGCTGACATACTTGAATGTGGTCAGGCAAATGTTTCAGGCATGGAAAAATCTATGAGAGATTTAGAACCTGAACAATATAAAAAGTTGTGCGCTCGATTTGATGTTGCTTCTGTTGACAAATTCAAGGTTTCAGATTTTATCGCAAGTAAGAAAACAGAGGCTGAACCTGCTATCAGCTACACAACAGGTGTACCTTATTATAATGTAGATTTTATAGGTGGGTTTGATATTGTTTTAAACGACCAGACTGCAAAGCCTGAATACTTAATAGATTTCAAAAAATATAATGAAGCGACTTGTTGGTGTAATGTTACAGGGCATTCAATGGAACCGGAAATTACACATGGTGATATTATAGCATTAAAGAAAGTTGAAGATATGTCTTTTCTTCCATTAGGGGAAGTATATGCCATCGTAACGAAAAATGGTATGAGAACAATTAAAAGATTAGGACCGTCAAGTGATCCAAAATGCTATACGTTGGTTCCTACAAATAAATCTCCGGAATACGGTATTCAAGAACTTCCTAAAAATATGATACAATGTGTCTTTCAGGTTCTTGGATGCATGAAAAGACTATAGTCATGAAATTTAATCAATACATCTGGAATTTATACAAGAACTCTCCTGAAGGAAAGTCTGCCATATCTGCTTTTTCGGATAGGAAGGAATGGATCGAAGAAGAACAACTGTTTGAGAAATATAATCCCAAAATCAAAGATTCATTCAATTCTGAAATGATTTGCGAAATATTGGAAGATTTTTGGTGTTACAAGGTGTCTGAATATGAAGGGATTGAATTAAACTCATTGGATGATGCCGGAAAGCTATATGAAGAAATTATATCCACAGGCTTGATAATAGAATCAGAAGAAGTCTTAAAGATTGGTGACTTTGACCGGATGTTAGAGTATGTACCATTCCTGTCGATGGAATTGAATTATTTGTTTAGTGAATACTTCTTCCCATACATTTACATTGACGAATTCTATCAGGTTACAAGACTTGCAGACTATTTTGAAATCGAACTACCTCCAATACCAAAGAAACCTGACTATAAAGCTAGGTGTATGTATTATTGGGAGTTGTGCAAGGTTTTCTATCAATTCAGAACAGGGAACGGTTTATCTCCAGAAGAATTGAGTGCATTCATGTATGATCATGCTCCTAATGTTTTAGGTGATGATGATAGGAAGGAGATGCCAAAACCATCGGCAGCATGGTTTATTGGTGGACCTATCAAAGGATATGGTACACATTGGACTACTGGATTCTGGCAATCCAACAAGGACACAAAGAAAGGAGATATTCTTATCCATTATGAAACATCTCCAGTGAGTGCAATAACTTGCTTATGGAGATCTCAAACAGATGGCATAGTAGATCCATTTTTCCATTATTATAGCAATACCTATATAGGAGGCAGAATCGAAATTCCGCATATCACTTTAAAAGAACTGAAAGCGGATGAATACTTTTCAGATCATCCGCTTGTTAGAAAAAACTTTCAAGGAGTCAACGGATGGCCGGTCACAGGAAAAGATTATGCAGAACTCATGAGGATGATAGAATCAAAAGGATTCGACATATCTGTACTTCCACAAATATATGCACCTTCATTGCCGGAGGGAATAGTTATTAAAGAAGAAAAGGATGTAGAGAAAAAATTACTGGAACCGTTGTTGAATGAAATGGGGTGGTATGAGCATAGAGATTATGTACGCCAGTTACCAATCCATGCAGGAAGAGGACACCGTATATTCCCAGATTATGCGCTTCATTATGACAACAAGCCAGAGGAAGAAAGGGCTAAAGTTTTAATTGAAGCAAAATGCTACATGAAGAATAACCAGGAAGTAGAAACTGCATTTCTTCAGGCTTTTTCCTATGCAAAACTGCTGTTATCATCAGTAATTGTTCTGTGTGACAAAGAATGTATTCTGGTTTACGAAAACAAAGATGGGTTCAGTAGAAGCCATTATAAAAAATATTATTGGGAAGATATGAAAAATTCTGATTTGTATAATGAATTAAGAAATATCCTAAATATTTAGCTTATGAAGAAAGTTCTTTTTTTTGCATTGTTGACAATTTTTGTAAGCTGTGGTAATAAGAAACCGACACAAGAACAAAAAGAGAAAGCTGACAGATATATTGAATTTCTGACAGAATACAATATAGACAATATCTATGGTGGAGAACTGACAGACGGAAATATATTGGTCTTGGCCGTAGATGCCTATCCGGGAGCGAACTTTGACATATTTGCAGAAACCTATTTGCAAAACGCCATTAATAAAGGATTAGATATAGAAGGCGTGGCAATAGTTAGTATCAATGATTGTCAGATCGGTGATGGATGGGTAAAAGGAGAGCGTATCGGAAGGGCATTCAAATAACCGGATACTCTAGGCATAAAATGTGCATTGGAGTATCCTTAGAAATAAAATATTTATTGTAAAACATTGATACTCTGACGGATAGTTAATATATCAATTCTCATTCGTAATGAAAGGGTCGCGGGTTCGAGTCCCGCTGTCGGCTCATTAAAAAAACGGAATTCGGAATGAATTCCGTTTTTTATTTGTCGTTTTTCATAAACATTATTCCGATATTATTGCAATCAGTTCATCTTGCCTTAAAAAGTGATAACTTTAGTGGTTGAGAAACGTTTCCGCATTTATTTTGAATTCCAGAGTGAAGTTTCCTTTGAGAGCGTCACAAGGATTTGGATTTTCCTCCAGATATAGGTTTATGGCTTCTTTTATGTTTCCGATAATCTCTTTAATGCTATTTCCGACTGTGATAATTGGAGCGTCTTTGATATATGCACTGAGATTGCTACCGGCGTTTTCAATAATAACTTCTACTGTTTGTGCTGCAAAGTGCTCTTCCGAATAGTCTGCAACCAGATTGGAAAGCAGCTCCAGTTCAATTCTATTAGGGTCTTCGGGAGGCGTTGTGTCTGTGACCAGATTCAGTAATCCTTCCACCTTCTTTACAGCCCACTCATATTGTTCTTTTCTTGTAATTTTTGTCATAGCTCTGATTTAAAATCTAATTATTGCTGTCGATTCTGTTTAAACAGAATATCAGGATTTGAAAATAAGGAATTTCTTTGTTTTTTGCAAATGTCTGGAAGGGTGTATGGAATATTTGACGTAAAATGCCATGCAATAAAGACTGTCTTCAAACCGTAATGTTATAATATTTGTATTAATTACAAAAATTATATCAGATGTTTTTTGATGAATAGAAATGTATTATCTTTGCGCATGCAAACAATGATCACATCATCATGAAGCATTTGGATATTATCGGCATTGCGGCAGGTGTTTTCCTGCTTTTTGCGGTGCAATATATTGCCGGAGGATTTCCGGTAACTTTCTTTTCATTCCCGTTGAACATTATTTTGGTTGTGCTGTGGCTGTTGGCCTTGTGGGTGCTTTACAAGGACTACCGACAGAATCGTTTTTGTCGTTTCCTGCTTTCTTTGCGCACCACGGCAATTACCTTTGTAATGTTCATTCTGCTTTGTCTGATCATTGGATTGGTACCTCAGCATCCGGCCATGATGCCGATGGGAGAGGGGGGAACATTTTGGGAGCGTTTGGGAATACATGAGATGACCACTTCCTGGCCTTTCCTTTTTATCTTGTTATTGCTCCAATCGCATTTGGCGATGATCACTTTCCGCGGTATCCGAAATCGGAAAGGCATCCGCTGGCGTTTCCTGACCAGTCATTTGGGATTGTGGCTGGCTTTGTTGGGTGGCTTTTGGGGCAGTGCCGATACCCGGATGTACCGTGTGCCGGTATACAAGGAGCAGCCCGGACGAATGGCCTATGCGGCCGACGGATGCGTGCATTATCTGGATTACGAACTGGAGCTGCTCCGCTTTGAGGTGGATTACTACGACAACGGCATGCCGCGCACCTATCAGGCCGATGTGGCGGTGGACGGGCAGGAAGTCATTCTGAAAGTCAATGAACCGCATAGCATCCGTTTTGGCGAAGACCTCTATCTCACGGGCTATGATATGCATGCCGGAGATGAGGTGCGCTATTGCGTGCTTCAGGTTGTGAAGCAACCCTGGAAATATGTACAGTTCACCGGAATCATCATGATGCTGCTTTCGGCTGTGGCTTTGTTTGTTAAAGGACCGATAAAGAGAGGATAAAATGATCAGTTGGGATAATTTTGAATGTTTTGTAGCTCCTGCGGCTCTGTGCTGGATTGCGGGAGCCGTGCTTTCGGCGCGTCAGGCCATCCGTAGCCGAGCGGCTTTGTGGACTACTTTGGCCGGAATCCTGATTTTTGCCGTATTCATCGCCGGTCTGTGGACCACGCTTTCCCGCCCGCCTTTGCGTACGATGGGAGAGACCCGTTTGTGGTATTCCTTCTTTCTGAGCATTTCCGGACTGATCACTTACTGGCGCTGGCGCTACCGTTGGGTGTTGCCCTTCACCACGCTTTTGGCGCTTGTGTTCTGCATGATCAATATTCTGAAGCCCGAAATACACGACCAGTCGCTGATGCCGGCTTTGCAGAGTCCGTGGTTTATCCCACACGTTACGGTATACATGTTTTCCTATTCCGTGCTGGGTTGTGCCTTTATCCTTTCCTGCATCGGACTCTACCGTCACAAATCCGAATATCTTGATACGCTCGATCAGCTGGTCTATGTCGGTCTGGCGTTCCTCACGATGGGCATGCTTTCGGGAGCTGTTTGGGCCAAGGATGCCTGGGGCAACTATTGGAGCTGGGACCCCAAGGAAACCTGGGCGGCGATCACCTGGTTCGGTTATTTGCTGTATGTGCACCTGCGCCTCATGTCGGGCGTGTCACACCGCAAGCTTTACTGGATTCTGATCCTGAGTTTCCTGACTCTTCAGATCTGCTGGTATGGAGTGAATTATCTGCCGTCGGCCCAGAGTAGTGTTCATGTATATAGTCAGACATAATAATTACCTAAACTAATAAAAGTAAGAGAAAAATGAAGAAGAAGTATGTGTTGGTGCCCGTCGTGCTCATTGCTGCAGGAGCGGCTACCTATCGTCTGGTCAATCAGCCGCCATCGTCTGATCTTCCGGCCAACGAGCAGATGTATCAGTTGCTGGCTGATGCCGGCTGTATGGATTGTCACGTAGCCGAGCCCAAGTTGCCGTTCTACGCTTCTTTCCCGCTTGCCGGAGATCTGGTAAAGGAAGATGCCCGTTTGGGTTACCGTGCCTTTGACATTGCTCCGATGATGGAGGCCATCAAGGCCGGAACACCGGTCAGTGAAGTGGATTTGGCAAAGGTAGAGAAAGTGATTCAGGACGGTACTATGCCTATGGCCAAGTATTATCTGGTTCACTGGGGATCTTCAATCCTGGATTCCGAGAAGATCATTGCCATGAACTGGATTCGCGACCAGCGTGCCGCCAATTATCCGAACCTGTTGGCTGCCGCCGAGTTCGCCAACGAGCCGGTGCGTCCGATCGCCGATTCTATTCCGGTAGATGTCCGCAAGGTGATTTTGGGAGAGATGCTTTATAACGATACCCGTTTGTCTGTTGACAACACCGTGTCTTGTGCCACTTGTCACGGCCTGAATACCGGTGGTGTGGACAACAAGCAATTCTCTGAGGGAATTCAGGGACTGAAGGGTGGTGTCAATGCGCCGACCGTGTTCAATGCTCATTATAACTTTGTACAGTTCTGGGACGGACGTGCCAAGACTTTGGCCGATCAGGCTGGCGGTCCTCCGTTGAACCCGGTAGAGATGGGTCACAAGTCCTTCGATGATATCTGCGCCCGTCTGGCTGAAGACGCAGCTTTTACCAAGGCTTTCAAGGAGGTTTATCCTGACGGTTGGACTCAGGCAAACATTACCGATGCCATTCAGGAGTTTGAGCGCACGCTGATCACTCCGAACAGCCGCTTCGACAAATACCTCAAGGGCGACAAGGCAGCCTTGACTCAGGAAGAGATTACCGGTTATGAGCTGTTCAAGCAGTACAACTGTGCTACCTGTCACGTGGGTGAGAACCTCGGTGGCCAGTCTTACGAGCTGATGGGCTTGCAGGGCGATTATTTTGCTGACCGCAATACCGAGATCACGCTCGAGGACCACGGTCGCAACAAGGAAACCAAGACCGAGCGCGATATTCACCGTTTCAAGGTTCCGGGATTGCGTAACATCGCTCTGACCGCTCCTTATTTCCACGACGGTACCAAAAAGACTCTGGAAGAGGCGGTACACGATATGGCCAAGTATGAAGTTGGCGTAGAACTGACCGATCAGGAAACTGCCCAGCTCGTTTCATTCCTCAAGACCCTCACCGGAGAGTATAAGGGAAAGATTCTGACCAATGACAATATGAAATAACGATCGTTTTTTTAGGTGTAGACAATAGTAAAAGGCTGCGCTGTTCATTCTGAGAATGACGGCGCAGCCTTTTACTGTAGAAGAATCCTCCCGATAAAACAGAGAAAGAGCTGCAGCCCGTTTCTCGGGTACAGCTCTTTCTGATGCATGATAAAATGTATAAAAAAAACGTTTAGAATTTGATGTTAGCGTTGAACTCCACGGTAAACGGACGGATATAGCTTCCGGCCATGACATAGCCCGCATAGGCAGAAGCTTCGTCTTTATTTACGAGTTCCGCACCGGCAATACTTCCTTTGGCGCCGGTCTGGTTCAGGAAGTTCACCACCGTGCAGCCTAAAGACAGTTTCTTGTTGACCTGCCAGTTGATGCCGCCGAATGTTTCCCATCTTCCGTTGAAGTAGTAAGCATCGTTGATGTTGGCATATGTCTTGCTGAAGTAACGGAAGCTGGTCCATATTTTCAGATAATCCGTAATCATATAGCTCGGGTCGATTTCCACAATCACTTGAGGAATCTCGGCTACAATATTTCCGGTAGCGTCGATCTTGCCCACATAACCGTCGGAGAAGGTAATGGAAGTTTCATACTTCTTGTAGGTCGGCTTCTGGTAAGTGAACAGGAAGTGCAGGTCAAATCCCTTGAACGGATGAGCAACCACATCGGTGGTCCATCCGATGGTCTGGATGTCGAAGGTGAGCGGAGCGGCCATGATCTGATTCTGTCCGTCAGCTGTTTTGTGCTGCAGGTTCAACGTGGCGTTGTTGTTGGTCTTTGAGATGTAAGACACTAAAGAGGTCAGGCTGAGCCATTTGTTGTTGTAATAGATACCGGCACGTCCCAGAGGTACGGATATGGTTCCCGTGTTCGGATAGGTGGCCGGAGCAAAGCTTTCGATTTTCGGATGCTGGGTGATATAAGTGAAGTCGCCGGTCAGACCGAACTGGCTGTTGATCTTATAGGTCAGGGCAGCAGTGAGCGCATAGTTCATCCAGTCGTGCTTCATCGGGGTCGGTTCGATCTTGACACCGTCCTTTTCCGCTCCCATATAATAGTCCGCAAACCGTCCGATATAGTTTCCGTTGGCATCCTTCACAGCCGCATTTTCTCCTCTCAGAGCCTGATATTCCAATCGTCCGCCATAGTACACGTTGAACTTGTCGGTCACATCCCAGTCGTGTGTGAAATAGAGTGCCACTTTGTTGTCAAATCCGTTGTAATATTCAGAGGCGTTCTTGTTGAAGTCATAGAAATATCCGTTGCTGTATTTTCGGTTCTGCGAGGTGGCATAGTCTGCATTATACAGGCGTACCGGATAACTTCCGTCAGCAGGTACCGACTGGTCGTACATGGTGGTAGATGAGGTGTAGTCGATATCATAATACCACTCGTTGAGGCCCAGTCGCCACAATCCGTGATCGGTGCTTCTGCTCAGTTCCGAAGTGAACATGAACGAGTTGATGAATCCCCGGTTCAGGCAGGTCATACGGCTCTGCACATATTCTCCGGCATACGGTTTCATGCTTCCGTCGGTACTTTCATACAGATAGTTGATGCCCGCCTCGTTCTTGTCGAGCGACATCGGAGTCTGGTAAACCAGCGAACCGGTAGACTTGTCATATTTCACGATGGCTTTCCAGTTCAGTCCGTTGTCCCACTTGTAATCGTTCATCAGGGTGATCATGTTTCCCTTGTTCTCGGAAGCGTCATAAAGGTTGGTCTTCTTGACTTCACCGGTACGCATGTCGCGATACACCATGTCGTTGTCCACCGGAAGATAAGAAGTGGTACCCAGCTTGAAATCGCCGAACTGTTTCACGCTACCGTCACCCACATAGATGAAGGGAGCCGACTGTGTGGCATAGTTATATACCGGATGGCTGTTGCTGAAGTTGTATAAGGCTGTAAATTCACCCCGGTTATCGTGATATCTTTTGGTCAGCGCGAACTTATAGATCTGCGTACGGTCCTGGAATGGGGTAGACTTGATGTCGAAGGTTCCCGGGTCAAAGTCCTGATACATGTTGGCGCTGTAGAACCATCCTTTACCCAGACTACCGTTCAGGTTCAGGGCCACTTCCTGCATGCCGAAATGATTGGTCTTGTAATTCAGCGCTCCGTGGAATCCTTTTTGTCCCAGTTGCGTGAAAGAGTTTACCGCATAACCGATATTTCCGGTGGTTACGGCTGTTTCCGAGATCTTGAGCAGTACCATCTGGCTCAGACTCACGTCACCTGGCCACAAAGAGTTCACGGTATGCGGGTTGGTGGCATAGGTAACCGGAATGCCGTTCTCCAGCACATTGACATCGGCCGAGGGCAGACCGATCTGAATCTCTCTCGGCCCGTTGGCGCTGGCTGCGTTCAGCATGACATTTCTGTTGCCTTCTTCGTTACTTTCCTTTTTATCCTGCGCTTGGGCATACGATATGGAACAAGCCATTCCCAGCAATAGTACAGCTGCATGACACTGAGCTGACTTTTGTCTCATTTTTTTCTCCGCCTTCATAGCATCTTAAATTTAAATGTCAGTTAGAAAAAATTTATTAGTTTGTTTGATGACGTAAAAGTATGAAAGTTCTGAGAATCAGAATATCACGTTTGTTTCATACCCGATTATAAATGTTTCATGAAACAAATGTGCGTGCGATTGCAACAAATGTTTCAGTCGTTTGGCGGAAAACCAGTAGCGGAAACCCGAAAAAAAGGCAGAGCTCCTCCGGCTGTAATGGCCAGAGGAGCTCTGCAGATGAAGCACCCTTCCGAGAGCGTCCCCGAAACGGTGCTGGGATTCATTATTAAAGTTGTACAAATTCTTAGAAAATATCTACTTCGGCCACCGCAGCTTTCTCGCTTCGGTTGGCTCCTTCGGTCATCTGGATCTTGAAGTAGCGTGCTTCTGTGGCATTCTTGAAGGTGCAAGAGCGCTTGGTCGGGTCATTGATCAGGTTACCGAACATAAAGTCCTCCACCTTCTTCCAGTTCTGTTTGTCCTGGCTCACCCATACGGTTCCCCGTTCGATCATACCCTCGGCGTTGTGGTTCTGCGGTGTGTAGGCAAATCCGCGGATGGTCTTCACCGAGCCCAGGTCAATGGTCAGCGTGCGGTCCTGGTCCCCGTTGCCGCTCAGCCAGAAGGTGTTCGGATTCTCGTCCGCTGCCAGTGCCGCGCTGTGCTGTTCCGCTTCGCTGCTGGCTTCCGCCTTCCAGTCTTTCTTGATATATCCGAAGCGTTCCTGAAGCACCGGTCCGGTCTTTCCGTTCAGCACCGATACGGCCTGTACCTCCTGATTATCAGCCGTGAATGCACCCTGATAGCTTGCCGAATTCTTGGTCGGAGCCGTACCGTCTGTGGTGTAGTGGATGCTGTATCCCGCATTCAGGTTGCCCGCGCTGTTCTCGCCGTGGCGCTTCCAGCCAAAATCACTTTCCTTCACCTGAATCGTTACCTGTCCGTCCATACTGCGTTTGGCGGTAAGCTGTGGCGGCACCGCCGGATAATAGTGGGCTGATACCTTGCAGATGCCTGCCTGCATTCTCATTTTCGGGAAGTGGATGCGGATGCGGTCAGTCGTGATCTGCGGGAAGCGCAGGATGCGCTTGTAACCGATGTTCGTACTTTCGGCAATTTTTTTCCACGCTCCGTCAATCCATGCCTCCACATAATGCTCCTCCACACGCTCGCCGGTCTGCTCGATGGCCTCCTGAATGGTCAGTCGGTTCAGTGTAATCGGTTTGCGGGTAGTGATGGTAATCACCGGATTGTTCTCGTCAATCAGCGTATAGGTCTTTCGGTCCTTGTCCAGCACCTCTTTCGGGCCCTTGGCCTTCTTCAGCAGGTCCGTGCCGTAAGTTTCACGGATGCGTCGTCCCACTTCTTCCAGCACCTCCACATCCTTCTGCGGCAGCAGACCCTCACGGTTTGGCGGAATGTTCAGCAGGAAGGTAGAGTTACCGCCCACGGCACGCTCATAGATGTCGAACACATCGTCCGCGTTGCGCACCTTCTGCTCCGTATCGTCGCGGTAGAACCAACCCTCACGGATGGAAGTGTTGATCTCACACTGCTGGTAGTGCAGATACTTGGCCTTCTGCAATGCCTCGCGGCTACCCAGATCCTCGGCCACCATGTCCGGAAACATGTTCATGGTGTCCGGATTCTCCTGATAGCCGATTACGTTCCACTCCGTGCGGCGTGTTCTTCCCGCCTCGTTACCGCACCAGCGGATATCCTCTTTTCCGAAGATGGCCGCGTTCGGTGCCAGCGTACGGATCACTTCCTGCCAAGCCTTATAGTTATAGGTCTGCCCGCCTTTCTGTTTCGGGTGTGCTCCGTCGAACCATACCTCATCCACCTCGCCGTATTCGGTAAGTATTTCGAACAGCTGGTTCATGAAGTATTCGTTATAGTCGTCCACCACGAACTGGAATTTCGTTTTGTTGGCAAAAGGACGTCCTTCCACTTCACGCGGAATGGTGCGCAGGGTCTTTTTGCTTCCGTTTCCGTACAGGCCTTCCGGATTCTCAATCTGGTACAGGTCGGCCGGTGACAGGTAGACACCCAGTTTCAGTCCGTACTTCTTGCACGATTTGGAAAGATCTCTCAGAATATCCCCCTTGCCGTCCTGAAATCCGGTAGACATGATGCCATGTTTCGTATATCGGGTCTGCCACAGACAGAAACCGTCGTGGTGCTTCACGGTGAGCATCACCAGCTTCATGCCGGCAGCCTTGATCGCCCGGCACCATTGGTCGGTGTCCAGTGTCTTCAGGTCAAATATAGACGGATCTTCCTTACCGGTTCCCCATTCCATACGGGTGAATGTGTTCGGTCCGAAGTGGATAAAGGCAATGAACTCCTTTTCCAGAGCGCGCAGCTGGTTGTCGGTCGGAACCACGTGAGCCGCCTTTTGGATAATCATTTCCTTAGAGTCCGAATCGTTTACCTTGATGGTATTGTCTAAAGAATATTTTTGGGCAGATGCCGCCTGCAAGGCACCCGCAAGGACCAGGGAAAATAAGATTCTTTTCATGCTTGAGTCTTACAATGACAAAAATTGGTAGTTTATGATTTATAATTACGGAAACAAAAATAGGTATTTTTTTGCACTTATTGCCTCTTGCGTATGGAAAGAAACCTTAATTTTGCGTACATCAAACAGAAACTCTTTATTGAAACACTTATTTATATCGGAAAAATATATGGCGAAACAGTTCTTTATCTTTCTTTTCTGCTTCTTTTACGGAGCAGTCCGTACATTGTCTGCCCAAAATCTGGAGCAGTCCATCCGTGCTTATCTGGTTGGAAAACAAGCAGAGGTGGGCGTGGCTGTAATCTTCAACGGTACAGACACGCTGACCGTCAATAACGATAACCGCTATCCGCTGATGAGCGTGGTGAAATTCCATCAGGCACTGGCTGTGGCCGATACGCTCACGGCCCTTTCCGAGAGTGTGGACCATGAGGTGCTGGTAACTCCCGAAGACCTCAAGCCCAACACCTATAGCCCGCTGCGCGACCGCTATCCTCAGGGCAATGTCACCCTTCCTTTGCGTACGCTTCTGGAATATACGTTGCAGCAGAGCGACAACAACGCCTGCGACCTGCTGTTCCGTCTGTATGGCGGTCCTCAGGCCACCGACCGCTATATCCGTTCTCTAGGCCTGACCGATTTTGCCGTTCAGGTTACCGAAGACGATATGCACCGCGATGCGCAGACCTGTTATGACAACTGGTCTACACCGCTAGAAGCCGTTCGTCTGATGGAAATCTTCCTGAAAAAGTCCTTGTTCGCAAAACCGATTCAGGAGTTCTTGAAAACCACGCTTATGGAGTGCAAGACCGGTACCGACCGCCTTCCGGCTCCGTTGGCCGGCACCGGTGCCCGCATCGGGCATAAGACCGGTACCAGTGACCGGGACGCTTCCGGACGCTGGACTGCCATCAATGATTTGGGTTTTGTCCTCTTGCCCGACGGCCGTTATTACACCATTGCCGTTTTTGTGAAACACTCCCGTGAGTCGGCCGAGGATACCGCACGCATCATTGCCGACATCTCCGAACTGGTTTACTCTTCTTTCTCAAAAAAACGGTAAAACAGGAGTTTTTCTTTGTTTTATTTTGTTGTTATTTGCGCCTCTCTACTGTCAGTTTGTAATAAAATACCGGATAAATCCGAAAATATTGTAATTTCCCTGTTTTTGTTTTTCAAAACGGAATCTAAAAAGTCCTTTTTCTTTCAAAAAGAAAGTAATTTTACTGTACACAAAACACAAAGACAAAATATTGGGCGAATTTAAATGTAAATGTTATGAAAATAAAGAAAAGATGGATTGTGATGATGAGTCTGTTGGTGCTCATCAGTATTTGGGGAGTATTTACACCGGAAACACCGGAACTCTGGATGCCCGATCAGTACTTCAATGCCGCGAATGTGGCCTGGATGATTACCGCTACGATATTCGTTCTGATGATGACACCGGGCCTTTCGTTTTTCTATGGCGGTATGGTAGGGCGGAAGAATATCATTTCCACCATTCTGCAGAGTTTCATTGCCATGGGTGTGATCAGTGTGATCTGGGTTGTCATCGGGTTCAGTCTGGCTTTTGGCGATGATCTGGGACATTTTATCGGCAATCCGCTGACCTTCCCCATGTTTACGGGAGTAGGCGCCAAAACGGATCTCTTTCTGGCACCGACCATTCCTTTGGCGCTGTATGCTCTGTTTCAGATGAAGTTTGCCATTATTACCCCTTCCTTGATTACCGGTTCTTTTGCCGAGCGGGTTCATTTTTCCGGCTATCTGGTGTTTATGGCACTTTTTTCCCTTTTTGTTTATTGTCCTTTGGCCCACTGGACCTGGCATCCCGACGGTTTCCTGCGTCAGATGGGCGTACTCGACTTTGCCGGTGGTATTGTTGTTCACGCTTCTTCCGGAGTGGCAGCCTTGACCGGAGCCCTGTTCCTGGGACAGCGCAGGAATGCCTCCACACCCCATGCCCCTGCCAACATTCCTTTTGTTATCTTAGGCGCCGCCATGCTCTGGTTGGGCTGGTTCGGTTTCAATGCCGGTTCCTCACTGGCTGCCGACCCCATTGCCGTGAAAGCTTTTCTGAATACCAACACCGCCTCGGCTACGGCCATGATCACCTGGCTGTTTTTCGACTGTCTGCGTGGGCGCAAACCTTCGGCCATGGGAGCGGCGGTAGGAGCGGTGGTCGGTCTGGTGGCCATCACCCCTTCGGCCGGATATGTCACCTTGGGCGAGAGCATTATGATCGCTTTCCTGACCACCATTGTCTGCAATATCGCCGTCTACTGGAAAAACAAGACCCATGTGGACGATGCTCTCGATGTATTTCCCACTCATGGTGTGGGCGGTATTTTCGGAACAATCCTCACCGGAGTGTTTGTGCATGGATTGCTTGACGGGAATGTGCACATGTTCCTGATTCATCTGCTGGCAGTGGTGATTGTCTGCGGCTATACCTTTGTGGTGAGCTACATCCTGTATTGGCTTACCGACAAGATGATCCCGATGCGCGTTTCACCGGAGAGCGAGGCTGCCGGTCTGGACAAGAGCCAGCACGATGAATGCTATGGAATTGGATAAAAAATTAACTTTTACTATAAAAATAGTCAGCTTTCCGAGTGTGGGAAGCTGACTATTTTATTAATTTTGTCTGACTAATTTACTTCTTTATGCATGATTTCGACAAAACATATCGTTTTCATCCTGAAAATAAAGAGAATTCTTAAATCAAAAAAAGTAAAATAACAACCAGAAAAACATTATGGGAAAATTTTTTGAACAAGCCATGTCCCTTTTCGGAGACAACAAGAACAAGTCGTCACACAAAAACGGTGCGGATGCCGTGTTACATAGTCGTCCCTTAAAAAGCCCATTTTTGCGAGATATTGTTCACAGACAGTATCTCGCAAATTTTTTGAATCATACC
>CALUIU010000011.1 GCA_944320795.1 Candidatus Paraprevotella stercoravium | reverse complement strand
CTCACGGACGCATGAGAATAGTGAAAAAGAAAACGAAAGTAGGAAGAAAACTACTTCGTTTTCCTCCTACTCGATTATGTACGGGATAATGATAAAGGAGAAGACTTTATTTTCATATACAAAATGTTCGGTAGTATCTCACGATAGTACCGAACGAATAGGGAAGTATAATCAATAGTTAGAATTAATCAGTTACTCTGAATGAGGCTGTATTAGTTCTATTCTATAAACCATATAAGTCAAGTGGATTGAATTATTTGGCCAATACAAATATAAGTTCAAATTTGTTTTGCTTATTGTATATTTGTACGAAACAACAAAAATGAGACCCTAATTTTATCTTTTTGCAAATTTTTTGTAAGCATTTTTATATTTAGACAAGAAAAATTTGTTTTTTCATCAAATCTTTCCTGCTTGTTTTTTCCAATTTGAAGGAGATTGTCCGGTTATAAATTTAAAGGTTCTGCTAAAATGCGGCAAATCAGAGAAGCCTACTTGTTCAGCAATAGCATGTAGGGGAGCATTGTTTTCTTCTAGGAGTATTTGGGCTTCTTTTATTCTTAACTGGTTGATCCATGTGTTGAAGTTCTCCTCGTAATGTTCATTGATATAATTGGAGAGGTAAGTGCGGTTTGTACCCAGTTGTTTGGCTAAAGTGATGATAGTTATATTTCTCTCTATATATCCTTTTTCTTGAATCCATTCTTCCAAGGCCGCTTCCATGTTTTTTTGTGTGTTTATTTTCTCCTTGCTTTTTTGTTCTATCTGTTGTTTCTGTTCAAAGTCTGTTATATTCAGTATGATGAGCAGACGATAGAATAGAATCATAAAGCCGACAAAGGCCAGAATATAGACGCATATAAGAAAGGCAAAAAGTATTTCACTGGGAAAATAAAGCATGGCTATAACAAATATGGCCATTATGTTTAGAAGTAACCAGAGCAGTTTGATGGTGTTTCCATATTTTCCGTACTGGTGTTTTCTGTTTCTCCAGGTTTCGAACAGGCTTTTGTAGGTAAAAAAATAGTAAAGGAACTGTATGGGAAAGATTGACCCCAGCAAGTAATATAGAACGGAATCTATGTCTCCCTGATATGCGTAATAGTAAATATATAGTATAATTATGCAGAAGGCAATTCCGACCGTTTGCGTAAATACAAACTTTCGAGTAGGAAAGTTTTTGGTCAGCAGGAGAATCATTCCCAGAATCAGTAAAGCACTTTCTATGTGTGCCATGATCTGCACATAAAACACAATGTCCCGAAGCCGATAGGGTTGTTCCATCAGTATGACCCCGCTTACACCCAGTAGGACAGACGCCAGCTGGATCAGATTTTTGCTACGTTTTACATTTGGGATTTTTTGTTCATGTGGTATATAGGCTACAGACAGAAATATGGAAGAGAGTATCAGTGCTGTAAATGATATGATTTCCAGGCAAAATAGAATTTGGGTCATAGAATGGCTGTTTTTATAGACTTGGAGCAAGCCTTGGTCCGTAAATTTAATAAAGCCGTTTTTAGTGATGTGTATTATCATGAACACGACTAAAAACGGCTTTTATGCTCTTAGCGGCGCAAATAGTCTGTGAATCGGTAACAGAAACGGTGTTTCTCGTCTGTTTCATGCTTTTCGTCACTTTCTATTTGCCACTCCTTTTCGTTTATCTCCGGAAAGAAAGCATCCGCTTTCTGGGGAGTGTCTTCAATATGTGTCAGACACAGGCGGTCGGCCTGTGGCAATGCTTCCTGATACAGGCTGGCGCCTCCGATGATGAAGATTTCTTCATCGGGTCTGCAAGTTTGCAGAGCTTCACTTAGCGAGTGAAATACTTCTGTTCCTGGAGCTGAAAAACTACTGTTGCGTGACAGTACGATATTGCGTCGGTTGGGCAAAGCTCCTTTGGGAAGAGATTCGAAGGTTTTCCGGCCCATAATAATGGTGTTTCCGGTGGTAAGCGCCTTGAATCTTTTCAAGTCATTAGGCAGCCAGTAAATCAGTTTGTTTTCAAAGCCGATAGCGTTATTCCGGGCTACGGCGGCAATTATGGTCATCATAAACAGTTGTAGTATAGGGAGTGATTAAACGGAAACTTTTCCGGCAATGTGTGGCCATGGGTCATAATCTTCCAGTTTGAAGTCTTCATATTGGAAGTCGAAGATGCTCTTTACGTCCGGATTCAGTACCATACGTGGCAGTGGGCGAGGTGTGCGTGTCAGCTGAAGTTTTACTTGCTCCAGATGATTCTTATAAATGTGGGTATCTCCCAAGGTATGTACAAAATCACCCGCTTTGAGTCCGGTTACCTGTGCCATCATTTGCAGTAACAGAGCATAAGAGGCAATATTGAACGGAACGCCCAGGAAGGTGTCGGCACTGCGTTGATACAATTGCAGACTTAAGCGTCCATTGGCCACATAAAACTGGAAAAAGGCATGGCAAGGGGGCAGATTCATATTGTTCAGATCGCCTACATTCCAGGCGCTCACGATGATACGTCGTGAGTCCGGGTTGTTCTTGATCGTGTCTACTGCCTCTTGGATCTGATCGATGAAGCCACCCTTGTAATCAGGCCAGGAGCGCCATTGATAGCCGTAGATATGGCCCAAATCTCCATTTTCATCGGCCCATTCGTTCCAGATGCGTACTCCGTTTTCCTGCAGATACTTTACGTTGGTGTCCCCTTTCAGAAACCACAGTAATTCATAGATAATGGATTTGAGATGCAGCTTTTTGGTGGTAAGCAGAGGAAACCCTTCTTCCAGATTAAAGCGCATCTGATGTCCGAACACGCTGATGGTACCCGTACCCGTACGGTCGCTCTTTTCAGTACCTTCTGTCAATATGCGGTTCAGCAGGTCAAGATATTGTTTCATGTATGTCTGGTAATTATATTCTTAATTTTTGCAAGCGCAAAGTTACGTTTATTTCCTTGTTTCTACAAGGAACTCTTGTGTTGGCTTTTGCTTCAGTGTGAATCGGGACTATGGTTTTCTTCCAAGCCACAATCCTCCGGCAACGCAAAGCAATACGATTCCAACGGTTCCGGCGATATATCCCATGCCGAAGATCCACTCTACGAGCAGTAAGGCCACTCCAATGGAAGCGAGACGGATGATTTGGAGTCTTTGGCGTTCCTTGATTTCTTCCGGTGTGAACGGAAGGTCACCTGGTCTGGCACTACGGGGAACTGGGCGCGTGAGATGAATAATGAGTACAATCAGTCCGATGATGAGTCCTATTGGTATGGCAATGGCCAGAAATATCAGAATGATGCCTAAAAACAGACCGATGCCGAGCAATCCGTTGAAAAAATGAGATATAGACCGTAAAGGATGAATCGGATCATCTGTTTCTGATTCTTCATCTAAATCTCCGAATATCATCGTTTTCCAAAGGCTGTTGGATGGGGTGGCGTTATAGCTCTGATAACTGCTGGTATCCGGTTGCTGATAATCGTTGTTCGTAGTAACTCCGCTGGTATCGGAATACATTACGATACCTTCGTCTTTTGCGTCCTGATCTGAATTGTTTTGTGCACCCAGTTTCATCGGTAAAATACAAGATGCAAAAATCAGTAGCAGAAATAAAGGCATTTTCAGTGTTAGGATGAATTTTGTTTTCATGTCCTTCAAGTTTTATTTAGGTGCAAAAATACGATCTTTTAACGCATTTATGCTATCTTTGTGCAAATATTTGTCTGCTTAAAAACAAATTAGTATGGACTTACCGAAAGCATTTATCGAATATATGACGCACCTGATGGGTGAAGAATCCTGCCGGAAACTGGAGCAGGGACTGGCTGACGAACCACAGGTCAGTATCCGTCTGAACGAGAGCAAACTGACCTCATATTGGAGCGGGATCCCGAAAGTCGAATCGTCTGATGCGCCTGTAGCCTGGTGTCGGAGCGGTTACTATCTGAAGGATCGTCCTTCCTTTACATTCGATCCGTTGCTTCATGCCGGAGCTTATTACGTGCAGGAAGCCGGTTCCATGTTTTTGGAGCAGGCCTTTCAGGTTTTGTCTGCAGAAACTGGTTTTCAGGGGGCGTTGATGGCACTCGATCTGTGTGCCGCACCCGGTGGAAAGTCCACTCATTTGCGAAGCCTGTTGCCTGAAGGAAGTTTCCTTGTCAGTAACGAACCGATGCGTCAGCGTGCTCAGGTGCTTTCCGAAAATATGATGAAATGGGGCGATCCGGCCTGTATGGTAACTAATGGGTATCCGGCAGATTTCTCGGCTTTGGAGCATCTGTTTGATCTTGTTGTGACCGATGTTCCGTGTTCTGGAGAGGGAATGTTCCGTAAGGATGAAGGAGCAGTTGCCGATTGGAGCCCGGAGAATGTAGAACTCTGTTGGAAGCGTCAGCGTTCTATCATAGCCGACATCTGGCCGGCATTGAAGCCTGGCGGTTATCTGATATACAGTACCTGTACGTTCAATGCTCTGGAAGATGAAGACAATGTAGCCTGGATCTCCCGTGAACTGGGGGCCGATCTGATACCGATTCCTTGCGCCGAAGAGTGGGGTATTCAGGGAGATCTTACCGGTGGCAGTATGCCAGTGTATCATTTCCTACCCGGTTGGACACGCGGTGAAGGGTTCTTTTTGGCTGTTTTGCGCAAACATGGACAACGTGAGGAAGCGGAAGACGGATGGCGTGCCTGTTTGCCCCGTAAGGCTGCAAAAAAAGGAAAACCCGATAAGAAGGAAAAAAATAAAGGGAAAAATGAGATTTCTGCCAGCGAACTGGCGTCGCTCTCTGTTTGGCTTTCAGGAAGAGATTGGGAATGGCTGACGGAAGACACCCAAGTTTCTGCTGTACCGAAAGAGTGGGCGGATGCTTGCCGGGCAATAAAAGAATGTTTGACCGTGATGCATTGTGGGGTACCTGTGGCTGAACTGAAAGGGCGTGATTGGGTGCCACGTCACGGATTGGCCTTGAACCGGGCTTGCTGTCGGGAAAGTTTTCCACAGGTAGAGTTGAGTTATGAACAGGCTGTGGCCTATCTGCGTAAAGAGGTTTTGGTGCTTCCTCCGGATACACCGAAAGGTTTTGTACAGGTTACATACCGGAATTTTCCGTTAGGCTTCGCCAAACAGATTGGTAATCGTGCCAATAATCTCTATCCTGATGCTTGGCGCATACGCAGCGGATATGTCACTCCTTGCGAGTTATTACTTCCTTGACATATAGATATAAAAGAAAATCTCCTTCACGGCAGAGCCGGAAAGGAGATTTTTTTTATTGTTTCCGTATGGATTACTTGATAACATTCAGTTCCTTGCCCACCTTGATGAATGCGGCGATGGCACGATCCAGATGCTCACGCTCGTGACCGGCTGACAGCTGTACACGGATACGGGCCTGATCTTTCGGAACTACCGGATAGTAGAAACCGGTTACATAGATACCTTCTTCCTGCATCTTGGCAGCGAAGTCCTGTGACAGTTTGGCATCGTAAAGCATTACGGCGCAGATGGCGCTCTGTGTCGGTTTGATATCGAATCCGGCAGCGATCATCTTGTCGCGGAAATAGTTTACATTTTCCATCAGCTTGTCATGCAGGGCATTGCTCTCCTTCAGGATCTTGAACATCTCGATGCTGGCACCTACGATAGCCGGAGCAACAGAGTTAGAGAACAAGTAAGGACGAGAGCGCTGACGCAACATATCGATAATTTCCTTCTTACCGGTTGTAAAACCACCCATGGCACCACCGAATGCCTTACCCAATGTACCTGTGAAGATGTCTACACGACCGTAAACATTGAACTGTTCGGCAACACCGTGACCAGTAGGACCAACCACACCGGCAGAGTGAGACTCGTCTACCATAACCAAAGCATCATATTTTTCAGCCAGGTCACAGATCTTGTCCATAGGAGCCACGTTTCCGTCCATAGAGAACACACCGTCGGTAGCGATGATGCGGAAACGCTGAGCCTGAGCCTCCTGCAGACAACGCTCCAGGTCGGCCATATCTGCGTTGGCATAGCGGTAGCGCTTAGCTTTACACAGACGTACACCGTCGATGATAGAAGCGTGGTTCAGAGAGTCAGAGATGATGGCATCCTGATCGGTCAACAAAGGCTCGAACAAACCGCCGTTGGCATCGAAGCAAGCTGCATAAAGGATGGTATCTTCAGTCTTGAAGTAGTCAGAAATAGCTGCTTCAAGCTGTTTGTGCAAGTCCTGTGTACCGCAAATGAAACGTACAGAAGACATTCCATAACCATGGCTGTCCATAGCTGCCTTGGCAGCCTCGATCAGACGGGTGTTGTCTGAAAGGCCCAGGTAGTTGTTGGCACAGAAGTTCAAAACACCTTCTCCGGCGTTGACTTTGATGTCAGCACGCTGTGGAGTTGTGATAATACGCTCTTTCTTGTAGAGGCCCGCAGCCTCGATATTGGCTAATTCTTGAGCCAAAAAGTCTTTAAATTTACCGTACATATATGTTAATATTAGGATCTCTATGCAAAGGTCTCATTTTTTTTTGAAATATCGAATAAAATCTCCCGAATATTATCAGAAAAAATCAAGAATAATATACTATCTTTGTGCATCGGATTTTTTAGTTACAAAGAAATTATAAAGCATGAAAAATGTATTGATTATCGGTTCAACCGGCCAGATCGGTTCTGAGTTGACCATGAAGTTGAGAAGTTTGTATAACGGTAACATCGTTGCCGGTTACATTCCGGGTGCAGAACCAACAGGAGAATTGAAAGAATCTGGTCCGTGTGCTATTGTAGATATCACCAACGAGCAGCAGATTGCAGAAACTGTATCAAAGTATAAGATCGACACAATTTACAATCTTGCAGCTTTGTTGTCTGCTGTTGCTGAGGCTAAGCCACAGTTGGCCTGGAAGATCGGTATGGGCGGTTTGTTTAATGTATTGGAGGTAGCCCGTACCATGAATTGTGCAGTATTTACTCCAAGTTCAATCGGTGTGTTTGGCAACAACACACCTAAAGACAAGACTCCACAGGATACTATCCGTAATCCACGTACCATGTATGGTGTAACCAAGGTTTCCGGTGAGTTGTTGAGCGACTACTATAATATCCGTTTTGGTGTAGATACCCGTTCCGTTCGTTTTCCGGGACTGATTTCTTACGTAACTCCTCCAGGTGGTGGTACAACCGACTATGCTGTAGATATCTATTACTCTGCTGTTAAGGGCGAGACTTTCAAATGTCCGATTGCCGCCGGTACTTATATGGATATGATGTATATGCCGGATGCTTTGCGTGCAGCTGTTGAAATCATGGAAGCAGATCCTTCCAAGTTCGTTCACCGTAACTCATTCAACATTGCGTCTATGAGCTTTGAGCCGGAAACAATCTACAAGAAGATCCAGGAATACATTCCAGACTTCAAGATGGAATATGAGGTAGATCCATTGCGTCAGACTATCGCTGAATCTTGGCCTAACTCTTTGGATGATACTTGCGCTCGTGAAGAGTGGGGTTGGAAGCCTGAGTATGACTTGGATGCCATGACTAAGGATATGATTGAGAAACTGAAGGTTCGTTTCGGTAAATAATCGAAATTCATTGTGTTATTATTATAAATCACAGCATGAAGGTGTACGGAATATTTCCGTGCACCTTTTTTGATATTTGAGAGTATTTGTGGTTTTTACAGGATTTAATTGGGGACTGGGACTTAGAGAAAAGACAAGCCTTCCTGTGTATCTGCCATAAATATAGATACACAGGAAGGCTTGTCTTTTTATATTTGGGAAAAACAGATCGATTTTTTTCTTATCTCTTTCCGTACATGCGATCGTAGTAGTTCTGATAATCGTCGCTAGTCACTTCTTCTACCCATTTCTGATTGTCAAGATACCAACGGATTGTTTTTACGATGCCCGTTTCAAAATCAGTTTCCGGATACCAGCCCAAATCGGTCTTGATTTTTTCCGGATCAATGCCATAACGCAGGTCATGGCCCAGACGGTCTTTTACAAAAGTGATCAGATCCTCACAGATCCAGTCTACGGCTACTTCTCCATTTTCATTTTTCACCTGTTTCTTCAATAAAGAACGCATATCCGGCTCATTTTCCATGATTTCACGGATGGTCTGTATGGTCAGCTTTACAATCTGTATGTTTTGGCGTTCGTTGTGTCCGCCTACGTTATAAATACTGCCGTCAGCTCCCTGATTGATAACCATGTCGATGGCCTTGCAGTGATCTTCCACATAAAGCCAGTCGCGGATGTTGGTTCCCTGACCGTATACCGGAAGTTTTTTTCCTTCGAGGATATTTTTGATGATCAGTGGGATCAGTTTCTCGGGGAACTGATATGGACCATAGTTGTTGGAACAGCGGGTGATGCTTACCGGCATCTTATACGTGTCTTTATAGGCACATACAATATGATCGGCACTGGCTTTTGATGCGCTGTACGGACTGTGCGGGCAGAGTGGAGTCTCCTCGGTGAAGAAGCCTTCTTCGCCCAAACTACCGTATACCTCATCGGTAGATACTTGATGGAAGCGCACTCCTTTACGCCAGGTTGGGTATCCGTTTTCATCTTTTCCGGTTACCCAGGCACGGCGTGCAGCATCCAAAAGGTTCTGTGTGCCCAGGATGTTGGTTTGCAGGAACAGTTGTGGGTTTTCGATACTACGGTCCACATGACTTTCTGCGGCAAAGTTTACAATAACGTCAAAGCGATATTTTGCGAACAGATCATCGGCCAGATGAGCATCGCAGATATCACCTTTGATAAAGATGCACCGCTCATTGTCGATATCTTGGGCAATGGTGCCCAGATAGCCGGCATAGGTTAGCAAATCCAGAACAACAACGGTAATATCGTTGTATTTGTTCAGAATATATTTCACGTAATTTGCGCCGATAAAGCCGGCTCCTCCTGTTACTAGATAAGTTTTCACGAGTATATATGTTTTAAGTTTTTATATTTTTTCTTTGTCGCTCAGTTCAATAACTTCCAGATTACTGAAATTTCCTTCCGAGATAGTTACCCGGATAAGGGTGCGCACTTTATGCCATCCCATAATTCCGGCTGCTCCGGGATTGATATAAAGAAGATTTAGCTGTTGGTCGAACAGAACCTTTAGTATGTGCGAATGTCCGGCGATAAACAGTTGTGGATGTTTTTCTGCCAGTATCCTTCGGATGCCCGGAGCATATTTCCCGGGGTATCCCCCGATATGGGTCATCATCACATGGGTATTCTCGCATTCCCATTCCAGAATTTCTGGATACGTCTTTCGTGTGTCTCCACCGTCGCAGTTGCCGCATACGGCTTTTACAGGGCGGAATTCTTCCAGTCGGCGGATCAGATCGTATGAGCCGATATCTCCGGCATGCCATATTTCGTCACACTCGGCGAAGTATTCCAGATAACGGTCATCCCAATAGCCGTGTGTGTCCGAAAGGATTCCTATTCTTTTCATAAATCCAGCTTTTTCATGATGAAAGACTTCAGGAAATCTGCCGTACCTTCAAGTCCCAAAACCGATGAGTTGATGCAGATGTGATAGGTTGAAGCCTCTCCCCAGGTCAGCGCACTATAGTAATTATAATAAGATGCACGTTTGTCGTCCCCTTCGAGAGCTCTTTTTTCGGCTTCCTGGGCGTCTATCTGCAAATTCTGCATCAGGCGTGCTACCCGGTCTTCCATATTTGCTGATATGAATATGTTTACGCAGCGCGGATGATCGCGTAACACATAGTCGGCACAACGGCCAACAAATACGCACGATTCGCGTTCAGCCGCTTTCTTGATGGCGTCACTCTGAAATTTGAAAAGCGATTCCGAACTGAGTTGATTGCCGTAAGGGTCACCGCTGCTGGTAAAGGGAATGATGGAATTGAACAGACTCTTTACAAAACCGCGGTGCTCATCATCGCGCTCAAAGAAGTATTTGCTGAAGCCGCTCTCTTGAGCTGCCAGATCAAGCACTTCCTTGTCGTAAAACTTAATGCCGAATTCCTTGGCCAAAATAGTGCCGATGGCATGGCCGCCACTGCCCAACTGGCGTCCGATGTTGAGTACAAAATTCTTATTGTTGTCCATTGCTTGCCAAATGTCTTTGTTTCATTTTCTTGTTTTGAATCACCAGCATAACGGCGGTTACAATGCAGGCTACCAGGTCGGATGCCGGCATGGCCATCCAAATGCCGTCCAGTTGCCAGAATCGGGGGAATATGATAAGTGCCGGAATCAGGAACAGCAGTTGGCGTGTTAAAGATAAGAAAATACTTTTACCTGCGTGTCCGATACTCTGAAAAAAGTTTGTAGTGGCTATCTGAAAACCGATAATCGGATAGAAAATCACGATGATACGCATGCCGTGAGCAGCCATTTCAATCAGTTGTTCGTCGCTGGTGAAGGCGCGGGCGCAGAGTTCGGGAATACATTCGCCGATCAGAAATCCCAATGTGGTTACAACTGTGGCGCTGTAAATGGTATAGCGCAATACACGGAACACACGGTCGATATGCCCGGCTCCGTAGTTATAGCCGGCAATGGGCTGCATGCCCTGATTGATACCGATCACGATCATGATGAAGAGGAACAGTACACGGTTCACGATACCATATGCACCGATAGCCAAATCGCCTCCATGTTCAGCCAGTCCGCGGTTAATCAGAATCACAACCATGCAGGCGCATGTGTTCATCAGGAAGGGAGAAAGTCCGATGGCTATCGTGTCGAATACAATTTTTTTCTTTAATCGGTAGATGCCTCGTTTCAAATGTAAGGCTTCCTTCTTATTGCTGAATACCACAAACTGCCATACCAGAGCAATGATCTGTGCCAAAACAGTAGCATAGGCTGCTCCCTTGATTCCCATCTGGAACTGGTAGATGAACAGAGGGTCGAGTATCGTGTTGATCACAACCGTCAAAATGGTGGCATACATGGACATTTGTGGGTGACCGGCCGAACGCAGCAGAGCGTTTAATCCCAGATAGCTGTGCGTGACGACATTGCCCAACAGGATAATCTCCATATAATCCCGTGCATACGGAATGGTTGTTTCGCTGGCTCCAAAAAAATAGAGAATAGGATCCAGAAAAACGAGGGCGATGACTCCGAACACTATACCTAAAATAAGATTCAGAACAACGACATTTCCCAAAATGTTCTGTGCCGTCTGATAATCTTTCTGTCCTAGTTTTACGGACATCAGTGTGGCTGCTCCTACACCGACCATGGATCCGAAGGCTGCCGACAGGTTCATCAGAGGAAATGTGATGGCCAGTCCCGAAATGGCCATAGCACCAACTCCCTGACCGATAAAGATGCTGTCTATCATGTTATACAAGGAAGACGCAGTCATGGCAATGACTGCCGGAATGGCATAAGCCATCAGAAGTTTTCCTACCGGGCGGGTACCCAGTTCTGCTGTTGAGGATGCTTTTCCTGACATGAATAAATCTTTTGTTTGTAGAATAAAATATTTGCTGCAAAGGTACAAAAAAAACGACTTCTGAGTTCTTTAAATTCTGAAAAAAGCATGAAGGAGAGGTCTTCCGATGATTTATCTGCCGGCATGAAAATATTAAAAACTGCGGTAGTATCCGATAATATGTGAATTTACACTGACCAATTCGATTTTTTCCGTATTTTTGCTTTTCTGAAACAGGATGAATTATATGAAAAAGAAAGTATTAGTGGGCATGTCAGGTGGTATAGACAGTTCAGCTGTATGTCTGATGCTCCAGGAACAAGGATATGAGGTGATTGGAATAACGATGCGTGTATGGGATTTGCCGCAGCATTTCTCAGAACCCGGACAGGAACTGCCCAATCATGTGATGCAGGCCCGTGAACTGGCTGACCGTTTGGGAATCGTTCATTATGTGGCTGACGAAAGAGATTCGTTTAAGAATGTGGTAGTGCGTAATTTTATAGATGAATACCTCAATGGGCGCACTCCGAATCCGTGTGTCATGTGTAATCCTACTTTTAAGTTCCGTATGCTGATGGACTGGGCTGATCGCCTGGGGTGTGACTATATAGCGACCGGTCATTATGTGCAGACGGTGGAACAGGAGGGTAATGTATATCTGAAATGTGGTACGGATCCTAAAAAGGACCAGTCTTATTTCCTGTGGCGTCTTTCACAGGAGGTGCTCCGTCGCTGTATCTTCCCGTTGGGCGATACGACAAAAGACAAGGTGCGTGCCTACCTCCTGGAGAAAGGGTTTGAGATGAAGGCCCGTCAGAGTGAATCCATGGAGGTCTGCTTTATTCCGGGAGATTATCGGGAGTTCCTGAAAGAGCAGCTGCCTGACCTGGACCGGAAAATAGGTCCCGGTGATTTTGTGGATGAGCAAGGTCATAAATTGGGACGCCATCAGGGATTTCCGTATTATACGGTGGGACAGCGGAAAGGTTTGGGTATTGCTTTGGGCAAGCCTGCTTTTGTGTTGAAGATTAATCCACAGAAAAATACGGTGATGCTGGGTGATGCTGACCGGCTGATGACTGAATATATGCTTGTGGAACAGACAAATTGGGTGAATGCCGATGCTTTACCGACCGAAGGATTGTCGGTGCGTATCCGTTATCGCAGCCGCTCTATTCCATGCACTCTGAAGAAGGTAGATCGCTTGTGGGATGAAAATTCCGATCGCGGCGATTTGTATCTGGTGCATTTTCAGGAACCGGCTTCAGCCGTAACGCCGGGACAGTCTGCGGTGTTCTACGTGGGTGATCTGGTTGTAGGAGGCGGATATATTGCTTCACAAAGGGGAATACATTCTTATATTGAGAATTTTGTATGAAAGAAGCGTTGTCATTGCTGGAACTGAACCGGATGGTGCGGCGCACGCTCGATCTGGAATTTCAGCAATCTTATTGGATTCAGGCTGAACTCAGTGAGGTGCGTGAGGCTTATCAAGGGCATTGCTATCTGGAATTTGTTCAAAAAGATGAGTTCTCCGGTCAGCTGGTGGCTAAGGCGCGCGGAGCAATCTGGGCTTCGGCTTATAGTACACTAAAACCTTATTTTGAACGGGAAACCGGACAATGTCTGGCTGCCGGAATCAAGGTGTTGGTGTGTGTGCGTGTCGTTTTTCACGAACTGTATGGCTATACGCTTACGGTTGAGGATATTGACCCGGCCTATACTTTGGGTGATCTGGCACGTCGTCGTCGGGAAATTCTGGAACAGTTGCGTCGCGAAGGGGTGATTGATGACAATAAGAATCTGAATCTGCCTTTACTGACAAACCGGGTTGCGGTAATTTCTTCGAAAACAGCTGCCGGTTTTGAAGATTTCTGTGATCAGTTGCTTCATAACGATTACGGATTTCGGTTTACGGTGCGCCTGTTTCCGGCGGTGATGCAAGGAGATCGGGTTGAGGAAACCATTTTGGCTGCTCTTGATCAAATTCTGGAGCAGCGTGACCGGTGGGATGTAGTGGTGATTATCCGTGGCGGAGGAGCTACCAGCGATCTGTCCGGTTTTGATACCTATCTGTTGGCGGCAAGCTGTGCCCAGTTTCCGTTGCCTATTATTACCGGAATCGGTCATGAACGTGATGATACGGTGCTTGATGCTGTGGCACATACACGAGTGAAGACTCCTACAGCAGCTGCTGCTTGTCTGTTAAACCATCAGTTGCAGACAGCAGCCAGTCTGGAACAGTTGCAAGAGGACATTCTAAGTATGGTCCGCGAACGTATTTCTGCAGAAAAATTGCGACTGACCACCCTGATTACCCGCCTTCCTGTAATTTTCGGAGCTGTGAAAGGCCGTTCCGAACAGCAGATATTAGGTTATGAACATGGAATTCAGGCAGCAGTCCGCATGCGGGTACAACGGGAGCATTTGAAATTGGAGAATAATGAAGAGCGTTTGATACAAGGACTTCAGAACCGGTTGGAGCATGAAAAACGTCAGTTGGACTTTTATGACCGGCAGATTCGGGCCCTTGATCCGGAGCGTTTGTTGAAATTAGGATATAGTTTGACTTATCGCAATGGGCAGATTGTCACCAGTGCCCATGAGCTCTTGGCAGGTGATGTATTGGAAACCCACTTTGCTCAGGGAAAGATAAAGTCAAAAGTTTTATAACGGAAATCAAAAAAAACAGGAGATTTATGCCGAGAAAAAATAATCCCAGAAGCTATGAGGAGGCTGTTGCGGCTTTGCAGGACATTTTGAAACAGGTGGAAAATAATGAACTGGGAATTGACCTGTTGGCCGAAAAATTGAAAGAGGCGAAGATGCTGATTGGGTATTGTAAGGAAAAACTATACCAAACCAATCAGGAGATACAAAAAATATTAGATGCTGAGGAAAAATAATTTCAAATTGAAATTTATTTTCTTTCTTTGTTTAAAATATGAAATTTTTCTATAACTTTGCAATCAGCCATCCGGTAGGAATTCTTTAAAAAGATATCGGAGTGACGATAGAAAGTTGTAAAAACAATAATTTATAGGTTAACAAGCGAAGATACAAAAGCATAACCTTTGCGTTTTCGCATTATTGATTGAATATGAAAGAGATTGATTGGGCAAATCTGTCTTTTGGCTATATGCCGACAGATTACAATGTCCGCTGCTACTATCGCGACGGAAAATGGGGAGAGATTGAAGTGTGTTCAGAGCAGACCATCAATATTCACATGGCTGCCACCTGTCTGCACTATGGACAGGAAGCTTTTGAAGGATTGAAAGCTTACCGCTGCCCGGACGGCAAAGTGCGTGTGTTCCGTATGGATGAAAATGCGGCGCGCCTGCAAAGTACTTGTCGCGGAATATTGATGCCGGAAGTATCTACCGAACTTTTTGAGGAAATGGTCACGAAAGTGGTGCGTCTGAATGAACGCTTTATTCCTCCATATGAGAGCGGGGCCTCACTGTATATCCGTCCGTTACTGATTGGTACGGGGGCTCAGGTGGGTGTTCATCCTGCAGATGAATATATGTTTGTGATTTTTGTTACACCGGTAGGTCCGTACTTCAAGGGTGGTTTTGCAACCAATCCTTATGTAATTATCCGTGAGTTTGACCGTGCTGCCCCGCTTGGAACCGGTACTTATAAGGTAGGTGGAAACTATGCAGCCAGCTTGCGCGCCAATAAGATGGCCCATGATTTGGGATACTCTTGTGAGTTCTATCTTGATGCGAAAGAAAAGAAATATATTGACGAGTGTGGTGCCGCCAATTTCTTCGGTATTAAAAACAATACTTACGTAACACCGAAATCATCGTCAATTCTGCCTTCAATTACCAACAAGAGTCTGATGCAGTTGGCAGAGGATATGGGCATGAAGGTTGAACAAAGACAGATACCAGAAGAAGAGTTGGCAACTTTTGAGGAAGCCGGTGCCTGTGGAACAGCTGCGGTTATCAGTCCTATAGAGCGAATTGATGATTTGGAGAACAAGAAAAGTTATGTAATCAGCAAAGACGGTAAGCCCGGACCTGTAAGTACCAAACTGTATCACCATTTGCGTGGTATTCAATATGGTACTGAGCCGGATGTTCACGGATGGACAAAAGTTGTAATTGAATAAATATATCAAAAGATTCAAGGGAAGATAATGGTTAAGATAGTTGGTTCTTAAGGATAAAAGCCTGAATACCAGCTATCTTTTTTCTGTTTTTTTTTACGGAATATCTTACGTTTAAATTTATTTTGCTAGAAAAGCACTTTCTATTTTAAAATATATTCGTATTTTTGACCCCGATAATAGGGTTAAAAGCCTAAATATAAATTTATCAGATCAATAGGAAACATTTAAAACACCTAATTATGAAACATTCTATTTCATTATTGACTATGGTTGTTGCACTGTTCCTGTTCTCAGGATGTGTAACAAAAAAGCAGTTTACTTCTTTGCAGACAGAGAAGGATAAGCTGGAGGCAAAGTATCAGAATGCCCAATTACAGTTGGCAGAGAATAAGGCAAATATCAAGAGTCTGGAAGAAAGATTGGCTGAGGCTCAGAAAAATAATGCAGAATTAAAAGCATCTTATGCTGCTTTGCAGAATTCTTTGGACAAAAGTATCCAACAGAATTCACAGGGTAATGTCAATATATCAAAGCTCGTAGACGAAATCAATGCTTCTAACAAATTCATCAAACAGTTGGTTGAGGCTAAGGACAAGTCTGATTCTTTGAATATGGTGTTGACCAACAACCTGACCCGTTCTTTGAGTCGCGACGAGTTGCAGGATGTAGATATCAAGGTATTGAAGGGTGTCGTTTACATCTCTTTGTCAGACAATATGCTGTATAAGTCTGGAAGTTATGAGATCAGCGACCGCGCCGGAGAGACTTTGAGTAAGATTGCCAAGATTATAACAGACTATAAGGATTACGACGTATTGGTAGAGGGTAATACAGATACTGATCCGATTTCACGTCCGAACATCCGAAACAACTGGGATTTGAGTGCTTTGCGTGCATCATCAGTGGTACAGGCTTTGCAGAACCAATACGGTGTTGATCCTTCTCGTTTGACTGCAGCCGGACGCGGTGAGTACAATCCGATTGCTGACAATACTTCAGCAGCCGGAAAACAGAGAAACCGTCGTACCCAGATCATCATTACTCCTAAACTGGATCAGTTTATGGATTTGATTGAGAAGGCTCCTGAAACAGAAGGGGAACAGATTCAGTAATTTGAGTATTTAGAACAAAAAACAATTATAATAGAATACCGCATACGTTGGAAAACGCGTGCGGTTTCTATTTATTTTCAAGTAGGTAATTATTTATAGAAAACAGAAAATACTGTAACGATCAAAGAAAAGCATGGGAAAAGGTAAATTGGCTAAGTTTGCCGATATGGCAGAATATCCGCACGTATTTGAATATCCGTATTCTGTGATTGATAACGTACCGTTTGAAGGACGGGGCAAGTGGCATGAATTCTTCGGAAACCAGAACCCGATTGTATTGGAATTGGGTTGTGGCCGTGGAGAATATACCGTGGGACTGGCTCGTCTGTATCCGGAAAAGAATTTCATTGGAGTAGATATTAAAGGTGCCCGCATGTGGACCGGAGCAACTGAGTCTATGCGTGAAGGGCTGAAGAATGTAGCTTTTCTGCGTACAAACATAGAAATTATTGACCGTTTCTTTGATCCGGATGAGGTACAGGAAATCTGGCTGACTTTCAGTGATCCTCAGATGAAAAAGGTTACCAAGCGGCTGACATCCACTTACTTTATGAATCGTTACCGTAAGTTCTTGATTGACGGAGGACTGATTCATCTGAAAACCGATTCCAATTTCCTGTTTACCTATACCAATTATATGGTGGAGAAGAATGCTCTTCCGGTAGAGTTTTCTACAACAGATTTATATCACAGTGTGCTGGCTGAGCATCCCGATACCGAGGACGCCCGTATTTTGAGTATACAGACCTACTACGAACAGCAGTGGATTGATCGCGGATTGAATATCAAATATCTGCGTTTCCGTTTACCACGTGCCGGAGAGTTGCAGGAACCCGAAGTGGAAATCGAACTGGATGATTATAGAAGCTATAATCGCAGCAAACGAAGCGGTTTGGCAACTTCGAAATAATGATATATAATTTAAAATAAAGAACAAAGAAATGAATATCTATCCTAAACTGATCATGGATGCGCTCGCTACCGTGCGTTATCCGGGAACCGGCAAGAATATTGTCGAGGCAGAAATGGTAGAGGATGATTTGCGCATCAGCGGTTTGCATGTTAGTTTCTCACTGATTTTCGATAAACCAACCAATCCGTTTATCAAATCCATTGTGAAAGCGGCTGAGGCTGCTATTCATGCCTATGTGGCAAAGGAAGTGGAAGTGGAAATCAAGATAAAGACCATTCTGGCTCCTCGTCCCGAAGTGGGCAAACTGTTGCCGGGCGTGAAGAATATCATTGCTGTATCTTCCGGAAAAGGTGGTGTGGGTAAGTCTACCGTAGCCGCCAATCTGGCTGTGGCTTTGGCTAAGATGGGCTTTAAGGTAGGTTTGCTCGATGCGGATATTTTCGGTCCGAGTGTGCCTAAGATGTTTCAGATGGAAGACGCCCGTCCGTATGCAGAACAGATTAACGGTCGCGACATGATTATTCCGGTGGAGAAATATGGCATCAAGGTGCTTTCCATCGGTTTCTTTGTCGATCCGGACCAGGCGACTTTGTGGCGTGGCGGTATGGCCAGCAATGCTTTGAAGCAGCTTATCGGAGACGCAGAATGGGGTGACTTGGATTATTTTGTGCTGGATACTCCTCCGGGAACGAGTGATATTCACCTTACTTTGGTGCAGACTTTGCCGATTACCGGAGCCGTGATTGTCAGCACACCGCAGCAGGTGGCTTTGGCTGATGCACGAAAGGGTATCAACATGTATATGAATGATAAGGTGAATGTGCCTATTCTCGGATTGGTAGAGAACATGGCCTGGTTTACTCCTGCCGAACTGCCGGAGAATAAGTATTACATCTTTGGAAAAGAAGGAGTGAAGCATTTGGCCGAAGAAATGAACGTGCCATTGCTGGGACAGATCCCGGTTGTGCAGAGCATTTGCGAGAATGGCGACAAGGGAACTCCCGAAGCTTTGGATGGAGAGACACCGGTAGGCAAGTCGTTTATGAAACTGGCCGCTGCTGTAGTGCGTCAGACAGACAAACGCAATCAGGAGCAGGCTCCGACCCATATTGTAGAAATTAGTAAATAAAGTGAGTAGGAGGAAAATGAAGTAGTTTTCCTCCTACTTTCTTTTTTTGACCTGTTACACCACCATGCATGCCGTTCGGCATATGGTGATTCCTTCTTTGGCTGCCATTTGAGATAGTTGCCATTATTCCGTATAGCCGTCCCTACATAACTTGCGATTAGATACTGTAGAGATTACTGATAGGCTGTTTTCTACACACCAATAACCTAGACGAGTATTTTATTGGTATGCCTGCCAGTTTTCTCACAGCAAGTGTTATTCTATACATTTCTTAAAGACAACTATTCTGTATGTCTGTGATATCTTCCCTGGATAAGGAAGGATATTAATTTACCATTTTGTGTTTGCCTCATTTACATCGACAGTTCCGATAGCTATAGGATTTTGACTTGTCTTGCATCCTAATTCACTGTCATATACTTTATATGAAGTTTCTGCCCGTCAGACCAGCTGTTTGCCACCAGCTTCTTTCGAATTCCATATCGTAGTGGCCCTCCTTGCTATTGTCTGTATGATTTCCGCTATTATAGCCCCTTAAAGGTTTAACCCCGTTAACTAATATCCGTTTTGGACATACAAGAGATCCATCCCCTAATTCGATTTCCAAACTGGGGGATGGATTTGATTTTATTGAGGCTGAATTTTTTTAATGTTTTCGAGGTATTTTTTTGCTGAGGAGGTAAATCTGTTATCTCTTGTTTCCAAATATTCTTTGAGCGCTTTCTGGGCTTTACTAAAATCTTTAATGTATGGTATATTGTTATAATAAACTTTATGAGATGTATTGTGTAAGGTGGACATGAGAGATTTAGAACTTATATATTGTTTCAGACATATGTAATAATATGAGGCTCCTATATAGAATTTTGCCCAAGGGAGTTCTTTGCCTTCATTGGAATAAAAAGAGATTGCTTCTTTGTATTTGTATTCTTCATAGAGTTTTTCACCTTTGTCTTGGTATCTTATGGTATAACTGCTGTCTGTATGATACCTTTCATAATCCCTTTCTTTTGTTCTTTTTACTTTCCAATAAATTATTCCAACGGAGTCTTCTTCCATACGAACTGTATTAAACATACAGGGTACAGAGTTTTGATTATCCATTAAATTTATTCCTCCTGTAGAAACTTCTTCTTTGTTCAATCTTTGAAAGGTGCACTGTTTATATCTCGCTTTGTTTTTTGGGGTGTCTGTCTGATATAAATATCCCAAAGAAATGCTTTGGTTGATAGGAGGTAACACTACTGTTCCGTCTGTTTTCAGTAAGCCGATTCCGCCAGATCCGGAATACGTACATCCATAATTATTTTGTTGAATCTCTTTGTTTTGGGATACAATCCAGAAACCGGGGACTTTTTTTACATATTTCAGACTGTCTATAGATACTTGTCCTGTCTTTTGTATAAATTTGTGGTAAGGTCTTACATTTAAAGAAATAGTATCTTTGTCCGATTCTGTAAAACTTCCATATTGCACATGGAACGCAGGCTCGGATTTTGGGTAGTGATATAGGAATTCTTTATATTTATCCTTTATGTCTTTTGCCAAAAACAGGTTTATACCTGCAGCTTCTGCTGTATGATAATCAATTTTTGTATTTTCCGTTGGGATTATAATTTTTCCTTGTTGATCTGCTACTCCTAGTAGATCGTTTTTTCCTATAAGCAGAAAGTACCAAAATCCGTCTGCTTCGATTTTCACTTCTGCTTGCTTCAGTGAAAATTGATTTTTTAGAGATTGAATTAGGATCTGATATTTCTTTTCAATCTGTTCTGTGTTCTCTTGTGCCCGGCCGTTTGTGAATGAAAATATGCAACTGGCGGCAATTATGATTTTTAATAAGCATCTCTTCATTGACGTATTATTATGGAGTATGACAAAGTTAAAGAAAAGAATGCAAAATAAATCTGTGCTGAATCATTAAAGACCTTGTTTGAAATGGCTTTTTCTTTTCTATGTTAAAGACTTTACGTAAAATGAAGAAAATTTGTTATCTTTGAAATTTGATGAAATATCTAAGATTGATAGGTTGGTTTTTCAGGATAGAAACAGGTAAAAAGATATGAGCAGTCAGAAGATCACTGGTAATCTGGAATGGGACGGATTGCATCGCCCGCAGATTTTTTATGCCATGGTGGCCATTTTTTCAGGATTGTTTCTTTCCGTTATTGACGGGAGTATTTGTAATGTTGCCTTGCCCAGTATTTCTAAGGAACTGCACGTCAGTTCTTCTGATTCCATTTGGGTGGTTAATGGATTTCAGTTGGTGGTAATGATGTTTCTGCTGCCTTTTTCATCGTTGGGTGAATTGAAGGGATTCAAACAGGTTTATCTGATTGGATTGGTGGTATTTCTGACCGGTTCTCTTTGCTGCACTTTTTCAGTTACATTGGTTCAGTTGGTTCTTTCACGTATGTTGCAAGGACTGGGTGCGGCCATGGTGATGAGTGTTAACGGCTCCTTGGTGCGCCTGATTTACCCTAAAAAACATCTTCCGAAAGGTTTTGGACTGAATGCTATGGTTGTTGCCTTAGCTGCTGTGACCGGTCCGACGTTGGCTGCTGCGATATTGTCTGTGGCTTCCTGGCCTTGGCTTTTTGCCATTAATCTGCCCGTGGGTTTGGTCACCTTTTATTTCGCATGGAAATATTTGCCAGATAATCCGACACGGATTGAAGGACGCCGTTTTGACCGTAAATCGGCCCTTCTGAATATGCTGACTTTTGGACTGTTTATCGGTAGCCTGGAGGCCTATGCTCATGGCGCGGCCGTGAAATGGGTGTTGCTGGGTTTGGTATTGCTGATGATTGTCGGTTTCCTGTTTGTACGCCGTCAATTGAAGCAGTCTTATCCAATGTTGCCGTTTGATTTATTGCGTATTCCAGTTTTTGGCTTGTCGGTGATGACCAGTATCTGTTCTTTTACATCTCAGATGCTGGCAATGGTGTCCATACCTTTTCTGTTACATCATTTTTGGGGATTTGATGCAGTGCGTACTGGGTTGTTTATGACAGCCTGGCCTTTGGTCATCGTGTTTGCTTCTCCTGTTGCCGGTGTTCTCGTAGGTAAGATTCATGCCGGACTTTTAGGAGCAGTAGGATTGTTAATTATGAGTTGCGGTTGTTTTCTGTTGTCTATGATACCTGTTTCTGTACCACAGATTCTGCTGATTGTCGGACTGATGTTGTGTGGCTTGGGCTTTGGCTTGTTTCAGTCGCCCAACAATCATTTGATGCTCAGCTCTGCTCCAGCCTATCGTAGTGGAGGGGCTAGTGGCATGCAGGCTACGGCACGTTTGGTTGGTCAGACAACGGGAACTACTTTGGTGGCTTTAATGTATCATATTACTCCAGATTCGGCACCTCATAATGCTTTGATTCTGGCTGGATTCTTGACGTTGGTTGGTGCTTGTGTTTCTGTGTCGCGTATGAAAACAAAACGCCAGCTTTATTAGGCATTTTCTATTTTTAACAATGTACATGGAGCTAGCTTTCCTTAGTGCCGGAAAAAAGCATTATATTTGCGATTGTATAAATTGTTTGTTTTATGTTCATCACTGTATTGGATTCTACTTCCGACCCGATGGGGACGGCGTTGCAGGAGTATATAAGAAAGGGGAAAGCCTCTAAATTACGCGTTCTTTCTTCTTTGTTTGATGAGGATGAGTTACCAGTATCTTTGTTGTTCCGGAAGGAAAAGGATATGTCAGATATAGAGCGTGCAGCTTTGGATCTGGCACGCGGACATGTGCTTGATGTTGGAGCCGGTGCGGGATGTCATACTTTGGCTTTACAGAACAAAGGGCTGGAGGTTACTGCAATAGATATATCTCCGTTATCGGTACAGGTACAGCGGGAAAGGGGCGTCCGTGATGCCCGGTTGGTCAATCTTTTTGATCCTACATTTGCAGAACAATATGACACAATTTTATTTTTAATGAACGGTTCGGGTATTATCGGCAAACTGGAGAATATGCCTGCCTTTTTCGATAAAATGAAATTGTTGCTGGCCAAGGGTGGACGTATCTATATGGATTCGTCAGACTTGCGTTATATTTTTGAGAACGAAGACGGAAGTATGGATATAGATCTGAACGCGGCTTATTATGGTGAGGTGGATTATCAGATGAAATATAGAAATATTGCCGGTCCTAAATTTGATTGGCTTTATATTGATTTTGAGACACTGTCTTATTATGCTTCTGAATATGGGTTTACAGTGACTAAAATATTGGAAGGCAGTCATTACGATTATCTGGCTTGTATTGAACGACAGAAATAAGGAGGGATTGATGAGATTGGGAACTTCCATAAAAGTGGCTTTTGGCTATGTGATACTGATTCTGTTGCTGATGGTATCAATTTTTTATATTTATGATAAGTTGATGCTGTTGGAACGGTCTCAAGAGGCAGAAAGAACCATTACAGAGCGTCGTCGTGCAGTGAATACCGTGGTGAGTCGTCTTTATGAAGCAGAGATTGTTGCCCAATATGTCAGTATCGGTCAGATTCCTAATTCACAGGCTTATCAGGAAGCGATGAAGCAGGCTTGCCGGGCCATTGATTCTTTGCGGGTTGTCTTTACGGACGAGAATCAGCGTTTGCGCCTTGATACTCTAAAGGACCTTTTGGGGCAAAAGGAGAAAAATATGCGTTCGTTGCTTCATCTGGTGAATGATTCTAAAGAAAATCTGGCATATAAGACTCAGATCAAGAAAATGATCGCTCAACAGGATACGGTAGTGAATCAGCCGAAAATCCAAAAAAAAGTGGTTACAAATAACCAGTCTTATGTGGTGAAGCAAAAAAAGAAACGTTTTATACAGCGTCTTGTAGAAGCTTTTTCACCTGCAAAAGAAGATTCGACTGAGGTAAACAAGGTGGTTCAGGAGGTTTATATTGATACCGTACAACAGGAAGCATATAATGCGGCCGATACGTTGGTGAATATTCTTCAACGGGCGGAAGACAGTATGTTAATGCAAAAATCTCATCGGACCGATTTGATCCGGAACCGTTTGAAAGAGCAGCAGGCTGCCGGGGCTTTATTGAGTCTGAAGGTTAGTCAGATGTTGGAAACAATTGAACAAGAGGAGCAGCAGCTTCTGAATCGCAGAATGCAGCGAGAGGCGCTGATTCGCCAAAAGGCAATCCTTACTCTTGCCATAATTTCTGTATCTGCCGTATTATTGGCTTTGGTCTTTTCTTTCATTGTGTGGAGAGATATCACTCAAAGTAATCATTATCGTAAAGAGCTGGAGAAGGCAAAGAAACGCGCCGAAGACTTGTTACAGGTTCGTGAACGCCTGATGCTTACCATTACACACGATATCAAGGCGCCTGTGGGGTCTATTCTGGGGTATATTGATTTACTCTCACGGTTACTGAAGGAAAAGCGTTCGCAATTTTATCTGGAAAATATGCGGAGTTCGGCGCAACATTTGCTCCGATTGGTGACTTCATTACTTGATTTTCATCGTTTGGATGCCAATAAAATGGACATTCAGAGTGTTGCATTCAATCCCAAGCAGCTTTTTGACACACTGTTTGTAAGTTTCGTACCTTTGGCGCATAAGAAAGGATTGGAAATTTCGGCAGATCTGGATGAAGCCTTGAACGGTAGTTTCTCCGGTGATCCGTTCCGTATCCGTCAGATTACCGATAATTTGTTGAGTAATGCCCTGAAATTTACGGAAAAAGGAAGCATAACGCTTCAGGTCAAGTTAGAAGAGCCGCTGATACATATTGCAGTGAAAGATACCGGTTGTGGAATGTCACTGGAGGAACAGGGAAAAGTTTTTAAAGCCTTTACACGTCTGTCCAGTGCTCAGGGGCAGGAGGGTTTTGGGCTTGGTTTGTCTATCACTCAAAAACTGGTGGAATTGTTGGGAGGAAGCATTCGGATTGGCAGTCATGTGGGGCATGGAACGACTTTCCATGTTTATCTTCCTTTGCAACGTGAAGAAATTCCGGCACAGAGTGATGAGGAAATGCCTCTTTTATCTGGAAAATTACGGGTGGTGATGATTGATGATGATCGGATTCAAATGCAGCTTAACCGTGCGATGTTTGAGTCGGCACTGGGTGATCAGAAACTGGAACTTACCTGTTGTCATACTTTTGAGGAATTATTTGAAGCGTTTAGACATCATGACTATGACTTGCTGTTCACGGATATCCAAATGCCAGGTATGAATGGTTTTGAACTTTTAAAATCCGTACGTGCTCTTTCCGGTACTTGTGGCCAACATATTCCGGTTGTGGCTATTACGGCCCGCAGCGATGTGAGTGAGAATGATTTTGTAGCGCATGGATTTGCTGCCAGTCTGTACAAGCCCTTTAATGCCGTTGAGTTGGTAAAGGTGGTGGAGCGTGTGATAGGCATGAGTACTGGAGTGAAGATTTCAGAGAGAGAGAATATGGCTGCATATACTGAAACAGCACTTGATTTTAAAAATCTGCTTGCTTTTGCTGATGGAGATCAGGATGCTTCCCGGCAGATTCTTGAGACGTTTGTAACAGAAAGTCGGCAGAATGTTGCTTTGATGGAACAGGCCCTCGAGAAAAGAGATATTAGTAAAATAGGAGAGATTGCGCATAAAATGTTGCCTTCTTATACCATGTTGGGGGCTCATGAAGTATGTAAGAGTCTTAAAGTTCTGGAAACAAAACGTACCATGAGTTCTGTGATTCACGAAGATGAAAAGGAAAAAATAAAGAATTTGATACAACAGATTCTTGAAATAATAAAGGAAGGGGAACAAGAGGTTTCCTTAATATCAAAAAATTTGGAGAAATGAAATCCATATTGATTGTAGAAGATGATTTGACATTCTCTACCATGTTGAAAACGTGGTTGGGGAAAAGAGGATTTGTCGTTGATACGGCAAGTAATAATGCGCGTGCCCGGAAAATCTTGCACCAGCAGGATTTTGATTTGGTACTTTCTGATCTTCGTTTGCCGGATGAAGATGGTCTTTATCTGTTGTCATGGCTGCGGAATATGGGTAATAATACACCGTTTATTATTATGACAAGTTATGCGGAAGTTCAGAATGTGGTTGATGCCATGAAGCAGGGAGCCAGCGATTATATAGCCAAACCGGTGCAACCGGATATTCTTTTAAAAAAGATCGATGATGCATTGCATGCACCATTATCTATGGAAAATAAGACAGAGCAGACTCGCAGTGAAGCTGATCATGACTCATATACCAATAATTTCTTGGAGGGAGAAAGCGAGGCTGCCCGTATGCTTTATAATTATGTCCGTTTGGTCGCACCGACTCCAATGTCTGTATTAATCAATGGTGCGAGCGGTACGGGCAAAGAATATGTGGCTCATCGTATTCATCAGCTCAGCAAACGTGCAGATAAACCTTTTGTGGCCATTGATTGCGGAGCCATGTTAAAGGAGCTTGCGGCTTCTGAATTTTTCGGTCATGTAAAAGGGTCTTTTACAGGAGCTGTGACGGATAAAACAGGGGCCTTTGTTGAGGCAAATGGAGGTACTTTGTTTTTAGATGAAGTAGGAAACCTGAGTTATGATGTGCAAGTGCAACTGTTGCGTGCTATTCAGGAGCACCGTATTCGTCCCGTAGGTTCCACTCAGGAAATAGAAGTAGATGTGCGTCTGGTATGTGCAACAAATGAGAATTTGGAGCAAGCCATTGCAAACGGACAGTTTCGGGAGGATTTGTATCACCGTATTAACGAGTTTACTTTAAAAATGCCGGCATTAAAAGACCGGCAGGAAGATATTCTGCTTTTTGCCAATTTCTTCCTGGATCAGGCAAACCGGGAATTGGACAAGGATCTGATCGGTTTTGATATGAATGCAGAAAGAGCTTTGCAGACTTATTCCTGGCCGGGTAATCTTCGACAGATGAAGAATGTAATCAAAAGAGCCACATTATTGGCAAAAGGTGATTTCATAACGCGTGAGGATTTGGGGGAACAGATGATGGAAACACGACCTCCTGTTTCTCAAAATTCATATGCGTTGCATGATGCTGTTTCCGAAAAAGAACGTATACTTCAGGCTCTTCAAGTAACGAACAATAACAAGAGTAAGGCTGCCCAGCTTTTGGGTATTGACCGGAAGACTCTTTATAATAAGCTGAAGCTTTATCAGATTTCTTGATTGTAGATTAATTCTACACGACTTTGTATAAATTCCACAATTCCACACTTCGGTAAGAATTGTGGAATTTTATTTTTATGCTGTAAATCAGAATGTTATGTTTTGTTGGCATAGTTGGCATGCAGATTGCATTATATTAAGCAGAACGATAAACAAGAAAATATAAACTAAAAACAATACGATTATGAAAAAGTTATTTGTAGCAGTAGCAGCAGTGATGGTAGTCAGTGCAACAGCATTTTCAACAAACAACAAGATGACAAATAATGGAGTAGATGAACCTGATACCGTAGTGGTTGATTCCAGCAAGGCTTTTGCTTTGGTAGATGATACGGTAACATCAGATACAGTAGTAGCTGCTGAAGAATCGGCTTTTGCTTTGGCTCTGGCAGATGATACAGTGACATCAGATACAGTAGTGACTGTTGATGAGACTGCTTTTGCCCTGGCATTTGCAGATGATACGGTAACATCGGATACAGTCATTACAGATACAGAAAAATTTGCATTGGCTAAAAATGATGCTAAAGTAGAGCCTGATACAACTACAACAGAAAAAGAAAAGGTAGAGGAAGTTATCGAAAAGGTAGAAAATAAGATTGGTTTTATGGCATAATCAACAATTTTTATTCAGGAAGAGGATAACATGATATTGATATATTCGTTAGGTATGTTTTGAGATTCTATTCTATATTAAAAATCCTCAGAGAAAGGCCTTTCCTGTGAAGGAAGGGTCTTTTGTTTGTAGTATACTCGGCAAGAGATATGATTGCATGTTGAGTGTTTTTTTCTAGGAAAACAGGCCTTAAAGAAAATGCATAAAGATTCAATATAATAATGCAAGAATTTATGCTTGGCAATGATTGAGGGATTTTGGGGATATTGCAAGACTTATTGTTTTTCTGCCTTTTTTAAAGGACAGGATATTATATGTGTGGAAAAAATCCTCATATTCCCCATAGTTTCCCCGCTTTTCCCCATAGTGTGTTGATTCTGAATAATTTGTTATATATTGATAATCAGTATGTTAATAAGTATTCTTGGTTTTGGCATGATATTTGTATATTAATAAGTAGAAAGTAAAAGCAATCATAGTTAGTAAATTAGATTAAGTGTAAAAAGTGGAGCTAAGCGTAGCGCACGCCTAAAATACTTCTCTCGTGAGAAAGGAGTATTTCGTAAACATCCTGAAGGTTAGTTTTGTTTTGGAAATTTGGGTTTATTAAAGGATGTTTATCGGGCAGGCTGTCTTCTTCATCGAAAGAGGGCAGCCTGCTCATTTTTTATATTCTTTATTCAGAACTATGGTATGTTTTTATGCGAGTAGAGACGGTTCTGCGATTTGAGATGCAGATACGATAATCCCCTTGTCCGATAGCGGCAGATATGTATTTTCTAATTCTGCGACCGAACAAGGGGATGGGGTAAGTCCGGATTACCGGATTATGAATCGGTTCCTTTTTCTTCCTTTTGTTGCTTTAAGGCCAAACGGCGGCTTTGGCGGATCATGTAATAATAAGCGCATGCGGCAGTAAAGAAATATACTGCTGTCTGAATCCACAAGGCATAATATTCCTGTTGCACATCATCAAGTAAGGCTCCCATAGAATTGATGCGGATAAAGCCGTTTACACCGAACGTAGAAGGGACAATCCAGGACAGTATCTTCCATATTTCGGGAATGGCTGCTCCTGGCCATGAAACGCCGGAAATAAAGAGCAAAGGCACTGATGTGAAGACGAATAGTGGCATGCAACTTTCACGGGAGAAAACCAGAATGGACATGGTCATGGCAAAGAAAATGCATGCCAAAAGAAAGGGTAGCATGAAAGCCATCAGATCCCATATTTGTGGGATTTGCGGCAGACTGAATATTTTAGGAACAGCAAGTAATAGCCAGGTACTCATGATGGCATAGACCATAAAGTAGCAGAGTGACTTTCCTAGAATAATACGGAAGGTACCATTTCTCTTTCCTGGAGGGAGCTGCAAATGGAACGTATGCTGCTCGCGCGCTGTGCCGTTAATCTGACCGATACCCAAAAGTAACGTCTGCTGGATAATCAGAATCAGTACTGCTGGAATCAGAAAACTGGCGAAGCCGTTTTGAGGATTAAACATTGGCACATATTCATATTCTAAAGGAGCGGTACTGACGTTGTCCTGTTCGTCGGTTGTGTTTCCCAAACGTTCTATCTGGATTTCCCTATTCATGTCGAGCGATACATCAGTGCAGACAGAAAGAATCGCTTTATAATAAAGCAGTCCGCTCATATCCGAGTAAGCTGCTACGGTAGCCTGTTTACCCGAATTGAGACGCTTACTGAAATCTGAAGGGATCAGGATGGTTCCGTAGGCCTTTTGCTCCTTCATTAATGTTTTAGCTTCCTCCATGTCTGAAGCATAGGCTATAATGTGGAGGTCGGGTGCAGCATCTGTTCTGGTCAGGAATTCACGGCTCAAGGCTGTGTGTGATTGGTCTACAGCTACGACCGGTACCTCACGCACCACTTCTCCGGTATAGATAAAAGCATATAGCAAAGGGTAGAGCAAGGGTACCAGAATGAAGAAAATCAGTACTCCCTGATCGCGGAACACGCGAACACATTCCCTACGCCAAATGAGGAAGGTTTCACTCACGGCACGCAGGAAATGCTGATATAAAGATTTATTTTCTTTCATAACTTAAGGGATGTAGTTAAATTCACGCAACGCTTTGTGCAGGCGTCCCAAGAAGGGGAGTGGAATCAGAATGAAGATGACCAAAGCCAAATAAGGTTTCCACGCATATTCAATGGGATAGCCGTTTAGAATCTGATTTACATAGATCAGAAAATAATGGCGTAGCGGGAACAGGTTTGACAGCATTTGCAGGGAAGGATGCATGGCCATGACCGGAAAAGTAAATCCAGAGATGGAAAAAGACACCACGCCCCACAATGAACAGGCACTCAGTGCCAGACGGAGTGTAGGCAATAGAGAGAATACTAGTACTCCAAAGCCTTGTGAGGCCAGAACCATGACCAGAGTGGAGAGCATCAGAGCTCCCACACTGCAATGGAATGGAAATTGCAGTACTCCGTAAAGATATACATTGATGCCCAATGCCACGGCATAGAAAATCAGTGTGTGCGGAGCCAGTTTGCCGAGCAATGCCCGCATGATGTTCTGATCCGCCATTTCAAGCCATTCCTTTTGCGTGTTGTTTTTGATTTCACTACCGATCGAGAAGACGGTCATCATGAAGAGCATGAGCATGAGTATTCCCGGCAGAATGGTGTTGTTCAGATAAACCGAATAGTTGAGCCAAGGATTCTGCAAGGCATGCGTGTCGATGACGATAGGTTGCAGAAAGGCCCGTGCTGCGGCTTCGGGAATGCCGCGTGCCTGCATGGTCTGAAGACCTACTGCACCTTTTGCTAACTCTGACATGGTGCGCATGTCCCTGTAGATTAGTGAGCCGGCAATCAGGAATGTATTGTTCGTGTAGAAGGACACTTTAGGCTGGCGACTGGCCATTACATCGTCGGTTGTTCCTTTTGGAATATAGTAGAAGGCATAAATTTTGCCTCGCTGCATGTCTTTTCTCGCTTCGGCAATGTTGGCATATTGCTTGCTGATTCCGGTTTGCGTAAAAGCATCCAGATTACGGATGATGTTACGGGTGGTGGAAGTATTGTCCTGATCGACCACGCCTACCGGAAGGTTTTTGGGCAACCCTTCGTTCATCAGGGTTGTGAAAAACAAGCAACAGCATAAAGGAGCGATGACCATGCAGAACAGATATAGTGGGCGGGAGACGAGTATTCTCAGCTCCCGCAGCATAATTGCTATGATTCCTTTATTGCTTTGCATGATGTGTGAGTTTCCATTATTTGCGGATGATTACGGACATGCCTGGGCGCAGTCCGGCGATTTTCTCTTTTGGAGTAGCTTTTACCTCAAAGGTCTTCAGGTCAAATTGCCCGGTGGTCTTGGTAGCTTTCCAGGCAGCGTATGATCCCATATCCTTCATGGAAGAAACCTTGAGCAGCACTTCTTTGTTGAAAGCCGGTACGAAAGCCTTGAACTCCGATCCTACCGACAGATTGTTCAGCTGATCCTCGCGCACATTGAAGGTCACCCACATATCCTGAAGCATGCTCACATTCATAATCGGAGCACCGGTTCCTACCAATTCGCCGATTTGTGGGAAGATTTCTGATACCTCGCCGTCCATTTGGGCCACGAGCACGGTCTCCTTAATATAAGAGTTCACCTCATCTACCACACCCTGAGCCTGGCGTGCCTGAGCGGCGGCAGCCTCTTTGTCTTCTTTCTGGGCACCGTTGCGGGCCAGGTCATACTGAGCTTTGGCTGCTTTTTCGGTAGCCTGCATGGCTTTATAGTTTGCATATACCTCATCGCGTTTCTGTGCGCTCATCACACCTTCCTCAAACAGGCGGTTGATGCGGTTGTATGACTTTTCTGCAATTTCCAGTCCGGCCTTTGCTTTCTGCCACATTTCATAAGCAGCCTGAATCTGCTCGCGACGTGCGCCTTTGTCCGCTTTCTCACGAATCGCATTTGCTGCATTCTGCACGGCTTCGGCTTGTGCCAGTTTGGCCTGCACATCCGGTGCTTCCAGAATGGCCAGAGTGTCTCCGGCGCGTACGTGATCGCCTTCGTGTACCAGAATACGCAGAATGCGTCCCGGAACTTTGCTCGATACACGATATTCGTTGGCTTCGGCTTGTCCTTGTATAATTTCATCTTCGTTGCCTAAAAGGAACATTCCGGCTCCGGCTACCAAAGCTACGATGACAACCAGACTCACTAAAGCCCAGATAATGCTATGTTGTTGTGCTTTCTTTTCCATAATTCTTTGTTTAAAAGTTTTGTGATTGATTCTTTTTATATGTTGTTCCTTGGGTTATTGTGCTTGTAGGCGTCCGAGGGCCTTCTTTAAATAGGTATCGGCCAGGCGGATGTCAATCTGCGCGTCGATTTTCTCGGTTTGGGCGGAAAGCCAGGCAGTCTGAGCCTCCATCACGTTAGAAGTCGGGATCACTCCTTCACGAAATCCTTTAGTGGCTATTTTCAGATTCTCTTCTGCTTTTTCCATACTTCGGTTGGCCAAAGCCAGACGTTTTTGGGCTTCTTCGGTTTTGAACTTGCTCTGACTGATTTGTAATTCGATTTTTTCTTTCACTTCTTCCTTCTGCATTTGGGCAATGGTGGCTTCAGCTTTGGCTGCTTTCACCTTATAGAATCCTTCCCCCCAATGCAGAATAGGTACTTGTAACATGACACCAACATTCCAGGTACCGCGGAATTTATTCTCAAAACTGTTGAATACAGAAGGACTGGTTGCGGCGTATCCTCCGATAAGAGCCAATGATGGCAACATATCCGAGCGTACCACATTTACTTTCTGCTGATAGATCTGGTTGGCGATTTCCAGACTCTGGATTTCAGGACGCTGATCGGCTCCCTGATTCAGTTCCTCTTCGCTTACGGCTTCTGTAAGTACATTATCAACACTTTCATCAGCCAGAGTGATGTCTTCTGTCAAATCCAGGCCACAAAGCTGACACAGAAGCATTTTGGAGAGACTCAGTCCGTTATCCACTTTCGTCAGATTCATTTCCGCTTCATTAAGCTTCACTTTTACGGTGAGTCCGTCAGCCTGAGTGGCGACTCCTTCCTGAATCATTTTTTCTACGTCATTGTCTAATTTGCGGATCAGATCCAGATAACCTTCTGCCAGTTTCTTTTTGTTACTGAGTGACACGGCCATCCAATAAGCTTCATCGGTACTCAACACCAGATTCTGTGTTTCTGTGTCATATTGTTTTCCGGCCAGTTCTTTGGATAATTCGGTGATTTTGTTGTATGCCCGTATTTTGCCGCCCATATACAGTGGTTGGGTAAGCATGACACCGGCCACCCAGGTGTTTCGTGTATCTGTTCGGAAAGCATCAGCCAGATCTTTTCCTGCCTGATTCAAAGCCTGTTCCACACCTTGCAATTTGCCCGATTGGATAAATTGTTGGGCCATTTGTCCCAAAATCGGGTTGATTTGCCCCAGTTGGGTAACGAACTCGGTGAGTCCCGGCATCAATGCCTGTCCGATGTTGGTTCCTAAATTTCCCAGACTGTTCTTCTGTGCGTCACTGAGCAGTGATATTTCATCTCCAAAGCGCATGTAGCCTCCAGAAGCAGAAATCTTGGGGAGATAATTTGTGAAGGCCGCTTTATCTTCATAATGTGCCTTTTCCATCTTCAGTTTGGATATCTGCAAAGTCTTGTTATTGGCTATTGCCAGATTTCTGCAGCTGTCCAAAGATAGAACCCGTTGTGCCTGAATTCCGGTGATGAATCCAGACATCATTAAAATAACGATTAGTCTTTTCATTATATTGTATTTAGTTGATATTTCTTTTTGTTCGTGAATGATTGCATAGGCAACGATACAAAAGTAATATCTTTGTGGAAAGAAGCAAAGAAAAGATCTTTTTTTTATTGAATATTATCATCTTAAGACAAAAACAGCCTGCTCGGGTAGGGCAGGCTGTTTTCTGGTTATTTTTCAAACGTTACGGATTTGTTTCCAATATTGTTACCATCGGCGAAGATCGATACACGATAGGTTCCTGCACTGAGGAACTCGTTGACATCCCAGTAGAGCGTGACATTTTGTTCTTCACCGGAATATTCAATATCACGTTTCATGGAATATTCCAGATTCTTGTTTTCGTAGGGGAATGTGTGTCCGTTGGTCAGCACTTCATTGGTTGGTTTGAGGATGCGGACATAAATGCTTTTCATTCCGGTTGATGCCGTGATATTCTTGGCAATGGTAAAGTTTACGACCAACTGCTTGGCATCCTTGATTTTTCGTGCGTTCTTGCCTCGTTTGTTTTTGGCGGTCATGGAAATCCCGGTGGCATCAAGCTGTGAGGCTATGGCTACCTTGTCACTTAAGGACGCTTTTTCGCTTTGCAGACTGGAAATATGGGTTTGTGCCTCAGAATATTGGGCCTTGATTTGTTGGTTTTCATTGGTCAGAGCCTGATTCAGACGGTTTAGAGAGTCTATTTCCAGGATATATCCGCGCATGATGGCACGTACGGTGGCCAATTCTTTTTTCAGCCGTGCAATTTCTGCTGCATCAGTTGATTTGACACGTTTCAGTTCAGCCAACAATTCTTCTGTACGCTGCTGTTCTTTATCCAGCTGTGCGATCAGAGAGTCGTTGTTGATTTGTGTTTTCATTTCGTTGTATTGCTTGGCAAACTGGGCATACTCGTTTTCCATTTCTCTCTTATCCATTTCTGCCAATTGAACCATTTCATCGTGTTCTGCACTCTTTTCTTTCAATGAATAGATGAGGTAACCCACGCATCCGCATAAAACGGCAACCACGACACTTGCAATGACAATGATTTTTTTCTTATCCATAAGTTTTAATTTATTTATTTTCTTGTTTGTGGCTTTTGTTTTCAAAACCGCAAATATAGTTCTTTTCTATTGATCCATTGCAAACAAATCTTATTTTTCGTTGGGGTTTTTAATATTATTTCCGTTGAGTCTGTATTGAATAGAACGGGAGTATCTGTTTTTATTAAAAAAACAAATTACTTTTTCTCCTTATTAAAAAAAACGTACCTTTGAAAACCTAAACATTCAGCAAGGTTCATTAAGAGTACAATCATTATAACACTATATATATTATGAAGAAACTGATCGGAAAACTTTCTCAGAGCAAGGCCGCATTGTTGGCCATGGGAGTTCCGGCCGGGGTAGTTCCTGTTGTAGCTGCTACAGCAGATGCAACCGTTTCGGTACAGGAAAATGCCCAGCAGTCTTTGAACATTGTGGGTGCGCGCATGATTAACCCTACAACATTGGAAATCCTTTATTCAAATGGTACTCGCATGAGTATGGATTTTTACGGAGAAAATATTTTCCGTATATTCCAGGATAATCAGGGTGGTATTATTCGTGATCCACAGGCTACTCCTGAAGCGCAGATTTTGGTGGATAATCCTCGAAAGACAGTTTCCCAGATAGAACTGAATGATCAGAATGGAGTGATTACCGTACAGACTAAAAATGTAAAGATAGACTTTGACAAGAAAACAACACTGTTCAAAGTGACCAATCTGAAGAGCGGTAAGGTAGTAGCTGAGTCAGTAGCTCCTGTTCAGTTTGAAAAAGGCCGTGTTACAGTATCTCTGAAAGAGCAGAATAAAGAATATTTCTATGGCGGTGGTGTGCAGAACGGACGTTTTTCACACAAAGGCCAGGAAATTGAGATCGTGAACACCAATAATTGGACTGATGGCGGTGTGGCTTCTCCGACACCCTTCTATTGGTCTACTGAGGGATATGGTATCATGTGGCATACCTTCAAACCCGGAAAATATGATTTCGGTGCAGCCGAAAAGGGCAAGGTTGTATTGCAGCATGACGAGGACTATCTGGATATGTTCCTGATGGTGAACGATACTCCGGTAGCTTTGCTGAACGATTTCTATCAGCTTACCGGTAATCCGGTGCTGTTGCCTAAGTTCGGTTTCTACGAAGGACATCTGAACGCTTACAACCGTGACTATTGGAAGGAAGATCCGAAGGGAGTGTTGTACGAGGACGGAAAGAAATATGTAGAGAGCCAAACCGATAATGGTGGTATTAAGGAGTCTTTGAACGGTGAGAAGAACAACTACCAGTTCTCAGCGCGTGCGGTAATCGACCGTTACAATGCGCATGATATGCCTTTGGGATGGGTCCTTCCGAACGACGGTTACGGAGCCGGATACGGACAGACTGAAACTTTGGACGGTAATATTCAGAATCTGAAAGAGTTTGGTGACTATGCCCGTTCAAAAGGAGTGGAGATCGGTTTGTGGACTCAGTCTGACCTGCACCCGAAGGAGGGAACCAGTGCTCTGTTGCAGCGTGATATTGTGAAAGAAGTGCGCGATGCCGGTGTGCGTGTGCTGAAAACCGACGTAGCCTGGGTGGGAGCCGGATATTCATTCGGTCTGAATGGTGTGGCTGATGTAGGCCATATCATGCCTTACTATGGAAACAATGCCCGTCCGTTTATTATCTCACTTGGCGGTTGGGCTGGAACACAGCGTTATGCCGGTATCTGGACCGGTGACCAGACCGGTGGTGAATGGGAATACATCCGTTTCCATATCCCGACTTATATCGGTTCCGGTTTGTCAGGCCAGCCGAATATCTGTTCTGATATGGACGGTATCTTCGGTGGAAAGAACTTGCCGGTAAATATCCGCGACTTCCAGTGGAAGACCTTTACTACCATGCAGCTGAACATGGACGGATGGGGATCTAATCCTAAGTATCCGCACATTCTGGGCGAGCCGGCAGAATCTATCAATCGCTGGTATTTGAAGATGAAGTCAGAGTTCATGCCTTATACTTATAGTATTGCCGAAGAGGCTATCGACGGTAAGCCTGTCAACCGTGCGATGTTCCTGGATTACCCGAACGACTATACTTTGGGAACAGCTACCCGTTATCAGTTCCTGTATGGTCCGTCAGTGCTCGTAGCTCCTGTTTATCAGAACACAGCTTCAGACGACAAGGGCAACGATGTGCGCAACGGTATTTATCTGCCGGAAGGCAAGTGGGTGGATTATTTCACCGGTGATGTTTACGAAGGTAACACTATCATCAATAACTTTGATGCACCGATCTGGAAATTGCCGTTGTTCATCAAGATGGGAGCCATTATTCCGATGACTGCGCCGAACAACAATCCAAATCAGATTGACAAGAAACTGCGTATCTATGACCTGTATCCATGTGGAACTACTACCTTCACCGAATATGATGACGACGGTATCACTGAGCAGTATAAGTTTGGCAAGAGCGCAACCACCAAGATTGTTTCTGAGGAAAAAGACGGTAAGGTTGTCGTTACCGTTGAGCCTACTCAGGGAAGCTTCGACGGCATGGAGAAGAACAAGGTTACTGTGTTCCGTGTGAATGTAACCGCTCAGCCTGAGAAAGTTTCTGCGAAGTTAGGTAAGAAGGGTGTAAAGCTGACCGAAGTTTCTTCTTTGGACGAGTTCAACAAGGGAGAGAACGTATACTTCTACGAAGCAGAGCCGAATATGAATCAGTTTGCCAACAAGGGTTCTGAGTTTGCAGCCCAGAAGGTCATCAAGAATCCGGTATTGCATGTGAAACTGGCCGAAACTGATGTTACTGCCAATGCTGCCACTCTGGAGATCAAGGGTTATGTATTTGATACTACAAACAAACTGTTGTCTCAGACCGGTGCTCTGACTGCTCCAAAGGCTCAGATTACTGAAGAGAATACTCAGGCTTATACACTGACTCCAAGTTGGGAGAAGGTGGCCAATGCCGACTATTATGAAATCGAATTCAATGGCATGTTGTATTCTACGATTAAGGATACGAAGCTGTTGTTTGAGGATCTGATCCCGGAAACTGCTTACAGCTTCAAGGTGCGCGCAGTGAACAAAGACGGAAAGTCTGACTGGACAACCGTTGAGGCTACTACAAAATCTAATCCGCTGGAATTCGCGATCAAGGGCATCACTGCCGAGACTACTTGCGAAAACCAGGGCGGTCAGGATGTCAACAAATTGTTTGACTTTGACGAGAGCGCCGGCTGGCACAGTAAGTGGGGTAAGGGCGAAGCTGTACCGTTCGATATGTTGATTGACCTGAACAGCATTAACCAGCTCGACAAGTTCCAGTACATGTCTCGTCCGGATGGTGGAAACGGATGCTTGCAGGAAGGTACCGTTTATTACAGTATGGATAAGGTGAACTGGGTTGAGGCTGGAAAGGTCCAGTGGGAAGCCGGTGGCACTCACGTGTTCGACTTCAAGGACAAGCCGACTGCACGCTATATCAAGCTGTCTATCACTAAGGCCGTAGGTAACTTCGGTTCTGGTCTGGAAATGTATGTATTCCGTGTGCCAAACACAGACAGCTTACTTCCGGGAGATATCAACCGTGACAACAAAGTAGACGAGAATGACTTGACTTCATATATGAACTATACCGGTCTGCGTAAGGGTGACGGTGACTTCGACTATGTAAGCATCGGTGACCTGAATCGCAATAACCTGATCGATGCCTTCGATATCTCGGCAGTAGGTATCAAACTTGAAACCGGAGTAAGCAGCCGTAAGGTGGATCCGATTGCCGGAAAGGTAACCGTTACTCCATCAAAGAAGATGTACAATGCCGGCGAGGAAGTTCTGTTCATTGTGAAGGGAGAAGGCTTGAAGTCTGTCAACGCATTGAGCTTTGCTTTGCCATATAGCACCGATGAGCTGGAGTACGTAGGTGTAGACGCTAAGGGTATGAAGGAGATGAAGAATCTTACTTATGACCGTTTGCATACCAACCGTCAGAAGGCTGTATATCCAACCTTCGTCAATCTCGGCGAGAAACCATATCTGGAAGACGGTGAGCTGATGGTGGTTAAGTTCAAGGCCAAGAAGAAGGTAACTATTAACATGAAAGCTATCGATGGTATGATCGTAGACAAGTATATGAATAGCTTGAAGTTCTAAGTTGATATATCATCAATAAGAAAAGCAGCCCAATGAGGGCTGCTTTCTTTTTTATAAGCATATGTACTTTTTCTCTACTTTTTCAACTATGGATGAAATCCTGTCTGCCTTATTCTTTGAATCTACGTTTTCTATATTAAAGAATATTTTTGATGTTAATTCCGTTATTGTAGTGGAATCTGGAGTGTACCCTAAAGTTGAATGCAAAACTTTTAGGGTATCTTATTACAAGTCCCGATGACTTTCTGAAATCATCGGGACTTTCTCGTACATGTATGTGTGCTTGTTTATTTTTTGCGTTTTCTTCTGCTCTTTACCTTCTCTACGGCATGGCTTACGATATCCGGCTTGTTTTGGAATCGGTTGCTGTAAGAAGAGTAGTCCGGGCGTATCCGTTCGTAAGTAGGATCCGTGAATAGCGGACTGGTGATGATGTGGTCGGCCGTAGAACGGTTGCAGCAGAATACGATGTTCTCCACTCCAGCCAGTCGGGTCAGTGCCTTGACATCGGTGTCATGTGGCTGCAGGGTCATTGGATCGGTAAAGAAGAACAGGTAATCTATTTCTCCGTCTACAATGCGGGAACCGATCTGCTGGTCACCGCCTAACGGACCTGATTTGAGCAGGGTGATGTCCCATTCTATGTCGGGATGCTTTTCTTCGAGAGCTTTTTTGATAAGTGTTCCGGTAGTTCCGGTACAATAAAATTTATGACCGATAAGGATTTCCGAGTTCCAGAGAACCCATTCGATCATGTCTGCCTTCATGGCATCGTGTGCCACTAAGCCTATTTTCCTGACTATTTTTTCCATATAAAGTTATTAATTAAGATTATTTGAACATGGAGTGGATATAATAGTTATTTCCACCCTTATAACAAAGATAATCTTTTTCTCTGATACCTGTGTTTATTTATTGTTAAAAGTGTTTTTGGGCATGCTTCATTTTGGGGGATATGAAGGAGGTGTGTCAGAAATAAGATTTATTTACAGAGATATTTTAGATTTTTTTGATTTTATATTGTTTTTTATATTTTTGCAAATGATAAGAGATTATAGCGTTTTATAGTTGCAATTTGAGTTATAGAAATGTAACAGAATTGCTTTTTGTATCATTTAATTTTTTGAGTTATGGAAGACAGAAAGAAAAAACAGATGTTTTTGCAGATGCAGTTCTCTTTGTTGCTGTTGTCTTGTGCTTTAATTCCGGATATGACGTCATTGGTCAGTTCGTTCTTTGAGGTGCCATCTTTGGATATTCCGGTTTTGCTTTGTCATATCATTGGTATTGTAGGAAGCGGAATGGCTTTGTATACCTTCTATACTGCAGACAAATCTTTGTCTCGTCCTTATCTGGCTGTGGTGGGAATAGGATTAGTTTTGGCTGTATTGTCCCTTTTTATGGATATGCCAATTTGGAGTGATATTATCAGTATTGTACTTTTGATGATAGCTTTTTTCATGGGTAAGGGATGTTTGCAGATGAATTGGAATAATATCGGAACCCAAGGTGCTTATATTATTTTGCTTTCCATCTTATTGCGTCTTTATGATGGCATCGGTGATTCTTTCGTCCATGGCATTCTTGCTTTTGTAGGAGTCATTATGTTTTGGATTGGTTTGGGAAAATTGCGTTTGGTAATGGATGCCGAAGGAACAGTGGCTATATCACGACTTAAAACAGCATTGATCTTGAATCTGATCGCCATTATTTTCGGATGGATTCCTTTATTGGGATCAATTGTTGCCGGTATTCTTTTAATTATTGCCTTTATTTTAGAGTTTATCGGCTACGGAGCTATGAAGCGCTCCGCTGCAGTAGGTGAGGAAGGACGCATCGGTGCAGGACGGTTGCGTACGAGTATGATTATTCTGCTAGTGGGAACGATTATCAGTATTATTCCTTTATTGGGAACAACAGTATCTGCTTTCATTTCTTTGGTAGGACTTGTTTTGGTTTATCAGGGCTGGAGAGGTATTTTCTTTGGCGTTGATAAAGACTGATGATTTATATATAAGTTTTTTATTTCCGGCCGTTCTGAAAAAAGAACAGCCGGAATTTTTGTATTTTGGGGCTTCAGACAGATGTCATGTTTGAATTCCACATCTTGTATTTCTGAATTCCACCAAATGAAAGCGGTACGCTTTTAAAAAAAATCACTATCTTTGCAGAGTTTTTAGAAAATGGCGAGTGCTGATGGGCAAATGGTTTACTGCAATGATGGCGCTCATGTTGTTCCTCCTACTTCAGGTATCAGGCTATATGAGTTACGTTCCGGAGAATCCGGAACGCCAGGAAGCAGTAGTCCGTTTCAATAAACCCGAGCGTGAACAGACATCCTGGTCGGCACCCCTTTCTGATTATGAGAAAGGCATCCGCCATATTCTTGCCAATAATTATGCTCAGCCGGCGTCTTCAGCAGTATGGAATGTCAGTCAGTGTAAAGACTGGAAAGCTGGCAAGTTCTTTTCAACCTCCTTACAGAATCATCATTTTATTTCGGATCGGAAAGAGAATCTTTTCCGCCTTTATGAACCTCCGCTCTGTGACCGGGTGGTGGACTATTATGTATATACGTTAAGAAAAATCCTGATTTGATTGTTTTCAGCGTTTATTTTTTCAGGAGTACTTCCGTCGTAATTCTGTAGTTACGCCGGAATAAGATGTTTTGTATATCAATAAAATCTTATTTTTATGTTTTTTACTTTTTTGATTGTCGTGATTCTCACGGCTGTTGCTTTGGTTGTGCTGGCCATGACCGTGGCCAATCTGATTGGTCCGAAGTCGTACAACAAACAGAAAGCGGAGCCATACGAGTGCGGTATCCCTACGCGTGGGCGTTCGTGGGTACAGTTCCGTGTGGGCTATTATCTCTTTGCCATTCTGTTTCTGATGTTCGACATTGAGACCGTGTTTCTGTTTCCCTGGGCCGTTGTGGTTCAGGAAGTAGGTGCATACGGACTGATCAGTATCGCTTTCTTCCTATTAGTGTTGATTTTAGGCTTGGCATATGCTTGGCGGAAAGGAGCGTTGGAATGGAAGTAAAGAAAAAGACGGCCATACGCTCCATGCAGTATGACGAGTTCAAGAACAATGATTATCTGGAACAGATGGTGCGCGACCTGAATCGCGACGGAGCCGGCATCATTCTCGGTTCGGTAGACGATCTGATCAACTGGGGCCGGAGCAATTCGCTGTGGTCACTTACCTTCGGAACGAGCTGTTGCGCCATCGAGTTTATGGCTCTGGGAGCCGCACGCTATGACATGGCCCGGTTTGGCTTTGAGGTGACCCGTAACTCTCCCCGTCAGGCGGATATGATTATGGTGCTCGGAACCATTACCTATAAGATGGCACCGGTGCTTCGCCGTTTGTATGACCAGATGGCCGAGCCGAAATATGTGGTGGCTGTGGGCGGCTGTACCATCAGCGGCGGTCCGTTCCGCAAATCCTATCATGTGGTGAACGGTATCGACCAGATTGTGCCGGTGGATGTGTATATTCCGGGATGCCCTCCGCGCCCCGAAGCTTTCTACTACGGCATGATGCAGTTGCAGCGTAAAATCAAGGTGCAGAAGTTCCTGGGCGGCGTGAACCGTCAGGAAAAGAAGCCTAAGGATATGGATTCAAACGACTAAGACAAGATGACAGTTATAGAAAAAATACAGAAGATTTGTCCCGAGGCGCAGGTCAGCACTTCGGGCGACACCATCGTGACGGTGCCTTCCGATCGTCTGGCGGCAGTGGCCGAGGCACTCCGTAAGGACGAGCAGGAGCCGATGGACTATCTGCGTGACATTGTGGGAATGGACTGGAGCGAGGGACTCGGCGCGCTTTATTATCTGGAGAGCAGCAAGACTTATGGCCGCGTGGTGTTGAAAACCATTGCCCATGACCGGGACGAGGCCTGGTTGCCCAGTGTATGCCACTTGTGGCGCACCGCAGAGATCAAGGAACGTGAGATCTACGACTTCTTCGGCATCCGCTTTATCGGTAATCCCGACATGCGCCGCATCTTCCTGCGCGAGGATTGGAAAGGCTATCCCTTGCGTAAGGATTACGACATGGACTCCAACCCGCTGAACATGGAGAACGAGGAGAACGCCGACGACACCGTGGAATATTACCTCAAGCCCGACGGCACGGTAGAGGGACACCGCAACATCCTGTTTGACCAGAAAGACTTTGTGGTGAACATCGGTCCACAGCATCCGTCAACCCACGGTGTGCTCCGAATGCGTACCTCGCTCGACGGTGAAACCATCAGCCGCATCGATCCGATTCTGGGATATATTCACCGTGGCATCGAGAAGATGAACGAGAGTCTGACTTATCCGCAGACACTGGCGCTGACCGATCGTCTGGATTACCTGAGTGCCCACCAGAACCGCCATGCGCTGTGCATGTGTATCGAGCAGGCCATGGGACTGGAAGTGAGCCGCCGTGTGCAGTACATCCGTACCATCATGGACGAGCTGCAGCGTATCGATTCACACCTGTTGTTCTACTCCTGTCTGGTGATGGACATGGGCGGACTGACTCCTTTCTTCTACGGATTCCGTGAAAGAGAGATGATTCTCGACATTTTTGAGGAAACCACCGGAGGACGTCTGATTCAGAACTACAACGTCATCGGCGGTGTGCAGGCTGACATTCATCCCACCTTCCAGCAGAAGGTAAAGGAGTTTATCAAGCATTTGCGTTCCGTTATCCAGGATTATCACAATATCTTCACCGGCAATGTGATTGCTACAACCCGTCTGAAGGGAGTGGGTATCCTTACCCGCGAGCAGGCCATTTCGCTGGGAGCTACTGGAGGAACCGGTCGTGCCGCCGGATGGGCCAATGATGTGCGCAAGCATCATCCGTATGCCCTTTACGGCGAAGTGGACTTTAAGGAAGTGCTCTATACCGAGGGCGACAGTTTTGCCCGCTATATGGTACGTATGGACGAAATCATGGAGTCCTGCCACATCATCGAGCAGCTCATCGACAATATCCCGGAAGGAGAGACACGCCTCAAGACCAAACCGATTATCAAACTGCCTGAAGGCAACTTCTCGGCATCGGTCGAGACCAGTCGTGGCGAGTTTGGCGTGATGCTCGAAAGTCATGGTGACAAGACACCTTACCGTCTGCATTACCGTTCTACCGGTCTGCCACTGGTACATGCCATGGACACCGCCTGTCGCGGCAACAAGATTGCCGACTTGATAGCCATCGGCGGAACCATGGACTTTGTAATCCCTGATATTGACAGATAACAAAAAAAACCGAACGTTATGAACAATAATTCGTTTTTAGACTATTACAACATACAGGATCTCAACATGGCTATCCATGAAGCCCTGCTCGGCGTGATGCCCCAGTGGCTGGCCATCCTGTTGGAGGGATTGGCTGTGGGACTGCTCATCATCGTGCTTTATGCCGTGCTGGCCATTATCCTGATTTATATGGAGCGCAAGGTCTGCGCCCGTTTCCAGTGCCGTATCGGTCCGAACCGTGTCGGTGGAAAAGGCGGTCTGTTGCAGGTTCCGGCCGATGTGCTCAAGATCCTGACTAAGGAAATCATTTCCTTGAAAGGTTCCGACCGTTTTCTTTATAACCTGGCTCCTTTCCTGGTGATTCTGGCCTCTATCTTTACCTTTTCGTGTCTGCCTTGGAACAAGGGTGCCGAGATTCTGCGCATGAACATCGGAATCTTCTTCGTGCTGGCAGCCTCTTCTATCGGAGTGCTCGGTATCCTGCTGGCCGGATGGAGTAGTAACAGCAAGTACACCATCATCGGAGCCGTGCGAAGCGGTGCGATGATCATCAGTTATGAGTTGTCTATCGGTCTGACCGTACTGACCATGGTGCTGCTCAGCGGTACGATGGATATCCAGGACATTGTGATGAGTCAGGACCGCATGTGGAACATCTTCCAGGGACATCTGCCGGCGGTTGCCGCATTTATCGTCTATCTGATTGCCGGTAACGCCGAGGCCAACCGTGGCCCGTTCGACCTGGCCGAGGCCGAGCAGGAGTTGACAGCCGGATACCATACCGAGTATTCCGGTATGCACTTCGGATTCTTCTATCTGGCCGAGTACCTGAACCTGTTCATCACCAGCGGTATTGCCGTAACCCTGTTCCTGGGCGGATGGATGCCGCTTCACTTCCCCGGACTGGACGGTTTCAATGCCGTGATGGACTATATCCCGGGTGTCATCTGGTTTGTGGGTAAGACCTTCCTGGTGGTATTCCTGCTCATGTGGATCCGCTGGACCTTCCCCCGTCTGCGTATCGACCAGGTGCTTACTCTGGAATGGAAATACCTGATGCCGCTGTCTTTGCTGATCCTGCTGATCATGACCGTGTGCGTCGTATTTGGAATAACCCTCTAAAATGATGGAACGATATGAGTAATTTCAGTGAATATATTCAGGGCTATGTGCAGGGTGTGAAAAGCTTGCTCATCGGTATGCGTACCTCAATGAAAGTGTTCTGCCAGAAGCCCGTTACGGAACAGTATCCCGAGAACCGTCACACCACGCTGCACATACCTGAGCGCCATCGCGCGCGTCTGGTCATGGTGCATGATGAGGAGAACCATCATCACTGTGTGGCCTGCGGTATTTGTCAGATGGCATGTCCCAACGACACCATCAAGGTAGTTTCCGAAACCTATGAAGATGAGGACGGCAAGAAAAAGAAACGTCTGGTACGCTACGAATACGATTTGGGTGCCTGTATGTTCTGCCAGTTGTGCGTCAATGCCTGTCCGCACGACGCCATCCGCTTCTCCAATGATTTTGAGAATGCCGTGTTCCAGAGAGAGAAACTTTATATGGTGTTAAACAACGAGGGCTCATCCTGTGCCCCTAAAAAATAAAGATTATGGACATATCACTATTAGACATCGCGTTTTATGTCGTTGCGGCAGTCATCATCTTCTTTTCGGTGATGGCGGTCACCACAGGTCGTATTGTCCGTTCGGCCACCTACCTGTTGTTTGTGCTTTTCGGCACCGGTGGTATCTATTCCATGTTGGGATATACTTATCTGGGCGCCGTGCAGCTCATTGTCTATGCCGGCGGTATTGTGGTGCTTTATGTCTTTTCCATTCTGCTCACCCAGTCCGACCGCAATATGCGCTATAAGATTCCGTTGGCCAAGTTCCTGACGGTGTTGCTAACCTGTCTGGTGGGTGCGGGACTGGTCATCTTCTTGCTCGTGAGCAATCACTTTGCTCTGGTAACCATTCCGCAAGGCGTGGAGCTTCCGGCCACAGAGATCGGCCATGCCCTGATCGGAGCCGACAAATATCAGTTTGTACTGCCGTTTGAGGTGGTGAGTGTGCTGTTGCTGGCCTGTATGATCGGAGCCATCATGATTGCACGGAAACAGAAATAAAAACAAAGACATAGATTTATGGAAATACATGTTATACACTATCTGATTGTCAGCACCGTGATGCTGTTCTGCGGCATTTACGGTTTCTTCACCCGCAAGAATCTGCTGGCTATCCTGATATCCGTGGAGTTGATTCTCAATGCCACGAACATCAACTTTGCCGTGTTCAACCGTTATTTGTATCCCGACGCGCTCGAAGGTCATTTCTTCAGTCTGTTCGGCATTGCCATTGCAGCAGCCGAAACCGCTGTGGCTATTGCTATCATCATTAATGTGTATCGTAATGTGAAGCACGTACTGACCGATGACATCAACGAACTGAAAGGATAACCAATCTGAACTGCTAATTGTAAAAACAATATGGAATATACAATATTAATTCTCGCCCTGCCCGTTCTGAGCTTCCTGCTTCTGGCCCTGGCCGGCATGAAAATGTCGCACCGACTGGCCGGTACTATCGGAACTCTGGTGCTGGGTGTGGTGGCTGTGCTCAGTTATCTCACAGCCTACCAGTATTTCAGTGCGCCCCGTACGGCGGATGGAACGTATGCCACACTGATTCCTTATCATATTACCTGGCTGCCCTTCACCGAGACCCTGCACATTGATATGGGTATTCTGCTTGATCCGATTTCGGTCATGATGCTGGTGGTCATCTCTACCGTGAGCCTGATGGTGCATCTTTATTCCTTCGGTTACATGAAGGGGGAGCGCGGTTTTCAGCGTTACTATGCCTATCTGTCGCTGTTTACCTTTTCCATGCTCGGTCTGGTTGTCGCTACCAATATTTTCCAGATGTATGTGTTCTGGGAGCTGGTGGGTGTTTCTTCCTACTTGCTGATCGGTTTCTATTACACCAAGCCCGAGGCGATTTCCGCTTCAAAGAAAGCCTTTATCGTAACCCGTTTTGCCGACCTGGGCTTCCTGATCGGTATTCTGATTTACGGATATTATATGGGCACCTTCACCTTTACACCAAATTTACAGATGCTGGTGCAGGGAGGTATGATGTTGCCTTGGGCACTGGGTCTGATGTTTGTGGGTGGTGCCGGTAAGAGCGCCATGTTCCCGTTGCACATTTGGCTGCCTGATGCCATGGAAGGTCCTACTCCGGTATCCGCATTGATCCATGCCGCTACCATGGTGGTGGCTGGTGTCTATCAGGTGGCCCGCATGTTTCCGCTATACACAAGTTGTGCTCCCGAAACCCTCCACATTGTGGCCTATGTGGGAGCCTTCACCGCTTTCTATGCCGCAGCCGTAGCCTGTGCGCAGAGCGATATCAAGCGTGTTTTGGCATTCTCCACCATTTCGCAGATCGGTTTCATGATGGTAGCTTTGGGTGTCTGCACTTCGGCACACCCACACGAAGGCGGACTGGGCTATATGGCTTCCATGTTCCACCTATTCACACACGCCATGTTCAAGGCGCTGCTCTTCCTGGGAGCCGGTTGCATTATCCATGCCGTACACAGCAATGAGATGAGCACCATGGGAGGCTTGCGCAAATACATGCCTATCACGCATTGGACTTTCCTGATTGCCTGTCTGGCCATATCCGGTATTCCTCCTTTCTCCGGCTTCTTCTCCAAAGACGAGATCCTGACCGCCTGCTTCGCGTTCAGCCCGGTTATCGGATGGGTAATGACCGTCATTGCCGGTATGACCTCTTTCTATATGTTCCGTCTGTACTACTGTATCTTCTGGGGCAAGGAAAACAAGGAACTGCATGCCGCCCACACGCCGCATGAAAGTCCGCTCACCATGACCCTGCCGCTGATGATTCTGGCAGCCATCACCTGTGTGGCCGGATTCATTCCTTTCGGACATTTCGTTTCTTCCGACGGAACCGCTTACGACATCCACCTCGACTGGAGTGTGGCCGGAACCAGCATTATCGTGGCTCTGATTGCCATTGCCCTGGCCACCTGGATGTATCTCCGCGAGGAGCAGCCTGTGGCCGATGCCCTGCAGCGCACTTTCCCGAAGCTGCACCGTGCCGCCTACAAGCGTTTCTACATGGACGAGCTGTGGCTCTTCGTGACCAAAAAGATTATTTTCCGCTGCGTATCTACTCCGCTTGCCTGGTTTGACCGTCATGTCATTGACCAGTTCCTGAACTTCCTGGCTTGGGCCACCAATGCCTTGGGCGAAGAGGTACAGCCGTTGCAGAACGGTCGCATACAGACCTACACCCTGTGGTTCCTGGGCGGAATTGTTGTATTAACTCTTATGCTGTTACTCGTATGAATATATTAAGTCTTTTTGTATTGATACCCCTGCTCATGCTGCTCGGCCTCTGGATCAGCCGCAGCGTGAACCAGGTTCGCGGAGTGATGGTCTGCGGTTCGTCCGCACTGCTCCTTCTGGCCGCCTGGCTGACCTATACCTATGTGACCGTGCGTCAGGGCGGAAACACCCAGGAGATGCTCTTTACCGACAGTGTCAGTTGGTATGCTCCCCTGAACATTTGCTATTCGGTAGGCGTGGACGGTATTTCGGTGGTGATGCTTCTTCTGAGTGCCATCATCGTGTTTACGGGAACCTTTGCTTCCTGGAAGATCCAGCCGATGACCAAGGAATATTTCCTTTGGTTCACCCTTTTGAGTATCGGAGTGTTCGGATTCTTCATCTCTACCGACCTCTTTACCATGTTTATGTTCTATGAAGTGGCCCTGATTCCGATGTATCTGCTCATCGGCGTGTGGGGTAGCGGAAAGAAAGAATATGCCGCCATGAAACTGACGCTGATGCTGATGGGCGGTTCCGCCTTCCTGCTGATGGGTATTCTCGGTATCTACTATGGTTCCGGAGCTACCACCATGAACCTGCTGGAACTGGTGAAACTGCACATTCCGACAGAGATGCAGCGCATCTTCTTCCCGATGATCTTTGTGGGATTCGGTGTGCTGGGTGCTTTGTTCCCCTTCCATACCTGGAGTCCCGACGGTCATGCTTCCGCGCCGACCGCTGTATCCATGCTCCATGCCGGAGTATTGATGAAACTGGGAGGCTACGGCTGTTTCCGCATCGCCATGTATCTGATGCCTGAGGGAGCTGCCATCTGGGGAGACTTCTTCCTGGTGCTGACCACCATTTCCGTGGTATACGGTGCCTTCAGTGCGGTGGTACAGACCGACCTGAAATACATCAACGCCTACTCATCCGTAAGTCATTGCGGTCTGGTGCTCTTCGCCCTGCTGATGATGACCCGTGTGAGCTGTACCGGAGCCATCCTGCAAATGCTGAGTCACGGATTGATGACCGCCCTGTTCTTCGCCCTCATCGGTATGATCTACGGCCGTACGCACACCCGTGACGTGCGCGAGCTGAACGGACTGATGAAAATCATGCCGTTCCTGGCTGTGGGCTATGTCATTGCCGGTCTGGCCAACTTGGGATTGCCGGGCCTGAGCGGTTTCGTGGCCGAGATGACCGTGTTTGTCGGTTCCTTCCAGAATGCCGACCTGTTCCACCGTGTATGTACCATCATCGCCACGATGAGTATTGTCATCACCGCCGTGTATATCCTGCGCGTGGTCGGAAAGATCCTGTACGGCACCTGCAAGAATCCGGAGCATCTGAAGCTGACCGACGCCACTTGGGACGAGCGCTTTGCCGTGATCTGTCTGGTGGTTTGCGTTGCCGGCCTCGGTCTGGCCCCATATTGGGTGAGCCATGTGATCAGTGAGAGTGTAGAACCGATTATTTCACAAATCATACCTTAAAAGAAAATGGATTTAGCAACTATCTTACATATGCAGCCGGAGGTGATGCTTTCCTTCATTATCATCATCCTTCTTTTAGGCGACCTGATTATCCGGCAGCCCAACCACCGCATCCTTCAGTTCATGGCATTCGGACTGCTGGTGGTGCACATCGCATCCAATCTGACGATTTCCGATGAGGTGCTGTTTGGCGGCATGTATCATTCCACTCCGATGGCTTCCGTGGTGAAGACCATCCTTACGGTGGGTACCCTGCTCGTGATACTTCAGGCCGGTCCGTGGATCCGTCGCGAAGACACACGTCACAAAGCCGGTGAGTTTTATCTGCTCACGTTCAGTACCCTGCTGGGAATGTATTTCATGGTGAGCGCCGGCAGCTTCCTCATGTTCTATGTCGGACTGGAACTGGCCAGTATCCCGATGGCCTGTCTGGTGGCCTTTGACAAATACAAGCATCACAGTGCTGAGGCTGGAGCCAAGTTCATCATGAGCGCCATGTTCTCTTCCGGACTGATGCTTTATGGTCTTTCGCTGATTTACGGTACTGTGGGAACCATGTACTTTGCCGATATCGAGAATGCTCTGACCGGCACTCCGCTTCAGATCATGGCTATGGTGTTCTTCTTTGCCGGACTGGGTTTCAAGCTGAGCCTGGTGCCTTTCCACATGTGGACCCCCGACACCTATCAGGGAGCGCCTACTCCGATCAGTGCCTACCTGTCTGTGATTTCAAAGGGAGCCGCAGCCTTTGCGCTGATGAACATCCTGTTGCGCGTGTTCGGTCCTATGGTAGAGGACTGGAGTCTGCTGCTGAGTGTAGTGATTGTGGTGACCATTACCGTGGCTAACCTCTTTGCCATCCTGCAGAGCGACCTGAAGCGCTTCATGGCCTACAGTAGTATTTCTCAGGCCGGTTACATCATGCTGGCTGTGCTGGCTGGCGACGAGCAGGGAATGGCCTCACTGGTTTATTACATCGTGGTATATATCGTGGCCAATCTGGCCGTGTTCGGAGTGATCACCAATGTGGAGCAGCACACCGGCGGACTGGTGGACCGTGAGGCTTACAACGGACTCTACAAGACCAATCCGCGTCTGACACTGGTCATGACACTGGCCCTGTTCTCACTGGCTGGTATCCCGCCGTTTGCAGGATTCTTCAGCAAGTTCTTTGTGTTTGCTTCCGCCTTCCATCAGGGCTATTATCTGGTGGTATTCCTGGCGTTGGTCAACACCATCATCTCGCTGTACTACTATTTACTCATCGTGAAGGCCATGTACATCACGCCGAACGATTCTCCCGTGCCGACTTTCAAGAGCGGTCTGCTGAGCACCGTTTGTCTGACCGTTTGTGTGGCCGGCATCGTGATGCTGGGACTGTGCAGCGGAGTGTATGAACTGCTGCAACATGTGGCAAACTTGTAAAAACCGTTGTGAACGATACAAAAAAACTCCGGAGCACGCTCTGACGTGCTCCGGAGTTTTTTTGTATCGTTTTCCTGAGGAATGAACTATTGAATGAAAATCTTATTCAGGAGGTCCTGCGGGATGTCTGCCTGCATACGGATCAGCGTATAACGGTCCTTATTGTCGTAGACTAAGGTATAGTCACGGTTTCCTTTTTTATAGACCGATATATTTCGGTCACCTTTATTGATTTGCATCAGTACCTTATAGTCCGATCCCGGAATCTTTTCCCGGATAACTCCTAGTGCGCTCTGCTTTTCTTTCCAAGAGTCTTTCTGTTCCTCTTCCTGTCTCTTTTCCTGAGCCTTTCTCAGTTTACGGATGACTCTGCGCTTTGTGGCCGAAAGATATTCTATAGTATACACACCCGTCCAAGGCAGACTTGATAAATTGATGTCTGGATTATTAATATTCTTCCAGTTGGGGTTGCGCATCAGCTCCTGTGTGTAGTAAAAAGATTCAATGCCTGATACCTGAGACATTTTTTTATAAAGTTCACTCTGTGCCTGTGTGGTCAATGAAGCAACCAACGCGCAGACAATCAATGCAATTTTTTTCATGGTCATATTGTCTTTAATATTAAGCTATAGTCACAAAAATAAAGTATTTTATAGGAAAATGCAATAAAAAGTGATTTTATTCCTGTTTTTGTTTGCATTTATCAATAATAATGATGATTATTGCATATCGCTTATGATGAGCCATAAAACTAAATAGACTTAGAATATTTCATACAAATTTGATAAAACAGGTTTCTCACTGTCTCGGATAGTATATCATTATTATTCTCTATGACGGATTTTTTTCTATTATATTGATGCAGTGAGCCACAAACACATACTATGGTGCGTATCTCGACAAAAGCCGGAGCCGCAGATACTTTTCCTTTATAATCCGGTCAATACTAATCCCTTAAAAAACACGAGTTATGAAAAAGACAAATTTTAATCCAGGACCTTCTATTCTTCCTAATGAAGTAATTCAAAATACTGTTCAGGCAGTGGCAGATTTTCAGTGTTCAGGACTTTCTTTATTGGAAATCAGTCATCGTTCCCGCGAGTTTATTGCTGTGATGGACGAGGCGGTGGCCTTGTTTCGTGAGTTGCTCTCTATTCCGTCCGGTTATTCAGTTCTTTTTATGGGAGGAGGTGCCAGTATGCAGTTCTGCATGGTGCCCTACAATTTTTTGGAAACGAAGGCAGCCTATCTGAATAGTGGAGTATGGGCTAAAAAAGCACTGAAAGAGGCTCGTCTTTTTGGCGAGGTGATTGAAGTGGCTTCTTCAGAAGCGGATGGATATACTTATATTCCCGATAATTATCAGGTGCCGGAAGATGTTGATTATTTCCATATTACAACAAACAATACGATTTACGGTACAGAGTTACATGCCGATCCTCAGGTTGGGGTGCCTCTTGTAGCCGATATGTCTTCTGATATATTTTCCCGGCCGGTAGATATTTCTCGTTACGATTGCATTTATGGTGGAGCTCAGAAAAATATCGGTCCGGCAGGAGTGACTTTTGTGATTGTTCGTGATGAGGCCTTAGGTAAGGTTCATCGTCCGATTCCTACCATGTTGGATTACCGTACTCATGTCGAAAAAGGTTCTATGTTCAATACTCCGCCCGTATTACCTGTTTATACCGCTTTGCAGAATCTGAAATGGCTGAAGCGGGAAGGAGGAGTGACAGAAATGCAGCGTCGGGCAAAGGTCCGTGCGGAAATGTTATATAGTGAGATAGAGCGGAATAAACTGTTCCGGGCTACTGTGACCCGTGAGAAAGACCGTTCGTTGATGAATATCTGTTTCGTGATGTCTGATGAGTACCGTGATCTGGAAGCGGATTTTCTGGCGTTTGCTTCAGAACGGGGAATGGTGGGCATTAAGGGACATCGTTCCGTAGGCGGATTCCGTGCTTCATGTTACAATGCCATGCCGATAGAGGGAGTACGCGATCTGGTGCTTTGCATGAGAGACTTTGAAAAGAATCATTAATGTTTCATTGTAGTAGGTTATGAGAATTTTGATAGCAACAGAAAAGCCGTTCACCGCTGATGCCGTGAACCGCATAGAAGAAAAAATTGAACAGGCTGGACATGATTTTGTTCTGTTGGAAAAATATTCAGACTCTGGTCAACTTTTTGATGCCGTGAAAGAAGCTGATGCTTTGATTGTACGTAGTGACCGTGTGGATGAACAGCTCTTCGAGCATGCTCCGAATCTGAAGGTTGTAGTACGCGCCGGTGCCGGATATGATAATATTGATCTGGATGCGGCCACAAAGCATGGCGTTGTAGCTATGAATACTCCTGGTCAGAATGCCAATGGAGTGGCAGAGCTGGTGTTTGCCATGATGCTTATGTCCTATCGTCATTTTATGAAAGGAAGTAGCGGACATGAGTTGAGAGGCAAGCGCATCGGAGTGCATGCCTACGGCAATGTGGCCAGCAATGTGGCTCGAATTGCCAAGGGCTTTGATATGGAAGTCTTTGCCTATGATGCCTATTGTGCTCCCGAGAAGATGAAGCACGATGATGTAATTATGGTCGGCAGTCGGGAGGATCTGTACCGCTATTGTGATATTGTATCCATTCATGTACCTCTGACTGAAGAAACCCGTCGGTCTGTAGATTTTGACCTGATGAATCTGATGCCTCATGATCCTTTGCTCATCAATACGGCCCGCAAGGAAGTGATGAACGAAGAAGATCTTCTCCGGCTGATGACGATCCGTCAGGATTTCTGTTATATGACTGATGTGATGCCCGGTTTGCATGAAATATTGAACTCTAAATTTGGAGATCGCTATTTTTCTACTCCCAAAAAGATGGGAGCACAGACCGCTGAGGCTAATTTGAAAGCAGGAGTAGCTGCCGCCGATCAGATTATTGAATTCTTTCGTACTGGAGATGATCATTTCCGGGTGAATTGATTCCGTGATTCCTATAAATACTATATTGATTCCAACGTATAAAAACTAATGCAGATAAAGGATTGTGAACTGAGTCCAGAGTCAGACCGCTATGTACTGATTCTGTTGGCGAGAGAAGAGCAGACCGCATTCTGGCTTCCCGTGATGGGGTTGCTGGAGCGTTATGGTTTGTTCTTTCTTTCGCGTCGTTCTTTGATTGCGTCAGACAAAGGGAATACGGATTTGTCGCCCGTTTCTGAATTGCAGGCTTGGGAACTGCTTTTTTGCGGTTGTCCATCCAATCTGTTGCTTTTGCATCAGGATTTAATCCGATATAGCCAGCAGTATGGTATAGACTTGTCTTTACAGACAGAAGTCAGTTATCGCACTCCGAAGAAATTGGCTTGCTTTGATATGGATTCCACTTTGATAAAGACCGAAGTGATGGATGAACTGGCAGAATGTGCCGGTGTCGGAGCCTATGTACGCCAGATTACGGAACGGGCCATGAACGGAGAGTTTGATTTCAAGGAGAGTTTTCGTCAGCGCCTGCGGCTATTGCAGGGGTTGGATGAGCATGTGTTGCAGGAGATTGCCGACCGTTTGCCGTTGATGGACGGTCTGGAGACACTTTTGCAAGGATTGAAGCGTCATGGGTGTAAGGTGGCTATTCTTTCCGGTGGTTTTACTTATTTTGCGCTTCGGTTGAAGGAGATGTTTCATTTGGACTATGTATATGCCAACCAATTGGAAATCCGGGACGGTAGGCTTACCGGTAAACATTTAGGTGACATTGTGGACAGTTCCCGAAAGGTTGCTCTATTGAAAGAACTGTCCCAAAAAGAACAGATTACGTTGAATGAAACGCTTGCCGTAGGTGATGGTGCCAATGATTTGGCCATGCTTCAGACCGCAGGATTGGGGATAGCTTATCACGCCAAGAAAAAAGTGCGTGATCATATTCCGCAATCCATTAATATTACCGGTTTGGACGGGATTCTGTATTTCCTGGGATATTCTCCTGCTGAGCTGTGATTTTTTTTATAAGAGATGATATAAGAAAAAGCTTTGATTCTTTCCTTTCTCCCAAAATATTTTTAATTTTGGCTTGATTTTCAAGTTTAAATCATAGGAATGTTTTCAAACCGATCTAGGACTGTTTGAATGATGTCGCGTCTGCCGGTTTTTACTTTGCCGTCAGTAATAAATTATTTTGCTGACAATAATAAATTACTTTGCCGTCAGTAATTTCAAAACATCACACACTTCAAGAATCATTATGGAAAGAATTGTAAAAAAAAGCCTGATTACGGCCTTATATCTGTTTTGTCTGAATGTTACCCAATCCCGTGCTCAAAATACGGAACAGCATTCCGATACTGTCTTTCAGGTAAAAGGGGTGCTTGTTGACTCTCTGTTACAGGAAAAAGAACCCTATGCCACCATTCGGGTGGTGCGTCCCGAAGCTCCCCAAAAAGTGGTGCGTATGGCAGTGACCGGTCTGGACGGAACCTTTCAGCTTTTTCTTCCGGCAGAAGGAAGCTATCGTATTTCCATCTCATCAATGGGAAAGCGTACTCTTGTCCGTGACTTTACCTGTACCGCCTCGCAAAAAAAGATCGATTTAGGAACGCTTTATACTTCAGAAACAGCTGAGGTGTTGAAAAATACCGAGGTTGTGGCACAGAAACTTCTGGTCAAGGCCGAGATAGACCGGTTGACCTACAATGTAGAGGATGATCCCGACGCGCAGACCAACACCACGCTGGAAATGCTCCGCAAGGTGCCTTTGGTGACCGTAGACGGCGAAGACAACATTCAGGTAAATGGTTCGGGAAGTTTCAAGGTACACGTAAACGGAAAGCCGAATACTCTAATGAGCAACAACCCTAAGGAAGTATTGCGTAGTCTTCCGGCCAGCACCATCAAGCGCATTGAAGTGATTACTGATCCCGGTGCCAAGTATGATGCCGAAGGGGTGGGCGGTATTCTGAATATTGTGACTACCGACGCCCGGATGCAGGGCTATAATGCCACACTGGGAGTACAGGCACGCAACACGGGTTTGGGGGGTAATGCTTATGTCACGGCACAGGTGGGAAAGTTTACCGTTAGCGGAAACTATTCCTATACCTATCACAATACCCCAACCGGATATAACACCAGTGAGCGTGAAGATTTCACTTCCGATGAGTTCCGCCATCTGCTTCAGGACGGAACGTCCAAGTCGGATGGTTCCTACCAGTTCGGAAGTCTGGAGGCCAGTTATGAAATTGATACTCTGAATCTGATTACCCTTTCGGCCAATATTTTCGATGGGGGTTATTCTGCAGATGGAAATACCTTGACTCAGATGAGGCGGACCGACCAGACCGAGCGTTACCGTTACCGGATGCTGACCGACGCACAGAACGGTTGGATGAGCCTAGGTGTGAATCTGGATTATCAGCATACGTTCCGCAAGCCCGGAGAATATCTCACTCTTTCTTATAAACTGAACGCATCACCCAATAGAGATGAGATGGATACCCGTTACGAGGAAATTACCGATGTGCCTTATGCTCTTCGGCGACAGTCGCATGACAATAAGGCTCACACGACAGAACATACCGCTCAGGTGGATTATGTGCTTCCGGTTAATGAGATGCACTCTTTTGATGCCGGAATGAAATACATTTACCGCCAGAACAGTAGCGACAGCCGGTCATTGGAGGAAGATGATCATGGGGCAATGGTAGAGCAGGAGCAACTTACCTCGCAGTACGAGCAGGGCCAGAATATTCTGGCCGCTTATTCCGATTACCAGCTCAAATGGAAACAGATGGGATTGCGTGCGGGAGTGCGTTATGAGCACACAATGATGAACGTGAAATATGCCTTGCAACCCGAACGGGATTTTCAGGCCGGTTTCAACGATTGGGTGCCCAGTCTGAACCTGTCCTATATGCTGAGCCAGACTTCTACTTTGCGACTCAATTATAACATGCGCATCAACCGTCCCGGAATCTGGTATCTAAATCCTTTCCGTGACACCAGTAACCCGGCGTCCGTGCGTTATGGTAATCCTGATCTGGACACTGAAAAGGCACATGTTACCGGACTGTCTTACAGCTATTTCTCAGCAAAATTCAGTATTAATGCCGATTTATCTTACCGCTATGTGGGTAACGGCATAGAATCTTACTCTTTTATGAATGAAGGAGTGCAGGAAACCACTTACGGCAATGTAGGTAAAACCCATCAGACGACACTGTCTTTATGGGCCAACTGGAATCCCGGAAGCAAGACCCGTTTGTCGGTGAATCTGTCCGGAGTGCATTCCGTGATACATAGTGCACAACTGTCTGTGGACAATCGTGGCCTTTCCGGAAATCTCTTTCTGAATGCGCAGCAGACCCTGCCTTGGGATCTGCGCCTGAGTATATTTGGAGGAGGCAGCACTCCGCGACAGACTCTGCAAGGAGAAGGAGCGTCTTATTACTTTTACGGCTTGAATCTGAGTCGTTCGTTCCTGAAAGAAAAACGTCTGAATGTATCCCTGTATGCCAATAATTTCTTGAACAAGTATCAGACCACAACTCATGAAACGCTTACGGAAACTTTTCGGTTGCAGAGTAAGAGCAAATACTCGGCCATGAATTTCGGTTGCAGTGTGAACTGGCGTTTCGGTGATTTGAAGGCGCAGGTGAAAAAGACTGAGCGCAGTATACAGAATGATGATGTGAAGAGTGGGGGAAACAATGCTTCTTCCGGTAATGAAGCCTCGGGAAGTCTTTAATGATTAAGTGTTAAAAAAGGAAAATGGTTGATTGAAAATTTTATGTATTGAATTCTACAAACAAAAATATGTGTATATTTGGGAATTAATACCAAATATTTAATACCCTTTTATTATGAAACATTTTTTACCTTTTAGTATGCTTCTAGCAGGAGCGGCCTTTTCCGGAAGTGCTTTTGCACAGGAAGACAGACCTCAATTAACTCCTTCGATGGAGCATCCGAATATCATCTTGTTTTTGGTGGATGATATGGGATGGCAGGAAACCTCTGTGCCTTTTTATAAGGAAGAAACTCCATTGAACCGTCGTTATCGTACTCCTAATATGGAGGAAATGGCCAAACAGGGTGTGAAATTCATGCAGGCATATGCTTGCGCTATTTCTTCGCCTACCCGATGCAGTTTGATGTCAGGAATGAATGCGGCTCGTCATCGTGTCACTAACTGGACTTTGGAGTATAATACAAAAACAGATGCTGGTAGTACTGTCATAAATCTTCCTGATTGGAACTATAATGGAATCCAGCCGGCAGCAGTGGCTACGGATCATGATTTGGATAATGGAACTCCGATTACTTCTTTCCCAGAGATATTACAAAATGCGGGATATTATACAATACATTGTGGAAAAGCGCATTTCGGCTCTTTGACTACATCTGGTGCTGATCCTGAGAATTTTGGTTTTGATGTGAATATTGCTGGTGGAGCGAATGGAGGTCCAGGAAGTTATTTGGCTGAGAATGAGTATGGTTCAGGTAGCTTCCACGTGTCAGGATTAGAAGATTATTATGGAACCGGAACTTTCTTGACCGAAGCTTTGACCCAAGAGGCACTTAAAGCAATTGAGAAGCCAATCAATGAGAACAGACCTTTCTATCTGTATATGTCTCATTATGCAATCCATTCTCCGTATGATCCGGACACTCGGTATACCGGTAATTATACCAATTATTTTGATGAGCAGCTTCAAGCGAATTTGAACACTCAGGAAATTAATCATGCCGCTCTAGTTGAAGGTATGGATAAGAGTTTGGGTGATATCATGCAGTATTTGAAAGATCATCCGGATGTAGCCCAAAATACTGTAGTTTTATTCATGGCAGATAATGGCGGACAGGCTGTTTCTGTGCGTCAGGGTCGCGCTAATTACGATCAGAACTGGCCGGCACGTGGCGGTAAGGGCTCTGCTTATGAAGGTGGTGTACATGAGCCGATGATGCTCTATTGGCCAGGTAATACCAATATTAAACAAGGTTCTGAGAATCATAGCCGTATTATGATTGAGGACTTCTTCCCGACCATTTTGGATCTGGCTGGCGTGAAGGATTACGAAACAGTACAGAAAGTAGACGGTAAGAGCTTTGCCGACATTCTGCGTGATCCGACTATCGAACGTACAAGAACCAATATATGGCACTTCCCGAACCTGTGGGGTGAAAGTCAGAATACTGCGGAAGGTTACGGTGCTTATTCAGCCATTTTGAAGGGTGATTATCGTATGATCTACTTCTGGGAGAGTCAGGAAAGAAGATTATATAATATCAAGGAAGATATTGGTGAGACAAATAATCTGGCAAAAGCAGAGCCTGAGCTGTTAAAGGAATTGTCAAAAGAATTGACAGACTCTTTGAAAGCTTATGATGCCCAGCGTCCGTCTTATAAGGAAACCGGTGAAGTGATTCCTTGGCCAGATGAGGCACCTACTCCTGTTGAAGTAGGAGAGGCTGTACCTGTTACTGCCGGTATTTTCAAGTATAGTACTGAGGATGTGAAATATTATTATACTATTTCAGATAATCGTGGCAGTGAGAGTGGAAATAAAAATTTCTACTGGACTTTGGGTGAGCATAATGGCTATAAGGCAATTCAGGCCACTCAGGAGCAGTTTGCCAATGCTTATGATGCTACCAAGCAGTATTTCTACTTCATGCCGGGATCAGATGAAACCCATTTTACCATGTATACGGTAGATGGCCGTAAGGTAAATTATGTGGACGGAATAACCGGTTCCGGTTGGAATAGTGGCAATGTCGGTTCAGATGTAACTACTCCTTATATGCAGTATGAAACCGAAGAAGCCGGTGAATTCCAGTTGATATCTATCGGTTCTTTCGGACGTTATGCTATCAAGGCACCGAACGGTGACCTTTTGAATGACCGTGGTACTGCTAATGGAAGTACTGCTAATATGAAGTGGGTGATCAATACCTATTCTGGATTTCAGCTGACAGATCCAGGCAGTCAATATAAGTTTACTGCAGTACCAGGAAATTCTATCAGTGGTCTGATTACTGAACTTTATAATAAATATAAGGAAAATGCAGACTATGTAGGTGCTCACGATATTAGTAGTGTAACTCCTATTTATGAAGAAGCTATGAAGGATCCTGATTTGGAAGACCTGAAGGCTTTGGAAGATGCTTATGCCAAGACTCCTATATTGGAAATGGAGTTTGGAAAAATCTATCGTTTACGTAACTACGCACGTAAAGCTTCTACAGGAAACACTTCTTGCAATGGTGCCGGAGGTTATCTGGAACCGATAGATGTAAACAATCCGGATCACAAGGAATCTACCAAGGTGGCATTTGCCGCTATTGATGCCGATCAGACACATGCCAATGCTTTGTGGCGCGCAGAAGCTGCTCCAGCAGAGGGAACTTTCTATCTGCGTAATGTGAATACAGGAAAGTATATCAGCGCAACAAATGCCGCAAATGGAAATACCGCCTTGTCTACAGATGATATCAGCCAGGCTCAGGCATTTAAGATTGTTGCTTATGGTGATATGCAGTATAAGATTGCTTTAGCATCTAATGAGAGTGTGCGTTTGCATGTATCTGGTAATGTAGACGGAACCAAACAGACAACCCGTCTGATGTTCTATAATGCCGAAGATAAGAATACTGCTTCTGCCTGGTATCTGGTTTATGCCCGTGACATTGATGTAACGACTAAACAATCGGCAAACGGAAACTTTGCTTCAACTTATCTGCCAATAGCAGTAGATATGCCGGAAGGTTTGACAGCTTATACAGGTAAAGTTGAAGGCGAGACTCTGAAACTGACAGAAGTTAAAGGTACAGTTCCTGCAGAAACAGGTGTGGTTTTGAAAGGTGAAAATGCACAGACTTATTCTTTACCGATCGTAGATCAGGAAGTGGCTGCTTTGGAAGGAAACGAACTTCAGGGTTCATTGATTTATAAGGCTACAGAAGGTATGCCATACTTCCAGTTGTTGGTAACAGAAGAAAATGCAAACTATCAGTCTGTAACATCAGATTATCTTACTGGTAATGCTGCCTGGTTAGACGGAACAGGAGTTACAGCACCTGACGGTTTGACTTTGGATTTCGGAGGACAGGTTGGTATTGATCAGGTTGAGGCTGATAAGAAAGACTCTAAGATTTATGATTTGACCGGTCGTCGCGTGAAACGTCCTGTTAAGGGAATTTATATTCAGAACGGTCAGAAAGTGATTTATTAAATTATTACTTAATGAATAGTGAAAGTGCTCTTGGATGTCCGACAGACACCGAAGAGCACTTTCTTTTTGTGGTAATATTTAAAAAGTAGCAAAAAAAAGAAGAATAGTTAGCTTTTTAGATATTTATTTTTATTTTTGTGAAGGATATGTCTGCTAAGGTTCATTTTTTTAAGTAGAAGCGTCAGAAAATATTTACGTAATAAACTAAACTAAAACGAAGATTATGAAAAAGAAATTGTTTTTGATTCCGTGTCTGGTATTAGGCATCTGTATGGGAACAACTTCATGTATGGGTTCCTTTGGTTTGTTGAATAAGTTTGCATCCTGGAATAAGGGCGCTACCGGAAATAAATTTGTGAACGGCTTCATTGGAATTTTGTTGAGTCCGGCTTATGGTTTCTGCTTTTTGGCTGACTGGTTTGTTTTCAATACGATTGAGTTCTGGACCGGTTCACAGCTTATAGCAGCCAATACCACTCAGCGTATGGTAGGCAGTAACGGAGATGTTTATCTTGTGAAATCAGACAGGAATGGATATACCATTACCAATGAAACCAGAAATGATAGTATGCAATTGGCATTTGACGAGCAAACCAACGAGTGGAGCAGTATTTATAATGGAGAGACCCGGAAACTGTTCCGGATTAATGAAAAGAGCAATACTCTGACAGTTTATACTCCGCAGGGAGAGATTGTTGAAGTGAGCAATAATGAAGAAGGTATGAAGGAACTGCAGGCGCTGTTGAATGTTGTGCCGATGAAGGTTGAATAATAGGTTCAAGGAACTTTTAAGAATATGATAAGAGCTGCATTCGCGACCGTAGGTTGCGCGTGCAGCTCCTTTTATTTTGCATATATCGGAAGATCGTTGTCAATATTTACTGAATCGGGTCACCCCCATAGAGGCCAGAGTCAGCAGACTTCCAGATAAGGCTACTCCAGTCCAGCCCCAATTGCTCCAGGCAGCTCCGGCCAGGAATGTTCCTAGTGATCCGCCTAGAAAATAAGTGGTCATGAAGATGGTGTTGATGCGGTTTGAGGCGCTAGGACATAGACTGAACATTGTTGTCTGGTTACTGAGCTGAATGCACTGCATACCGATATCAATAATCAGAATACCTAAAATCAGGTTGATGTAGGCATTTCCACCCCAGTAGAATAGAGCCCAAGCCAACAGTTGCAGTAGAGTGCCGATATAATTGAAGCGTCGCACACCCACCTGTTGTACAAAACGTCCCACAATCGAAGCCGACAGGGCACCGGCCACACCACATAGTCCCAGCGCACCCACTTCATCACTTCCGGCATAGAAGGGGGCCTGAGCCATTTTGAATGCCAAAGTTGCCCACAAGCCCATAAATGAACCGAATGCCAGTCCCGAGCGCAGGGCATAGATGCGCAGGGCCGGATAGTCGCGTACAAGCTGGATGAGTGAACGCATCAGCTGGCTGTATTTTCCCTTGAAATTACTTTCCGTATCGGGTAGGAGCAGCAGAATGACAACGGCCGATACGATCATCAGTATGTCAGCGATGTAATACATCATGCGCCATCCCAGCCATTCGCCAACATATCCGCTGATGACCCGTGAGGCCAGAATACCCGTGAGCAGACCAGAGATGATGAATCCCACATTCTTTCCTTTATTTTTCGGCTCGGAATATTGAGCTGCCAATGGAACGAAAATCTGAGGGATGACAGAGCAGGCACCTGTAATGACTGAAGCCAGATGGATGATATGGATGCTTTGTGCCGAGGCAATACAGAGCAATGAAGCCACCAGCAGGCTGAAGTTCGTCAGGATAATCCGTTTGCGACTATACAGATCTCCCAATGGAATGATAAACAATAGTCCCAATGCATAACCGATTTGTGTGAGCAAGGCTATGTGGTTGGTATCCATTTCCGAGCACTTCAAGTCTATGCGCATCACATCCAGCAGGGGTTGGTTGTAATAAAGATTGGCTACCGAAATACCGGCAATGGTAGCCAATGTGTAGAGTAATCCTTTGGGGATACCCTGATTTTCGAGTAATGTTTGTTTCATAAATATTATTTATGTCTTAAGGCATACACATACATGGATGCCATACAATTTTCTGACAAATCTTGGGTTCTGTATTGTATGTTTATGTAGTCGCAGGTTTCATGCGTGCCAAAATCCGCGGAAACTGGAATGCAAAGATAAGCGTGCAACAGATAGCTGCAGTGGCGTCGGATACGGATTCTGCCGCAAACACACCTGGCATACCCCAGAAGTGGGGTAGGATTAATGCCAGAGGTACTAACAGGAATACTTTGCGGAGCAGAGCTATGAATACCGAAATCTTGGCTGCTCCCAATGCCACAAACATATTCTGGCAGGCACGTTGCAGGCCGAAGATACTCATTCCCGACAGGAAGATGGGCAGCACCTGCTCCACGGTTCCGATGAGACGGGTGTCATTGGTAAAGGCTGCTGCTACCGTATGCGGAAAGAAAAGCATGAACAGAATCAGCACCAGATTGAATGAAAACATGGTGATGACCACGATGCGGAAACATTCTTTCAGGCGGTCGCGGTTACCATGTCCGTAGTTGTAGCTCGCTACCGGTACGAACCCTTGTGCAAAGCCGGTAAGCGGTACGCTGACAAAGAGCATGGCACTCTGCATGATAGCCAGTGCACTGATATAGATATCACCGAATTCCTTGAGACTGCTGTTCAGTACAAAACCCACCAGGCTTTCGGTGCTGGCCATAATGAAAGGAGAGATACCCAGTCCAAGGATAGAGAGAACGATGCCGCGTTTCCATATCATGTATCGTCTTTCCAAACGCAAGGAAGCGTCCTTCGAAGTCAGAAAACGGATTACCCATGCCGCACTGCAGGCTTGCGAAATGATGGTGGCCAAGGCTGCTCCCTTTACTCCCATGTTTAATGTAAAGATGAACAAGGGATCCAGTGCGATATTCAGAATGGCTCCGATGATGACCGACCACATGGCTATGGCCGGTCGTCCCTGTGTGTTGATAAAAGTGTTCAGTCCGACAGACAGTTCCACAAAGAGCGTTCCCAACAGATAGATAGACAGATAATCCCGGGCATAACCGATGGTATGTTCCGATGCTCCGGCAAAGGAAAGGATCGGATCCATAAACAGGTAGGTTGTTATGGAAGTGATGAAGGCGAAGAGCAACAGAAGTATAAAACCGTTGCCCAAAATTCGTCCGGCTCGCTCCCGGTCACCCTGTCCCAAAGCGATGGCGGCTAGTGGAGCGCCGCCTCCGCCCACAATGGCGGAGAAAGAGGAAATCAGGATGATGATAGAACTGGTTACTCCGATTCCGGCCAGTGCGTCTGTTCCTATTTCCGGAATATGGCCGATATAAATACGGTCTACAATACTATATAAGAGATTGACGAACTGTGCTGCTACTGCAGGTATTGCCATACGGAAGATGAGCGGCAGCATGCGGTCGGTCCCCAAACGTTCTTCGTAAAGTCTGTTCATTGGTTTGCTTTGTAAGATAGTGCAAAGGTAATCAAAAGAATGGGGAGTTTGCCAATACTTTGATTATATAATTAGCCGTATAAAGTATTTTGTGCTTCTATTGGGGTACACTTCAGTTTTCTCTAAATCATGTGTCTTCCATTTGCATAAATATTCTATAGTACTCTTTCTTGATACGCAAAACATTGCAAATCAGTGAGAAAGATTCTAAATCAGAACGGTAATATTTTGCCGTTTTTTGCGTGTCGGGAGAAAACAAAAAATCCCGATTTCGCTTGGAAATCAGGATTTTACTGTCTTTTGCTTTTCTTCAAAGTGGTGCCACCAGGAATCGTAATCTAACGATAAGTGGCTGAATATCTTTGATGTATATCTTAGCTAAAGAAGTAATCTCCCGCTATTGCTCCACCGAAGGCTTGCTTTATTTTGCAGTGTCTTGCGGAGTCGATTTCCTATTATACGACAAAGGTAACGCTTTATTTTGAAATACAAGCAGATGCCTTGTGTTTTTGCTCCACTTCGGTGTAGAATTCATCTTTCTCTAAAAAAATATGGCTAAAGCATTGGCTTTTTCTGCTTAATTCATAAATTATACTATATTAGAATATTTGAATACAGATAAGTATTTGTTTCTTAAAAAATAATCTGTTTGAAGAATAGGTATTTAAAATTGGTAATAAATTAGGAACAGGGCAAATTTATATTTTGTACCATTCGTACGAATGATATTATTTAATTTAAATGATACAAATATCATAATCAATAGTGTGATCTTAATCAGATAATGTGTTATTGATTGATTAAAAGAGTGTTATATGGTTTGTTGTGATGATTTTTAATTTTTTGTGACATTTAATCTCTATCCTCATTTTTTTATTGCTTTCTACAAATTTGTCACTGATATTTTGTACTTTTGCGTATTATTGGGATATTTTGTTTATGCCATAACCTAGGGTAATTGTAATAACAATAACATGATAACAAAAAATCAACTTATTTCTCGCTTACAAGAAATAGGAGAGAATGGAATATTAGATGCTGAAGATGCGGATCGTAGTGAAAATATGCACCGCCTCTTTATGTATCCTGCAATGATGGTACCTGCTGCCCAGAGTGCTATTATACAGGCATTTTCTGATATTCTGCCTTTCAATACTTATGCTATAGATCCATTTATGGGATCAGGAACATCTTTGTTATCGTGTATGGAATTTGGTTTTAATGTTTTTGGGCAAGACATAAATCCTTTAGCAGTACTTTTATCCAAGGCAAAAACTAGCACATATGAGGTTCATAAATTAAAAAAAATCTTACATAATATAAAAGAGCATATTAAAAGTGATAATAGTACAAAAATAGATGTTTCTTTTTCAGGTATTGATAAATGGTTCTCAAAAGAAGTTCAAATATCATTATCTAAAATACGTAGGGCCATTAATGAGGAGGAGGATATTAATTATCGATATTTCTTTTGGATTTTAATGTCTGAAACGATAAGAATTGGGAGTAATGATCGTACTTCAACTTTTAAACTTCATATGCGTAGTCCTGAAGAATTGAAGCAACGAAATATAGATATAGTTCAAAAGTTTTTATCAATCTCATCTTATGGAATCTCTGATTATGAGTTATTTAGTTGTAAATTAAAAGCTAATCATCAGTCATCTGAGCTTGCTTTTAGAGGTAAGGTAGAAATTACTTGGGGAAATAGTCAAATAAGTATTAATACTACAAAAAAATTTGGATTACTCATTTCTTCTCCACCATATGGAGACAACCATACAACAGTAACGTATGGTCAGACTTCTTATTTACCTTTACAATGGATTCCCTCTAATGACATAGAATGTCCATATGATTATTTAAGAACAACACAGGAAATTGATCGTCAAAGTTTGGGTGGAAAAATTAACAATAAGAATCTTGAAGAACGCCGTATTGCTTTATTTGAAAAGACAAAGCATCTTAGAGATTTTTACAAAAATATACCTAATGATGAAATTGTAAAGTATAAAAAAACAATTGCTTTTATTGCTGACTTTGATGATAGTTTAAGAAATATTATGGGTGTTATGAATGATGATGCTTATTATATATGGACTATAGGTAATCGTTTTGTTGGTGGTAGAGAAATCCCTAATGCGGAGATCCTTCAGGATTTAATGGAATATTATGGTATAAACTTGTTTTTTAAGGCAGAACGACAAATTCTTAATAAAAAGCAGGCTAATAAAAATAATTATTCCAAAACTATGGAGAAAGAACAAATAATGATTTTTCATCGTGAAAACTAATCGTCTATGGATAAAGCGAAATTTGATATAAATCCACATGTTATAAGGCAATTAGGTGCAGAATTAGTATCTGATCAGGTGACAGCATTAATGGAATTAATAAAAAATTCGTATGATGCTGATGCTAGTTATGTTAAAATAGAGATTAATACTACTGATCAGTGTGATATTCCTGATTTATATTACCACAACCATAAAGGATATATTATAGTCGAAGACAACGGTTTTGGAATGGATAAAGAGACTCTTCTAAAATCATGGCTTATTATATCATATTCAAATAAACGTCCAGTAGATGGAATAAAGCCTAAAACTCCCCTTGGACGTACCCCTTTAGGAGACAAAGGTTTAGGAAGATTGAGTACACAACGACTTGCTAATTGTTGTGAGATTTACACAAAGAAAAAAGAATCATCTCCTTTTCATGTTGGATTCAAGTGGAGTGATTTTGATAAAGTTGAACGCCTTGGAGAAGTTAATGTTAACTTTCAATCAACAGAATTTAAGGGAGATAGTGGAACAAAAATGTATCTACTTGATCTTATTGATACTGATTGTTGGAAAGGTGAGGGACTCGAACGCTTAAAAGGTGCTTTGTGTCAAATTATTGCTCCGTATAAGGAATTAAAGCCTTTCAATATTTATCTTTCTGTAAATGGTGATATCATTGATATAACTCAAGAAATCGGGAAGCTAGAACAGTTAAATCTTTGTGATATAAATTTCAACTATGCTAATGGGATAATGAATGTACGAATAGATATTCATTTACGTAAGTTAATAGGAAATGACTATTCTGCATATCAAACCTTAATACTTCCTGATAATGGAAAGAGATTCGAGGAATATCTTTTCAATGATAAAAAAGGGCGTGGACAGTGTTTTCAACATTCAGATAAGGGATATTGGTTACAATCAATTTTTAATTTTGAGCTAAAATCATTATTTCCTAGAGCTGATTTATATAGTGAAAATAATATTGAAGACCCTGGTAATTTTATAGGGCGAATACAAGAATTTTATTTTGGTTCACAAGATAAAGAAGGAGATTGGTGGAATGATTTATATAAGAATTTTAAAGAATATAAGGGCTTTGTGCAGTCTCAAACAGGTATAAAAATTTATAGAAATGGATTTGCCGTTAGACCATATGGTATTGATGATAATGATTGGCTTCTTCTAGGACAAGGACAAACAGGAGGATCTTCTTATTACGGATTACGCCCAGGAAATGTTGTAGGATATGTTGCTATTGACGAAGCAATGAATATGGGGTTAAGAGATAAAACTGATCGAGAAGGACTCATTGAGAATGCTTCATATAGAAGTTTTTATAAATTAATACGTACTGTTGTAGATAGATATTCTGAAAAAATGGAAAATCTGCGTAGATGTTATGCAGATTTTCGTACGTCTTTGTCTGCAGAGAATAATAAAATTAGGACGATGAGTCAAGCTTTTGGAGCAATCAGTGAACAAGCAAAAAGAGGAATTGAAACGTCAAAAGTATACAATGATGTTCAAAAGAAATTTTCATCGATTGAAGATAAAATAGATAAAGTTGTTAAATCATCAGATACTCATTCATTGTTTAGTAATTCTGAAGATTCTATATTAAAAAAGACTTTAGAAGAAGTACATATAATTCTTTCTGAATCTCAAAATGTACTTAATCAGGCTAACGATATTTTAAGTGATTCCATGTATCTTAATGAAGCTTTACTAGTAATAAAGCCTAAATTAGAAGCATTAGAGAGTCAACTTACTGATTTCTCAGAGCTAGCATCATTAGGTCTAATATCTGAAATGGTAACTCATGATTTAGGTCAAATCTCAAACAGAATGCTTGAAAAGAGTCATGAACTTGATAAGCAACTTAAAGCAAATGTAGAGATTACAAAATTACAACTATATTCTCTTGTCGATTTCATAAAATCAACCGTATCATCATTACGTGTACAAATGAAACATCTCGATCCCTCGCTAAAATATAATAGAGAAAAAAAAGATTTATTTAGTCTACAAGATCTGCTATTAAAAGAAGAAATTCCATATTATTTCAATAAATTACAAGATAAAGGCATAAAAACTCTCCTAAAAGTTGATAATGATTTTATGGTATCAATTAATAAAGGAAGATTAATGCAGGTATTTGATAATCTAATAAATAACTCTATTTATTGGTTAGAAAAAAGATTCGAACCTTCAGAACTACACCCTATACCAATAATTACAATTCGGGTTGATAAACCATGGGTATATATAGAAGATAATGGAGAAGGGATTGATAAGTCCGTGGAAACGATATTGTTTGAACCATTTGTTACCAGAAAACCTATAGGAGAAGGTCGAGGTTTAGGATTATTTATCGTAAGACAATTACTTGATAGTTATCAATGTGATATTTATTTGGATGATAGCATTAATGAAAAAGGAAACCGATATCGATTTTCAATTAATCTAAACGAAATTATCTCTAAGTAATTTGGCCATATGAAAGACATAATAAAAGCACTTATAGAAAAACGTAAGATTAAAAAAATTGTATATGTTGATAATGAGTTTGAAATCGACGTATATAAGAACAATATTAAACTGTTTTTGCGTGAGAATATATCAAATCCAAGTATTAAATGGCCATTTTTAGCAGAAGGTGGAATAGATTATGCTTTAGAAGAATGTGAGAGATGGCTAAATAATTCCGAAAACAGTAATGCTATAATTGAATTTATAAAAGAAAAGGAAATCCAACGGGAAGCTTCTCCAGTAGAAAAAAAATTAAATGAAATATTACCTGAAGATATACTGTCTTGCGTTACTCCATGTGAATTTAAGGAACAGTATACAGATAATCCTGTATTTACACCGACGGAAGACCAGCAATTGGTAATATTAATGGATAAATACATAAATGGAGATGATGGTAACAGTGGAATGAGGTTACTTGCTCCTTTTGAAAACAAAGATTATGTTGCTTGTGGATTGTTTTCTAATAGGTTTTGCGTTAATGATGAACTTGAACATTGGAACGATTGTAATAAAGCCACCAATATATATCCTTTGTCAAAATCGAGAGTGATGGAAGAAGATGATGGCAAAGCATTCTTATTAGGTTTAAGGGATGTCGTTTGGTTAAGACAAATTTCTGATATAAAAGAACAAGCGATAAAATTACTATCAAATGCAATTAAATTTACAATAAATGATATACGCATGATAGATCCTGCCAGTTTTGATTATGCAGTTATTCGTAAAAGTGTACAAGAAGGATGTTGGGAATTTGAGGTATTAAAACGTATAATAATGATTTTCTTAGAAAAAAGATTCCAAGAGAATGTTATGGATCATGAGAATTATACTATAATACAAACTTTGTCTAAAGGATTAAAAGTAATAAGTAATACTCCAGATATTGTATACCCATCATCAACATTATTAAAAGAACTAACTGAAAATGAAGTTTATTATCCTGGTGTATATGTTAACGGTATATATAGTCAAATTGCAAATGGTGATATATTTGAAATAGACAATAAAGGTGAGTATATGTTAGTATGTCAACCATGTAATCTTGAATTACGACAAGATGCAACTAGAAAAACATCTGAATTTGTATATTTACTTCCTATTGAACCAATAAATGAGGAGGGCAAACAAAAATATATAAGTAATTTATATCAAATAAAAGGTGAAAATTCTTGTTGCGTCAATTTAGCTAGAGCCAAAAGAGTATGCCCGATGATTTTAGATTTAGTCAGCTACAATACGGATGGAAGATCACAGCTTGATATAGACATAACCTATGAATCTTTGCAGGAGAAAGATATAATACAAGATAATATGCTTAAACAATATCAAAAAATATATAAAGAGATTTTGAAATTTACAAACCTCAGAGACAAAGTAAAGAATAGTGATATTGATCCTGCAGCAAAATCCCAATTACTAAGTCTTGTACAAAGGCCATTTAAACTTTCTACAGATAAATTTATTAAAATAAATCCTAATGGGAATATAGTTGATTTTGGTATACGTCGCAAGCGACGTTATAAAGAGTTTTATGCACAGCTCATATTACAAGATTTCATGGCATATTTATCAAGACAGGCATATCCAGTTGATATTCAACCTTAATATTATTAAGTGGTGAGGGGTATTTCAGAACGAGTATTTATATCAAGAAAGCTGATTTTTTGAAATACCCCTACATTATTTATATGAGTTTTACCATTTTCTCTATAAAGATTATTTCATTCTTATTCAAGAGATATTTTGTATATAGTTGACGATCTATATCAGGGATATCCATATTCCAATTTATATCAGATTGATTTGTAAAATCTTGCAATGGAATAAACTGAAACTTATCAGGAGAAAGATTTATAGAAGATACTGCCAGCATTAATAAGAATCTGGTAAAGCGAGTTTGAATATATTTATATTCATTTTCAACAACAGACTTATCTTCTGATGCACCAATAATCAAATAGGAATCCGTACAAACATCATTTGGCCCTATAATTTCTGTCCTTGAAACGATTCTGAATTGGCCGTTTTTATCAGGCTCACCGGCATGTTCAGCTGTTACTTTGCTCATAAGAATTTTGTATTTAGAAAGTAGTTGATTTGAAGCTGAAACAGCAGTTTTAGGAAGCCATGATACCCCTTCACTTGATATTAAACGAAGATCTCCAGATTTATCACCTCTAATATTTGATGATAAACCAAATGGATTACGTGTACTTACTATTGAGGCAAAGGTTTTATCTGATTGACATTTCTGAATTATATGGATAGCAGGATTATAGCGGATAAATACTGCAAACTGATCCAATGGGCGTGATACAGTGTCACGTAATAATCCTTGGACAGTTGTAATCGAACAATCCCCATGGTGGTTAGCATCCCATAATATGTAATTTACACCTCCACCAATACTTGATGTTGGAAAACAATCCTTTGCATTTATATAATCGAAAATATAATGAATTCGTTTATCAGACAACATATTCGCTCTAAATGAGTCCAATCCTTTGCCTCCCGCAAACCATCTAGAAGGCATAATCATGGAAATATATGTTGGATTTATAAGTTTAGCTATTTCAACAAATAAGTTATAAACAGGTTTTGCACTGACCCCAGCACCTCCATCCATAATTTGATATGGTGGATTTCCCACTATCGCATTAAATTTCATATTGTCATTATCTATGGCTTTCCAGTAAGAACGACCTTTGGCAACTTTGGCTATAAAGTTTTCCGGCTTATTCTTAATCTGGTTGATTAAATCTTCAAAATATCTTGTATTTACTTTAGCTTTACGGAATCCGACAAGCGTGCGTTTGGTAATACTCTTTGCCATCGGAGTCTTACAGATGACAAAGATGTTCTCGGCTATTACCTTATCCCATACAGCCTGCTGCTCTTCTACTGTTTCTACTGCGAAAAGAGAAGCCTTTACCCCTGCCCGGTAAATGCCGTATGCCATATAAAGCGGATAAAGTCCGGATTTGGAATTGATTTCCAGAATACGGGATTCAGGGGAGAAAACTTCTGCGGTAACCTCTCCTTTGTCTATAAACCGTGGTTCAGAAATCACATTCTGATACTCTGTGTCATAAAAGTTATATCCTCCTAGACAATCACCTAGGTGCATGTTTACCACACGCCACGGAGTAAGCACCGTTTCCTTGTCCGGATTACGGAAAGTACTGAAGATGTCCGTAATCCTCTCGATACGTTCCTCTATACTCAGTTTGTCCGCGGCACGGGCCATTGCACGGATTTGTTTTCCGGCAGCACAGAATATTTCCGGATCATAGTATTTCTTGAAGCTGTTGAATTTCTGCTTGGTCACTCCCTTGGGCATGAACTCTTCCCATGACTGCGGGTCAATGAGTGAGGCGAAATTATCAATCGTGATTTC
>CALUIU010000010.1 GCA_944320795.1 Candidatus Paraprevotella stercoravium | reverse complement strand
CAGATTTATCAAAACTTTCTATAGATTAAATTATTGAATATCAGCGAATAAAGATATTTTTAAAGGACGACTAAATATCTTCGGTGATATCTTCGGGAGCAGACCAGGTCTTTCCTTCATCCTTACTATACAGACGTGCTGCGCGCAGCGGGTTCTCACGGGTTGAATTCCAGTAAGTCACGTTCCCGGTACAACACATCAACAGTATATCACCACTTTTGCTGTCGGCCAATGTGGCAGCGTCTCCATATCCGCAGGCTGGATCGTTTTTGATGCCGTTTCCTTTGACGATATCGAACTGCTCGGACCATGTTTTTCCATTGTCATCGCTATATTTACCAACAATATCAATCTGCCCGAAACCAATGTCTGCACCACAATAACGATAGTCTGACATGGCGATAAGGCGTCCTTGAGGAGTGGACAGAATTGCAGGAATACGATAGGGGATACCCTTGGCATCAGGAGTATGGAACAGACAAATAGAATGAGTGTCTGTCTGTTGTTTCAAGTTTTGATTCATGATTTTCTCATGAGAGATTTTTTCCGGGTTGAATGCTTGCACAGAAAAGGCTGTTATACCCAGCAGAGCAGCAGAAAGTAAGAGTTTTGATTTCATCAGATGTTAAAAAATAATAGTGAATGATGAACAAATATACAATAAAAAAACTCCGGACCGAAATAAAGGTACGGAGTTTTTGAATATTTATTAATCTTGTTGTCTTCAGGATAAACGATAAACGGTGAAAGAAATATCCCTGTTTAGAATAGTAAAAAACCAGCGATACCGGCACTGCAGATCAGTAAGATCGGATTGATCTTGTATACATATGTTCCGATAAATGTCGTAACAAAGATAAAGATGCTGATGTAGAATTGCCACGGAGTATCTGAAGTGCCAAAGTTTTCACGGTTCAACAACAACAGGGCAGCTGCGGCAATCAGGCCGATGACGGCTGGGCGTAGTCCTAAAAAAATATTTTCTACAACTGGATGATTCTTGAATTTCAGTAAAAACTTGCTGATGAGCAGCATGAGTATAAAAGATGGCAATACTACGGCAAATGTTGCCGTTGCACTTCCAACAATTCCCATGGCATGACTATATCCGGCATTGACCAGACTGGTATAACCTACATAAGTGGCTGAATTGATACCGATAGGGCCGGGGGTCATCTGGCTGATGGCGACAATATCGGTAAACTGTCCCATGGTGAGCCAGTTATATCGGGTTACCACTTCACCCTGAATCATGGAAATCATGGCATATCCTCCGCCAAATCCAAACAAACCTATTTTAAAGAAGGTATAAAATAATTTTAGAAGAAGTACGATCATAGTTATTTGTCATTCTGTTCCACAAGTTTACCATATAAAAATCCGAATAGACCGGCGAGAATAATGATGTAGACCGGTGAAACCTCCATCTGCCAGATCAGTAAAGCGCTGACTACGGGAATCCATATGTTGGTCCATCCTATTTTGGCACTTTTGGCCATTTTAAAGGTTGGAGCGGCAATAAGGGCTACTACAGCCGGACGAATTCCTAGGAAAATACTTTGAACTGTTTTGTTTTCCCGGAACGTCTGAAAGAACAAGGCTATTAAGAGGATGATGAGGAATGAGGGGAGTATGGTTCCTAATGTACAGATGATACTTCCCGGTACACCTTTTAGCTTATACCCTAGAAATATGCTGATGTTTACAGCTAAAATGCCTGGACAACTTTGAGCAATGGCCACCAGATCAACAAATTCTTCTTTGTCAATCCACTTTTTCTTGTCTACGACCTCTGCTTCTATGAGCGGGAGCATGGCATAACCTCCGCCAATCGTAAACATACCAATGCGGGTAAAGGTCTTAAAACTTTCCCAATAGATATTCATTTTGTTTCTTTTTTTCTATTGCAAAGATATAAAAAGTGCGCCATTCTTTCAAAGATGGCGCACTTTTCTATAGAATCACTTCAATCTTATTTTTTGTTTGCTTCAATCCACTTACGTGCGTTGACGAAGGCTTCCATCCAAGGAGTGATTTCGTCGTTGCGGCGGTCTGCCGGATAGTAAGCATTCTGCCATGGGAAAATAGCACGCTCCAAGTGAGGCATCATGGCCAGATGACGTCCGTCGGCACTACAGATACCGGCTACACTATAATCAGATCCGTTCGGATTGCCCGGATACTCGTCATAGCTATACTTGGCAATTACGTTGTACTTGTCCTCTTCGTAAGGCAGAGAGAACTTTCCTTCTCCGTGAGCTACCCAGATACCCAGTTTGTTGCCACTGAGTGATCCGAACATGACGCTACGGTTTGTAGGAATAGTCAGACCAACGTAAGAAGACTCGAACTTGTGTGAGTCGTTATGCAACATATGAGCCTTCTTCTTGAATTCCGGATTGATCAGGTTCAATTCCACCATCAGCTGGCAACCGTTGCAGATACCTAATGAGAGAGTGTCCTTACGTGCATAGAAATTGTCGAGAGCGGCCTTTGCTTTCGGGTTGTACAGGAAGGCACCGGCCCAACCCTTTGCAGAACCTAATACATCAGAGTTAGAGAATCCACCGCAGAATACAATCATGTTGATGTCTTCCAGAGTTTCTCTTCCTGAGATCAGGTCGGTCATCATAACGTCCTTCACATCGAAGCCGGCCAGATACAGAGAGTATGCCATTTCACGCTCACCGTTGGTACCTTTTTCACGGATGATGGCTGCCTTGATGCCCGAAGGAGTGCGGCGGTCAGGATTCAAACCGAACTGTGACAGCTTGCCTGTGAAGTCTTTGTTGAAGACCATTTCCAGAGGCTGCTTCTTGTAGTTCTCGAAACGGGCCTTGGCACAGCCGTTCATGCTCTGCTTGCGGTCGAGCAAGTATGAAGTGCTGAACCAGATATCGCGCAGATAGTCGATTCCGAACTGATATTCTGCACCGTCTTTGTAAACCTGGATGAGGCGCTCATCGGTTGGAGTACCCAACTTCACGTAACCTACGCCGGCATCTTCCAGAATTTTCTTGAACTCTGACTTGTCTTTGTTGGCAATCTGTACGACAACGCCCGGATTCTCGGCCATGAGAATTTTCACAATATCATCATTCTTGATACCGTCGAGGCTGATTTCCATACCGCCTTCTGTATTGGCGAAACACATTTCAAGCAAGGTTGTGATCAGACCACCGGCAGAGATGTCGTGACCGGCCAATACCAATCCCTTGTTGATCAAAGTCTGTACGGCGTTGAATGCGTCGCGGAAGTATTCCGGATTCTGACAAGTAGGAACATCTGAACCCACCTTGTTCAGAGACTGTGCGAAGGCAGAACCGCCCAGACGCAACTCGTCGAAGCTGAAGTCGATGTGATAGAATGTGCTCTTTTTCTTGTTGACCATAACTGGAGACACAACCTTCTTGATGTCGCTTACTTCGCCACCAGCGCTCACGATTACGGTTCCCGGAGAGATTACCTTCTCACCGTCAGGATACTTCTGAGTCATGGACAGAGAGTCCTTACCGGTAGGTACATTGATTTCCAGTGCGCAGCAGAAGTCAGACAGTGCCTTTACACCTTTATATAAACGGGCATCCTCACCTTCCTGTGAGCGGCATGGCCACATCCAGTTTGCAGAGAGGGATACGCTGTCCAGACCATCGGCCAGCGGCGCCCATACGATATTAGTCAAAGATTCAGCTACAGACAGTACAGAACCGGCAGCAGGGTCAGCCAAACCAGCCTGTGGAGCGTGTCCGATAGCTGTAGCGATACCAGCCTTTCCGCGGTAATCCAGTGCAACGACACCACAGTCGCTCAACGGCAACTGGATCTCACCCTGGCACTGCTGACGGGCCACCTTACCGGTAACTGAACGGTCTACCTTGTTGGTCAACCAGTCTTTACATGCCACTGCTTCCATCTGAAGCACGCGGGTTACATATTCATTCAGGTGAGCAGCATCATATGTTACATTTTCGTAAGTGCGCTCTACGGTATTGTCCTTCATGTATGTTTTCGGGCTGTGTCCGAACATCTGAGATACTTCCAGATCGAAAGGACGTACGCCGTCGGCCTGCTGGAATGCAAAGTGTGCGTCGCCGGTAGTTTCACCAACTACATACATAGGGGCACGCTCGCGTTCGGCAATCTTGCGTACATGCTCGATATGCTCTTCCTGGATGAGCAGACCCATACGTTCCTGTGACTCGTTGGCAATGATTTCCTTTGCAGACAAAGTCTTGTCACCAATAGGCAACTTGCTCATATCGATCAATCCGCCACAATCCTCTACCAACTCTGACAGACAGTTTACGTGTCCGGCTGAACCGTGGTCGTGGATAGATACTACCGGATTCACATCTTCCTCGCACAGAGCGCGTACCAAGTTGTTGGCACGTTTCTGCATTTCCGGGTTGGCACGCTGTACAGCATTTAATTCGATACCTGAAGAGTAACGTCCGGTATCTACTGATGAAACAGAACCACCACCCAATCCGATGCGATAGTTGTCACCACCGACAACTACAACCTTATTGCCTTTCTGTGGAGTACCTTTCAGGCAGTCGCGTTTGGTTCCGTAACCAACACCACCGGCGAGCATGATTACCTTGTCGTAACCGTAGCGTTCGTTATTTTCCTGATGTTCGAAGGTCAGTACAGAACCGGTGATCAGAGGTTGTCCGAACTTGTTTCCAAAGTCAGAAGCACCGTTAGAGGCTTTGATCAGGATCTGCTCCGGAGTCTGGTACAGCCATTTGCGTGCCGGAAGAATATTTTCCCAGTCGCGTCCTTCATCCGTACGTGGATAAGAAGTCATGTAAACTGCAGTTCCGGCAATAGGCCAGCTACCGACACCACCACCCATACGGTCGCGGATTTCACCACCGGTACCGGTAGAAGCACCGTTGAATGGCTCTACGGTAGTCGGGAAGTTATGTGTTTCAGCCTTGATTGAGATAACAGATTCGATATCCTTGATGACAAAATAGTCAGAGGTAGAGTGGTCTTTCGGAGCAAATTGCTCTACGATAGGTCCTTGTGCGAATGCTACATTATCCTTGTAGGCAGAGATGATCTTGTGTGGGTTTTCCTGAGTGGTTTTTTTGATCATCTGGAACAGAGATGATTCCATTTCCTGTCCGTCAATGATAAATGTACCACCGAAAATCTTATGACGGCAGTGCTCCGAGTTGATCTGTGCGAAACCGAATACTTCAGAATCAGTCAGCTTGCGGTTCAGCTGTTTCTCTACGTCATGCAGATATTCGATTTCCTCCGGAGACAATGCCAGTCCTTCCTGCTCATTGTATTCTTCCAAATTTTCAATATACATGATAGGAGCCGGCTTCAGGTCTATTTTAAAGATTTCCTGATTCAGACCTTTATACATGCGTTGGAGCATAGGGTCATAGTCGGCATTTTCATCGGCTACCGGAAAGTATTCTTCTATACGAGAAATACCGCTGAGGCTCATGTTCTGAGTAATCTCAACGGCATTTGTACTCCATGGAGTTATCATTTCACGGCGTGGGCCCACGAAGCAACCGGTCAGATTGCTTTCTTCTTCAACCTTGGCCTCACCATAAAGCCAACACAATTTTTCAATTTCTTCAGGATTGAGCGAATGATCACATTCTGTTGCAATTACGCTCTTGCTGGGAGTTCTAAAAAATACAATAGGCATAAATCGAATGTTTATTAAAAACTTTGTCTGCAAAGGTAGTAAAAAAGCATTAATATATAATGTGGAAGGAGGAAAATAATTAGTGCTCTTTTTAAATTAATGAATTTATAAATAATTTGTGTGTTTTTTTATATTCTTTTTTGCTGTTTGGATTTTTTACCGTATTTTTGTCTTGTATTTTGTCGGTATGTAAAAGTTAGATTTTGCGTTAGAATAAGATAAATTACGATTGCTTTATTTTGAGGGTATTAGAATATAGAAATTTATTATTAATATGGATTTTATGAAACAGAAACAAATGAAAAGGACACTTTATTGTTTATTGTTGTCTGCTTTAGGTATTACCACATCTTGTGTTGATAATTCCTATGATCTTACCAAAGACATAGATATGACGGTAACTATTGGCGGAGATCTGACGACTCCGGGTAGTTCTTCAGATAGTATTAAATTGAAAGATTTATTGGATATTGATACTGAAAACTCGGATCTTAAAGAAGAACCGAATGGAGATTACGTATTGAAAATTAATGGAGATCCGACGAATTCTACTATTAAAGTTGATAAAGTTGTTGTTGATGCAAGTACTTCTGACACGAATTCATCAGATGAATTGACTTTTGTCAAAACCAGTAACTATCCGGAACTTCCTATTCAGAATCTGAATCCTAATTGGGAGTTGAGTAATGGTAAAGAACCGATTCCGGAAGAAGTCGTTGATTTGGAGTATGCAGAAGATATCACCAATAATGTCATTACTTTGAATTTGAACCTTTCGGGTACGGCAAATGGTGTTATTTTAAAGAAAGGATTAACATTTACTTTTCCGTCATATTTGGATGTAAGTGCTGATGATGCCGTTACAGATGCTCTGTTTGAGTTTAAAAAGAGTAAGGATAATACAAAATCTTTGATGGTTTTGAAAAAAGATCATCATTTGTCACGTTTTTCTGATGAACAATGGAAAATCAAATTGAATAAGGTCTATTTTTCATCCTCTAAAGAAAACGGAGTTGTAGTACCTGAATCCGAAGGATTTATTCCAGCAGAAAAAGGGAATCCTGCAATGGTGAAATTTAATGTGGAAATTCCGATTACTGGAAATGTAACAGTCGAGGATAAGGATTTCCCGGCAAATTCATCAAACATAAACTTTAAATTGGTAAGTACTGTAACATCTCAAGAGATGACCTTGGAAAAGGTTCGGGCAAAGGTTGATCCGGTCATCGATTTCAATGTTTCTGATGTAACAATTGAAGATCTGCCTGATTTCCTTACCGATAATAAGGTCGTGGCCGATTTGGATAATCCTCAGGTATTGTTGAATGTGACAAATACTGCAGAGGTAGATGTGAATTTTCAAGCCGTTTTGTCTTCGTATAAAGGTGGAGAAAATAAAGCACGTATTATTGTAGGTACTGATACGGCAACAAATAATGAGAGTACAATCCGTTTGAAAGGAGGATCTATTGTCAATAAAATCTGTTTGTCACCAAAGAAAGAGGATGTTCCGGAAGGATATACTTGGGTGCAAGTGGCAGGATTACCGAGTCTGGTTAGAGATATTCCTGATCTTATAAAGGTGGAAGATATAGATGCTAAGGTGTTACCGAATTTCTATACAGTTGTTTTAGGAGTCGATAAGATAGTCAATACTGATTATGAGTTGAATGCTCCTTTGGAGTTCGGTAAATATTTCCAAATCGTTTATAACGATACAATTGATGGATGGACCGAGGATATAGAGGATTATGAGATGAAAGAAGTGGTTGTTACTTTAAATGCAAAGAATACCATTCCTTTAAATCTTGATATTGAAGCCTTTGCTTTGGATGTAAACGGAAATGAAATGCCAGATGTGAAAATAGAGGTTGAGGGTAATATCGCAGCTGCAGAAAAAGACGAGCAAACTGGTGAAACAAAAGAGAAAACGAGTGCCCTGACGATTACTTTAACGAAAGATGATGGCTCTCGGATAAAGAATCTGGATGGCTTGATTCTTCGTTTGACCGGTTGTGCCGTACCGGAAGATAAACGTGAGGAGGTTACAGATTTTGACGCTCAGATTTTGAATGCTAACCAAACTCTTAAATTAGAAGACCTGAAGTTGCGAATTAAAGGTGGTGTTACAATGGATTTGAATTAATGGCATGTTTGGATTTTTAAAGATTAGAACAGATGAAAAGAAATAAAATATTTGGTTTTGTGGCAGGTGCTCTTTTGTGTGCACCAACAGCTGCTTTTGCACAACAGGCTTTGCGTTCCGGTTATTTTCTGGAAGGATATGAATATCGTCATGTCTTGAATCCGGCGTTTGGACCGGATCGTGAAGGTTTTGTCAGTTTTCCGTTCTTAGGCAATATCAACGTAGGATTGTCTGGTAATTTGGGCGTGTCTGATTTCTTGTATAAGACTCCAGACGGTAATCTGACTACTTTTTTGAATGAGTCTGTGACTGCTTCTGATTTTCTGGGAAACCTGAATCAGAATAACCGGTTGAGTATGGATCTTAATTATGGTCTTTTCTCCATGGGATTCAGCAAATTCGGAGGATATAATACAATTGGGATTAACTTGCGTACGAATGTTTCGGCAACGTTGCCTTATGAATTGTTCGAATTTATGAAGATGGGTGGTAAAGGGGATAATACCGTTTATCATATAGAGAATATTGGCCTGTCTTCCAAGGCTTATGTGGAACTGGCTTTAGGCCATTCTCGCAGCATCAACGATAAGTGGCGGGTCGGTGGAAAACTGAAATTCCTGTTGGGTGCATATAATGCCAGTGCCATGATAGATAACATGGATGTGGAGCTTACTGATGAACTGTGGAGTATACAGGGATCCGGTCATTTGGATCTGGCCATGAAAGGCCTGAAAGTTCCAACCTATGCGGAGAGCAAAGATCCTAATGATTATAAAGATAGTGAAGCGCAGAATATCAATTATTCGGAAATGGAATTGGAGTCTCCTGGTTTAGGCGGTTTTGGTATGGCTATTGATTTGGGTGCCACTTATCAGATTCGTGAAGATTTGCAATTGTCTGCTTCTTTGTTGGATTTAGGCTTTATTTCCTGGAATACGAATACTCGTGGTGTGATGAGTACAAAACCTTGGACTTTTGATGGTTTTGAAAATGTACCTTATGATTCCAATAATGTGCCAGATGGTCAGACCTCTCTTGAAGATCAGATAGATGAATTAACAGAGGGATTGGAAGATTATTTCAGTTTCCAAAGAGAAGGTGAAGCAACCAGTAAGACTACAGCCTTAGGAGCAACATTGAATCTGGGCGCTTTGTATACTTTGCCTTATTATGAAGGATTGAAGTTCGGTTTTCTGTCTTCAACCCGTATTCAGGGCAAGTACTCTTGGTCTGAAGGACGCTTCTCGGCAAACGTGGCGCCAACCAAATGGTTTGATGCTTCTGTGAACTATGGTATTTCTTCTTTCGGATCATCTTTGGGTTGGTTAATAAACTTTCATCCGAGTAAGTTTAATTTCTTTATCGGCTCCGACCATCAGTTCTTTAAAATTACTCCTCAGTTCTTGCCGGTAGATAACGCCAATATGAGTATTTCAATGGGTGTTAACTTCAATATCTGATTTTGAGGAATTTTATAAAATTTAGATAGAAAAAAGTGCTATGCAAAAGAATGTATAGCACTTTTTTGATTTATATAAGAGATGCATAAAATGCAACAAACGGTCTTGCCTTATAGTGATAAACCAGAGGTAAGACCGTTTGTTTTATGTAAGAATCAGAATTATAATTCCCAACCCAATGCACTGGCTCCCAATACAGCAGCACCTGCATCATCCAGTTCGGATACAATCATTTGTGCTTTATTCTTATATAGGAATAAAACATTTTCATCATATGCTTTCTTTATCGGATCCATTAACAGGTCGCCAGCTTTAGTTAATCCTCCAAAGAAAATGAAAGCTTCCGGACTGCTGAAGGCTGCGAAATCAGCACAAGCCTCACCTAGGATTTTTCCGGTAAACTCAAATATTTCTTTAGCAACTTCATCACCTTGACTAGCTGCAATAGCTACATCCTTAGATGTGATTTCATCTAGTGGAATGTTGCGCAACAAAGTAGGACGCTCGCTTGAAGAAACGATCATTTGGGCAGTTCTGGCTACACCGGTTGCTGAACAATAGGTTTCCAAGCAGCCCTTTCGACCGCATCCACAACTGCGTGCCTCGCTTGATTTGTCTACGATAACATGGCCCAGCTCACCGGCAAATCCGTCAGAACCGTAAACCACCTGTCCGTTTACTACAATGCCACTACCAACACCGGTTCCCAAGGTGATCATGATAAAATTCTTCATTCCTTTGGCAGCACCGTAGGCCATTTCACCGATAGCTGCGGCATTGGCATCGTTAGTCAGTGCTACTGGAATACCCAAACGGTCGCTGAACATCTTTGCCAATGGAATTTCACCTTTCCAAGGCAGATTTGCCGGATTGTCTATAATTCCGGTATAATAATTTGCATCTGGAGCTCCGATGCCCATTGCTTGGATTTTTTCAATTCCGCCCACTTCCTCAATAATTTTTTTCAAAGCTGTGCAGCAGTTGTCAACATAAACTTCTACATCATTTTGTTCTTGAGTCTTTACAGAAGTTGTGGCAATGATTGATCCGCGGCGGTCTACGATACCGAATACGGAGTTTGTTCCTCCCAGGTCCAGACCGATTACATAGGGTTTCTGTTGTTCTTGTTCCATAAAATTGAGATTTATTTTATTTGCTTTAGGGCAAAGATAGAAAAAATGCTTTAATATGCTATGTAAAAATCATTTTTTTTGATGCTTTGGGATATTGCAATAGAAAAAAATCTTCTCTTTTTTCCTACTTTCATAAAAAAATGCGAATTTTGCAATATTATGTGGTTTGAACAAGTCAGTACATTAGATTTGATATTAAAAGGCCTGATTATCGGCATTGTTTCATCGGCACCGATGGGACCTGTTGGCGTATTATGTATCCAGCGTATCTTGAATAAGGGACGCTGGTATGGTTTTATGACGGGCGTGGGAGCTGCTTTCAGTGATATTATCTATGCTTTAATCACAGGCTTCGGTATGAGCTTCGTAGTAGAGTTTATTGAGAATAAAACGAATATGTTTTATTTGCAGCTTGCGGGAAGTGTGATGCTTTTGTTTTTTGGAGTGTATACCTTCCGTACCAATCCGGTAAATTCCATGCGTCCGCCGTCAAACCGTAAGGGGACTTTGATTCACAATATGGTTACCGGCTTTTTGGTAACTTTCTCCAACCCCTTGATTATCTTCCTTTTTGTGGCATTATTTGCCCGTTTTGCATTTGTTGTGCCTGATCATTTGCTTCAGCAGTCGCTGGGATATGTTTCCATTTTTGTCGGAGCTTTAATCTGGTGGTTTGCGTTGGGGTATGGTATTGCCAAACTTAAATCACGTTTTGAGGTAAAGGGTATCTGGATTCTGAATAAAGTTATTGGAACTATTGTTATGATTGCGGCTGTATTGGGCTTATTGATAACATTAACCGGATTATCATTATATTAAATGTATATAGCTAAACAACTGAAAGAAAAGAATGTGGCAGAGTATCTGCTATACATGTGGCAGGTGGAGGATTTGATTCGTGCCAATCATCTGGATATAGAGGAACTGAAAGTGAATTATATCAGTCGGTTTAATCCCTCTCCTGAACAGGAAAAAGAGATGGTCGAATGGTATGTGAATCTTATTGAGATGATGCGTTCTGAGCAGGTTCAGGAAAAAGGACATCTTCAGATCAATAAAAATATAATTATTCTGCTTACTGATCTTCATTTACAATTACTTAATTCTCCGAAATTTCCTTTTTATTCGGCGGCGTATTATAAAGCATTGCCTTATATAGTGGAGATTCGGGCTCGTAACAATAACCGTGATCTTCCGGAATTGGAATCTTGTTTTGAGATACTTTATGGTGTGATGCTTTTGAAGATGCAGAAAAAGGCCGTCAGTGCCGATACCCAGAAAGCGGTGGCCGATATCAGCAAATTGTTGGGTATGCTTTCTGATTATTATATTCAAGACAAACAAGGAAACTTAAAATTTGACTGATTATTCCGATGAAAAATATTTTGGTTACAGGCTGCAACGGTCAGTTGGGCAGCGAACTGCGTTATCTGACGCAAGAGGGAATAGATGGACTGACTTTTTTCTTTACGGATATAGAGGAACTCGATATCACTGATGAAGAGGCCGTAAATCGTTTTGTAAACGAGCATGAAATCGATTGTGTGGTAAACTGTGCAGCCTTTACCGCCGTGGATCTGGCCGAAAGCAAGGCCGATTTCTGCCGCACTCTGAATGAAACCGCTCCGGCTATATTGGCAAAGGCTGTTGCCGGCCGAAAGGGTGGAATGATTCAGGTTTCTACGGATTATGTGTTCGACGGTACAGCGCATATTCCTTATCGTGAGGACGATGCCGTTTGCCCGGTTTCTGTTTACGGTATAACCAAACTTGGTGGCGAGCGGGCTGTGGCCGAAGCCTGTCCGGATTCAGTGATTATCCGCACAGCCTGGCTGTATTCTTCCTATGGCAAGAACTTTGTGAAGACCATGCTGCGTTTGGGACAGGAGAAACCCGAACTGGGAGTGGTGGCCGATCAGGTGGGTACACCGACTTATGCACGCGATCTGGCTCGTGCCATTCTCGTGATTCTCAACAAGGGACTGGTGCCCGGTGTTTACCATTACAGCAACGAGGGAGTGGCCTCCTGGTATGATTTTACCAAAGCCATCCATCGTCTGGGCGGAGTGACCGGTTGTCGCGTGAAGCCTTTGCATACCGAGGAATATCCTACACCGGCAACACGTCCGCATTATTCAATCCTCGACAAGACCAAAATTAAAGAGACTTATGGCGTGGAGATCCCATACTGGGAAGAAGCTCTGGCCGAGTGTATTCAGATTCTAGAAAAATAAAAAGCAACTTCCATAAATTATGATGAACGAAATAGAAAGAAGAAGAACTTTTGCAATCATTGCGCATCCGGATGCCGGAAAGACATCACTTACCGAAAAACTGTTGCTCTTCGGAGGACAGATTCAGGTGGCTGGTGCCGTGAAATCGAACAAAATCAAGAAAACTGCCACTTCCGACTGGATGGATATCGAAAAGCAGCGTGGTATTTCGGTAACTACTTCCGTGATGGAGTTTGATTACAATGATTATAAAATCAATATTCTGGATACTCCGGGTCACCAGGATTTCGCCGAAGATACTTATCGCACGCTTACCGCAGTGGACAGTGTAATCATCGTGGTAGACGGTGCCAAGGGTGTGGAAACACAGACCCGTAAGCTTATGGAAGTGTGCCGCATGCGCAACACGCCTGTAATCATCTTCGTAAACAAGATGGACCGAGAAGGTAAAGATCCGTTTGATTTGCTCGATGAACTGGAGGCCGAGTTGAAAATTCAGGTACGTCCGCTGAGCTGGCCTATTAATCAGGGACAGCGCTTCAAGGGTGTCTATAATATCTATGAGCAGAACCTGAATCTGTTCACTCCCGACAAACAGAAGGTGACTGAGAAGGTTGAGGTTGATATCAACAGCAATCAGTTGGAGGAACACGTGGGTACAGCCGATGCCGAGAAACTGCGTACGGATCTGGAACTGATAGACGGAGTATATCCGGAGTTCGACGTACAGGAATATCTGGACGGAAAGACAGCGCCGGTGTTCTTCGGTTCAGCTCTGAATAACTTCGGTGTGAAGGAGCTGTTGGACTGCTTCGTGCAGATTGCTCCAAGCCCTCGTCCAACCAAGGCCGAGGAGCGCGTCGTAATGCCCGAGGAACCGAAGTTCAGTGGTTTTATCTTCAAGATTACCGCCAATATCGACCCGAACCACCGTTCTTGTATCGCCTTCTGTAAGGTGTGCTCCGGTAAGTTTGTCCGCAATGCTCCTTATCTGCACGTGCGCCAGGGAAAAACCTTGCGCTTCTCATCGCCTACCCAGTTTATGGCGCAGAAGAAAAGCACGATAGAAGAGGCTTATCCGGGCGACATCATCGGTTTGCCGGATAACGGAACCTTCAAGATCGGTGATACACTGACCGAAGGCGAGGTGATGCACTTCAGAGGACTGCCCAGCTTCTCTCCGGAAATGTTCAAATATATTGAAAATGCCGATCCGATGAAGACCAAACAGCTGAACAAGGGTATTGAACAGCTGATGGACGAAGGTGTGGCCCAGCTCTTTGTGAACCAGTTCAACGGCCGCAAGATTATCGGTACGGTGGGACAACTCCAGTTCGAAGTGATCCAGTATCGTCTGGAAAATGAATATAATGCCAAGTGTCGTTGGGAGCCGGTGAGCCTGTACAAGGCCTGCTGGATTGAAAGCGATGATCCGCAGCAGCTGGAGGCATTCAAGAAAAGAAAATACCAGTATATGGCCAAAGACCGCGAGGGACGCGATGTGTTCCTGGCCGACAGCGGTTATGTGCTCCAGATGGCTCAGGCTGACTTTGAGCATATTAAATTCCATTTTACCAGTGAATTTTAAAAAACAACAAGTGGCATGACACTAGATGAAGACGTTAAGAAAGCCGTAGAAGTGATGCGGCAGGGTGGGGTGATCCTTTATCCCACCGATACGATATGGGGCATCGGTTGCGATGCCACAAACGAAGAGGCTGTGCGCCGGGTGTTCGAAATAAAGAAACGTGCCGACAGCAAGGCACTGATCTGCTTGGTAGATTCGCCCGACCGTGTGCAGCGTTATGTGCGCGAAGTGCCGGCTGTGGCCTGGGATCTGATGGAACTGACCGACAAGCCTCTGACGATTATATTTGACGGAGCCAAGAATCTGGCTCCGAATCTGTTGGCCGAGGACGGCAGTGTGGGCATCCGGGTAACCCGTGAAGAAGTGAGCAACCGTCTGTGTTACCGCTTCCAGAAGCCGATTGTTTCCACTTCGGCCAATGTCAGTGGTGAGCCGTCGGCAGCCTGCTTTGCAGAGATTTCTGAGGAAATCCGTGGAGCGGTAGACTATATTATGGAATCACGTCAGAAGGATACCCGAAAATGTCACTCCAGCAGTATTATCAAGCTCGGAGTGAGCGGAGAGATTCAGATCATTCGTAAGTAAAAAAGACAGAGGCATTATGAAAGCAGAACAGACAGAACTGACCATCTTCGAGCGCTTGCTCCTGTGGCGTAGAAAACATTTCAGTGAGCGTACCTTTATCCTGATGCTCAGTTTTATGGTGGGTATTCTGACAGCCTGCGCAGCCTTGATTCTAAAGGAACTGATTCATAAAATCCAGTTCTTTCTGACCAATCAGTTTGATGCAACCGGATCAAACTGGCTTTATCTGGTGTATCCGGTAATCGGTATTTTCCTGACCGGCTTGTTCGTGCGTTATGTGGTGAAGGACGATATCAGTCATGGTGTTACCAAAATCCTTTTTGCCATTGCTCAGAAACAAAGCAAAATCAAGGGACATAACACGTGGTCAAGCGTTTTGGCCAGTGCCATTACTATCGGTTTTGGTGGTTCGGTAGGAGCAGAGGCTCCTATTGTGCTTACCGGTTCGGCTATTGGTTCCAATTTGGGAAGTGTGTTCCGAATGAATAGCAAAACACTGATGCTGCTTGTGGGATGTGGAGCTGCCGGTGCCGTATCGGGAATCTTTAAGGCACCTATTGCCGGACTGGTGTTTACGCTGGAGGTTCTGATGATCGATCTGACCATGGCTTCTCTGTTGCCGTTGCTGATATCTTGCGTTACGGCTGCCGGACTTACCTTTGCCGTGTCGGGTATGGGTACAGTCTTTGAGTTTCATATGCAGGATGCATTCCGTGTAGATCGTATTCCGGCTTACATTCTGTTGGGAATATTTTGTGGTTTGGTATCTTTGTACTTTACGCGGACCATGAATTCGTTGGAGGATGTGTTTCGCAAATACAGCAATCCATATATAAAACTGCTCATCGGTGGTTCTATCTTGAGTATTCTGATTTATTTGTTGCCTTCACTTTACGGAGAAGGTTACGAACTGATCGCTTTGCTGATGAACGGTAATGGTCCGGAGGACTGGAACAGTGCGATGGAAAACTCCCTGTTTTACGGACATGGTGATTTGCTTTTGCTTTATCTGGCATTGGTCCTTTTGTTTAAGGTCTTTGCTTCGACAGCAACTAATGGTGGAGGCGGCTGCGGAGGAATCTTTGCGCCAAGTCTTTTCTTGGGATGTATTTCCGGTTTTATCTTTTCACGCATTTGGAATATCAATTCCTTGATGAGTGTGTATGTGCCGGAAAAAAATTTCGCTATGTTGGGTATGTGCGGTCTGATGAGTGGAGTGATGCATGCACCGCTTACCGGTATCTTCTTGATTGCCGAACTTACGGGAGGTTATCAGCTGTTTATGCCGTTGATGATTGTGTCGGTATGTTCCTATCTTACCATCATTGCTTTTGAACCGCACAGTATTTATTCTATGCGGTTGGCAAAGAAGGGACAGCTACTTACTCATCATAAAGATCGTGCCATTCTTACCTTGATGAGTTTAGATACGGTTATTGATAGATATGATGAGTATCTGACTCCTCAGATGAATTTGGGAGAATTAGTACGCATTATTTCTTCGTCAAAAAGAGATGTTTTTCCGGTAGTGGACAAGAGCAATGTGCTGATCGGAATTATCTATTTGGATGATGTCCGTCACATTATGTTCCGACAGGAGTTGTATCATCGCTTTACAGTAGGAGAATTGATGAAGGAGTATGTGGCTCGATTAAGCATCAATGATTCCATGGATGTGGTGGTCGCTACTTTTGATAAGACCAATGCCTGGACGCTTCCGGTGGTGGATGATGAGGGTGTTTTTGTCGGATTTATCCGTAAGTCCAAGGTGTTTACGAATTACAGACAATTGCTGGCCGACTTGTCGGATGATTAATTAGGAGAAAATTTTATGGAAAAGAAAGATTTGAGAATTGTATATATGGGTACACCGGATTTTGCGGTGGAAAGCCTGAAACGCCTGGTAGAGGGCGGATATAATGTGGTAGGGGTCATTACTATGCCCGACAAACCGATGGGGCGTCATCAGGAAACCCTTCAGCCCAGTGCTGTGAAGAAATACGCTGTGGAACAGGGATTGCGTATCCTTCAGCCGGTTAGTCTGAAGGATCCGGAATTTATCGAGGAGTTGCGTTCGCTTCAGGCCGACTTGCAGATTGTCGTGGCGTTCCGTATGCTACCGGAGGTGGTGTGGAATATGCCGCCTATGGGTACTTTCAATCTGCATGCCTCTCTGTTGCCGCAGTACCGCGGTGCCGCTCCGATCAACTGGGCGGTGATCAATGGAGAAAAAGAAACCGGTATTACCACCTTCTTCCTGAAGCATGAGATTGATACCGGTGCTGTTATCCAGCAAGTCCGTATTCCGATTCTGGAAACAGACAATGTGGGCGATGTGCATGACAAACTGATGATGCTTGGAGGACAGTTGGTGACCGATACCGTGGATCGTATTCTGGATGGAACCGTAAAGGCGATACCTCAGGAGGAAATGGAGCCCGGTACGGAATTAAAGCCAGCCCCTAAGATTTTCAAGGAAACCTGTCGTATAGATTGGGAACACAAGAAGCTGGAACAGCTTTATAATTTTGTGCGTGGTTTGTCACCTTATCCGGCAGCATGGACCGAACTGGTGCGTGCGGAAGGCGAAAAACCGGTGGTAATGAAAATTTATCAGACAGCCAAGGAAGCGACTGTACATTCTCTGAAAACCGGATCTGTATGTACCGACGGAAAGTCTTATCTGAAGATTGCGGTTGACGGAGGTTTCCTGGTGCTTCAGGAGATTCAGATTGCCGGAAAGAAACGTATGCCGGTTACTGATTTTCTGCGGGGAGCCAGAATTGATGAGAACTATTTTGTGCTTTAGTTTATACAAGCCGAAAATGTTAAAATGCAACTTTATCTTAGTGTAAAGTTGCATTATATGTATAAATTCACTTATTTTGCTCCTCGAAGCAAAATAATTATAAACTTTAAAAACCATATTGCCTATAGAGAAAACATTACTTTAATTTTAAATGACATAGTAATGAAGCGATTTTCAGATGCTGCCGACGATGAGTTGGTACAGGCATATATTGCAGGCAATAATGAAGCGTTTGATGTCTTGTTGGAAAGGCATCAAAATAAATTGTTTTCCTATATTTTCTTTTTAGTGCGTGATGAAGAGCTGGCAAATGATGTCTTTCAGGAAACTTTTGTGAAAGCCATTATGATGATGCAGCAGAAACGTTATGTCTTCAGCGGAAAGTTTTCTTCTTGGATCATGCGTATTGCTCATAATTATATTGTGGACCAGTTTCGACAAGACAGGAAGGAGTGTGTTTCTTTGCCGGATCCGATTGATCAAAACCATATTTATGAAAGGAATTTGCTGGAAGATAATGTGGAGGCCAGTCTTATTTGTGAACAGACACACGATGAAGTGCGCCGTATGGTTGAGCGTCTTCCACAAAATCAGCGTGAAATTGTATTTATGCGATTTTATCAGGACTTGTCGTTCCGTGAGATTGCCGATATTCTGGACATCAGTATTAATACAGCTTTGGGGCGCATGCGTTATGCGCTGATTAACTTGCGGAAAATGTATACGCTCCGTCGCACATCTTTAGTTACAGCTGCTTCCTGAAATTATAAAGAACGTAAAAAAAATACATTACGGGATAATATAAAACAGGGCATCACGTTATTATCATAACATGATGAAGTATTGATGCCTATGGATTATTTTACTAAAGATGATAAAGTGGCTCCAAAAGCCTCTACAATTGCTTTTCTAAAAAAATTTGCTCGAAATTATAGAGCTGTTGAGGTTGATAAAGATGAATTTCTGGAGCTTTTATTAAGTTAATGTGCTCTTTTTGTGTTTTTTCTGAGATATACAAGGCGGAATCTCCGGATTTTCGCTAACTTTGTAAATAAAAACCTATGAGTACGATAGTTTCCCCTTCATTATTGTCAGCTAATTTCGGAGATTTGAAAACCGATCTGGCAATGATAAACCAAAGTAAATGTGAGTGGTTGCATATTGATGTGATGGACGGAGTTTTTGTGCCGAATATTTCTTTCGGTTTTCCGGTGCTGAAATATGTAGCAGAGTTGTGTGAAAAGAAATTGGATGTACATTTGATGATTGTACAGCCTGAAAAGTTTATTCAAGAGGTTAAAGCTTTGGGTGCCTACACCATGAATGTGCATTTTGAGGCCTGTCCGCATTTGCATCGTGTGGTACAGCAGATCAAGGAGGCAGGGATGAAAGCAGGAGTAACCCTTAACCCTGCGACTCCGGTAAGTATGCTGGCTGATATTATCGATGATTTGGATTTGGTTATGTTGATGTCTGTAAATCCGGGATTTGGTGGTCAGAAGTTCATTCCTCATACTTTGGAAAAGGTAAAGGAACTGCGTGTATTGATTGAGCGCACCGGATCGAAGGCCCTGATAGAAGTGGACGGAGGAGTGAACCGTGAAACCGGAAAGCAATTGGTAGAGGCTGGTGTTGATGTCTTGGTTGCCGGAAATGCTGTTTTTAAGGCTGAAAACCCATTGGAGGAAATTGAATTCCTGAATAACTTGTAAGCATTGCAGTATAAAAGAAATATCGGGCAAGCCTATCCCGGGTTGAGGGTGTTGTTACCTTTATTGTTGGGGATAGGTCTTTCTGCCTTTCAGATAGGTGGAATAAAGTATTATGGCTTTCTGCTTTTAATGCTTATGGTGGCTTGTGTCGTGTTGGAGCTTTGGAAGTCCCGACACGACACAAACCGTTTTATAATGGTCTGGACATCAGTGTTTACTTCTCTTTGGGTAGTTTTGGGATTTGTTGTGGGAAGCTTTTCCACATGGAGGGCAGAATGCAAATTTCCGGAAGCAAAGCAGGGATATCAGGTCTTATTGCTGACTCAGCCGAGGGAAACAGAAAAAACAGTACGTGCAGAAGCTTTGGTTCTGACCCGTTTTTCGGAAGACTCGCTTTGGCGGCCAGCTGAAAAAGTCCAGTTGTCGGTTTGGAAAGATACAGCAAGTTTGGATCTGTCTGTTGGAGATATGTTGTTTTTTTATTCTTCAATATCTCCTTTGCGTCCTTCTGGCAATCCGTATGAGTTTGATTATGCTGCTTATTTAAAGCGCTCTGGAATTGTGGGGCAGACTATGTTGTTTCAAAACCAATGGAAAGTGATTCCGGAAAACAGTAGGGAATACGCTATCTTATATCAGAGCGTTTCCTGGTCAGACCGAGCGCGGTTGTTTTTTCTGAGATTAAGACAAGACCTGGTGAATCAATTGCGGGAGGACGGTTTACAGGGAGAGGCTTTTTCTGTGTATGCTGCATTGGCTATGGGTGAGAAAGCATTTCTGTCTTCAGAGACAGAGGAACTTTATTCCCGTACGGGGACAACGCATGTTCTGGCTCTTTCCGGGATGCATTTGGGCATTCTTATGTTTGTCTTTTATTATGCCTTTTCCCATGGATTGAAGTATACACGTTGGAAATGGTTGTTTGGCTTTTTGGCTTTTGTCTTAATCTGGGCTTATACACTTCTGGCCGGGATGCCGGTATCTTTGGTGCGTGCATCAATCATGTATTCTTTTTCTATATATGGTATGATGATACATCGGCGTGGTTTTACTCTGAATATTTTGTTTTGGACAGCCTCACTGATGCTTTTGGCAGATCCGGATACTCTTTATGATGTTGGATTTCAACTTTCCTTTGCTGCAATGTCGGGAATCCTGGTTTTGCAGAAACGTATCGAAACATTGTTCCGCTTCCGATGGATGGTTTTGCAAAATCTATGGTCAGGAATCGCAGTTTCTCTGGCTGCACAAGTAGCGACTTTTCCTTTGGTCGTTTATTATTTTCATTATGTGGCGACAACGAGTGTGTGGGCAACGTTGATATTGTCATTTCTCTCTTTGTTTTTATTGTATGCGTTACCTGTTTATTTATTGTGCTTCTCAGTAAAATGGATAGCGCTTCCTTTGCTGCAAGGTATCTCTTTACTTATTGAGAGTCAGCATAGGGTATTGCACTGGTTTTCTACCTGGCCGAATGCTGTTTTGGGACCTTATTATATTTCCTGGTCTGAGGTTATCTTTATTTATTTGGGATTGATTGCCGGAATAACTTTTCTGATGTTTCGTCGTAAGTTGCTCCCGGCCTTGGCTTTGATGGTCTTTATATTTGGCTTTATATTGGTGCATGAGTGGGAAAGGCGGAAAATGACTCAATCTTTTCCTTTATTGGTGTTTTACAATAATTATAGGGCTCCCTCTGTGCATATTATATTTTCCCGGAATCAGAATTATCTGCTTCAAACACATAAATGTGTGGATTGGCGTAACTACGCATATATTAAAGGAACCTTTTGGGATCGTTTTACAGAAGATTATCCCGTGGTCTTGTCGCAAAAGTCTTATTCAGATAATTATTTGATTAACGAAAACGGATTACTGTTCACCCGGAATTTCTGCTTGGGTTTTTTGCATGGAGAAATTCCGGAAAATGTTTGTTGGGGGAGTCTAAAGCGTTTGGATTATTTGTTCTTGAGCCGTGGATTTCAAGGTGATTTGGAGCATGTTCTGCAGCAATTGTCTCCGGAGATGGTTGTTTTGGATGCATCTTTGACAGACTCAGAGTATAAGAAATATTTGCATTTGTGTGTCCGTAAGCAATGGATTTATCATGATATGCGCCGGAAAGGAGCGTTAAAAGTTGCTTTCTGAGACAGAAATAGGCAAGAAATATACTATCTTTGTATTGTATTATTTATTACTAATGAATAAGTTTACCGTATGATTGAATCCCTGGTTTCAGAAAAGCAGTTAGCGGATCTGAAGATGCTTCTGGATAAGGCACAGAAGATTGTTTTAACCTGTCATGTTTCGCCGGATGGTGATGCGATGGGAGCTTTGACTGCTTTGTTAAGTGTGCTGAAACATCAGAACAAAGAGGTGTTTGCCATTACTCCTAATATATTTCCGGATTTTTTGAACTGGCTTCCAGGTGTTGCTGAAGTGATGGTTTATGAAAAGAATGAGGAAATGCTGAATCCGATTTTGCAGACTGCAGATTTGTTTGTATGTCTGGATTTTAATGGATTGTCGCGTTTGTCAACAATGGAGACCGTAGTCCGGGAGAGTCCTGCTGCCAAAATTGTGATAGATCATCATCTTGGTCCTGAGGACTTTGCTTCTTGTCTGATTTCTTTTCCGCAGATGAGCTCTACATGTGAATTGCTTTATCGTGTGCTTGTGGCGCTTTATGGTGAGGATATGTTGGGTTATGATGAGGCTGTCTGTCTGTATACCGGAATGATGACCGATACAGGGGCCTTTACTTATAATTCTTCACGCAGCGATATCTATTATATTATCGGAAAATTGTTGGAGAAAGGTATAGATAAAGATAAGATTTACCGCAATGTCTTTTATGAATATTCACCAGAGCGTTTTCGTCTTTTGGGCTATGTGCTTTACGTGAAGATGGAGCAGTTACATGAGTATCATTCTGTGATTCTTTCTTTGGATCGTGAAGAGCAAAAGCGTTTTTCTCATAAAAAGGGAGATACTGAGGGATTTGTGAATATTCCTTTGCAGATTAAAGGAAATAAATTGAGTATTTTTTTACGTGAGAATACAGAGCAGGATAATATTCGGGTATCTCTGCGTTCTGTTGATGATTTTCCTTGCAATCAGATGGCAGCCGAGTTCTTTAACGGAGGAGGACATCTGAATGCTGCCGGAGGAACTTTGGAGTGTACTTTGGATGAGGCTATTGACCTGGCCAAGAAGGCTGTCCGGAAATATGCGTATTTGTTAAAGTGAAAAATATAGTAAAATGAAAAATAAAATAGCGGCTTTAAGTGCTGGAGTGTTGTTGGTTGCAGGATTGGTTTCCTGTAATGATGGAGAGACTTATGCTGAACAAAAAGAAAAAGAGCGTAAAGCTATTTCGGCCTTTATCGGACGTGATGCGGTCGTGATGGAGAGTAAAACGGATACGCTGATTCATATCGGAAAGATTAATGTAATTTCCGAATCACAGTTCTATCAGCAGGATAGTATGACTAATGTTGAAAAGAACGAGTACGTTCTCTTTAAAAGCACGGGAGTATACATGCAGATTATTTCCAAGGGAGCGGGAGAAAAACTGAAATCAGGAGAAACCAGAAGAGTTTATTGTCGTTATACGGAATTTAATATTATGGCAGATAGTGTACAGACAACAAACAATAGTATTTTCTGGGAACCTAGACCGGATATTATAGAGGTATCCAATACTTCTGGTACGATCTCTGGTAGTTTTGTAATGAGTTCTGCCGGTTGGGGTGCGATGTACACTGCTTATGCGGATAAATCGGTGCCTGCCGGTTGGCTGATTCCCTTTACCTATATTAATATAGGGCGTCAGGTAAGTTCTGACCAGCCTATTTCAAAGGTGCGTTTGATTGTACCTCATTCTCAGGGACAGAAAGATGCCAGCAGCCGTGTTTATCCTTGTTTTTACGAGATCAGTTATCAAGAAGAATAATATCTGTTTTTGGATGGTCAGTCCACCCAAAGCAGATCACTCATAATGCCGTCGGAGAGAAACAGTCCCCGACGAGTCAGCTTAAGCACACCTTGCGGATATCCCTTTTCTCGGGTTATTTGTAAGGTGTGTTCTTTTAGGTATGGTTCCGCCATTTTCAGGCAATAGTCTTTTAATTCCTGTCCGAAGTCTTTTTCCAGTCTGTCAAGATCAAGTCCGGCTGCTGTTCTCAGTCCGGTGATAATCCGATCGTTGTAATGTTCGTAACGATTGAGCGTTTCGCAGTGACACATTTCCTTATATGGCAAATCTTGTTCCTCACACCGGTTTATATCTTCTATATATTGGTCTATGTTGGCGGTGTTATACATTCGTTCCTCTCCGATAAAAGAGTGGGCAGATGCGCCGCAACCTAAATAGGGAATATCGTTCCAGTACGAAGAATTATGGCGGGAATGAAATCCTGGGAGCCCGAAATTGGAAATCTCATAATGTTCAAAACCGTTGTTTTCCAGTTCCTTGATGAGATGTTCAAACATGTTCAGACTTAATTCCTCGTCGGCTTCCTGTACTTTATTCTGTTCGCGCATGCGCCACAGTGCGGTATTTTCTTCATAAATCAGAGCATATGCCGAGATATGCTGCACGTTCAGCGCTATGGCTTGTGCCACATCTGCTTTCCATTCTTCCAGAGTTTGTCCCGGTAATCCGTAGATCAGATCAATACTGATGTTCCGGAAACCTTTTGCCTGACAGAGATGTACGGCTTCAATGGCCTTTTCACGGTTGTGGCGTCGGCGTAGCAGTTTTAGATGACCGTCGTGAAAAGTCTGCACTCCCATGCTGATGCGGTTCACGCCGATGCGCGACATGGTCTCAAGCCATTCCGCAGAAATATCGTCCGGGTTGGCTTCGACAGTAAATTCCAGATCGGATGTTACCTGATAATTCTGGCCGATGCTTGCTCTGAGTCTTGCTATAGAATCCGGGTGCAGCAGTGAAGGAGTTCCTCCACCTATATATATAGTATGAATAGAGTCCGAAAGCGTAGATCTTCTTAGCTGCAGTTCCGTACATACTGCCTGTATATAGCGGTTTTCCTTTTCCTGATTGGTTGTGGAGTAGAAGTCGCAGTAAATGCAGCGTTGTTTGCAGAAAGGGATATGAATATAAATTCCGGCCATAAGCGTTGTATTATCAGTTTGATACAAAGTTAGTGATTTTATGGTTACTATGAAACATGCTGAATAACATAAATAATAACTTCTTTTTTTTATGGCGTCTTCGATGTTTTTTTATAAATTGCCACTCGTTAAAACTTAAAACCTTAAAAATATATTACATCATGAGAATATATCAAACAAATGAGATTAAGAACATTGCCTTATTAGGAAATGACGGTTCAGGTAAAACCACTTTGACAGAAGCGTTGCTCTATGAGAGCGGATTGATCAAACGCAGAGGAAGAATCACGGCAAAGAATACAGTAAGCGATTATTTCCCAGTGGAACAAGAATATGGATACTCTGTTTTTTCTTCTGTATTTCATGTAGAATGGAACCAGAAAAAACTGAATATCATTGACTGTCCGGGAGCGGACGACTTTATCGGAAGCGCCATTACCGCACTGAATGTTACAGATACCGCCATTTTATTGCTAAACGGACAGTATGGTCCGGAGGTTGGCACACAGAATCATTTCCGTTATACGGAGAAACTGGGTAAGCCGGTGATATTCCTGGTCAACCAGCTGGATGATGAGAAATGTGACTACGATATGATTCTGGATCAGTTGATTTCCATTTATGGCAATAAGGTTGTTCCGGTGCAGTATCCTATTGAAACAGGCCCTTCGTTCAACTCATTGATTGATGTGTTGCTGATGAAAAAATATTCCTGGGGACCGGATGGTGGCGAACCAACCATTGAAGAGATTCCGGAAGACCAGAAAGAGAAGGCTATGATGATGCACAAGGCTTTGGTTGAGGCTGCTGCCGAGAATGATGAAAGCCTGATGGAGAAATTCTTCGAAAGCGAGAGCCTGACAGAGGACGAGATGCGCGAAGGTATCCGCAAGGGATTGGCTGCCCGGAGTATGTTCCCGGTATTCTGTGTTTGCGCCGGAAAAGATATGGGTGTGCGTCGTCTGATGGAGTTCCTGGGCAATGTCGTTCCGTTTGTAAACGAGATGCCTAAAGTACACAATACCCGTGGTATGGAAGTGGTACCTGATTCTGAAGGACCTACTTCTCTTTACTTCTTCAAGACTGCTGTAGAGCCGCATATCGGTGAGGTGCAGTATTTCAAGGTAATGAGCGGTAAGGTACACGAGGGCGATGACCTGACCAATGCCGACCGCGGTTCTAAGGAGCGTATGTCACAGCTGTTTGTCTGCGCCGGTCCGAACCGTATTAAAGTTGAGGAATTGGTGGCTGGTGATATCGGTTGCACTGTAAAACTGAAAGATGTAAAGACTGGAAATACCTTGAACGCCAAGGATGCTGAGAACCGTTTCAACTTCATCAAATATCCGAATCCGAAGTATACCCGTGCGGTGCGTGCCCAGAATGAGGCGGAGACTGAGAAGATGATGAATGCTTTGTGGCGTATGCACGAAGAGGATCCTACATGGGTGGTAGAACAGAGCAAGGAGTTGCGTCAGATTCTGCTTCACGGCCAGGGTGAGTTCCACTTGCGTACTTTGAAATGGCGTATAGAAAATATTGATAAAATTAATATCGTGTTTGATGAACCGCGTATTCCATATCGTGAAACCATCACTAAGGCAGCCCGTGCCGACTATCGTCATAAGAAACAGTCCGGTGGTGCCGGTCAGTTTGGTGAGGTACATCTTATTGTTGAGCCTTATTACGAAGGAATGCCCGATCCGGAAGTCTATAAGTTCGACGGACAGGAGTATCGCATTAATATAAAAGGTAAGGAAGAAGTGTCTTTGGAGTGGGGTGGTAAACTGGTATTCATCAACTCGGTAGTGGGTGGTGCTATTGACGCACGCTTTATGCCGGCCATTCTGAAGGGAGTGATGCAGCGTATGGAACAGGGACCGCTTACCGGTTCTTATGCCCGCGATGTTCGTGTCATTGTTTACGACGGAAAGATGCATCCGGTAGATTCCAACGAATTGTCATTTATGCTTGCCGGTCGCAATGCTTTCAGCCAAGCCTTTAAGAATGCTGCTCCGAAGTTGCTCGAACCTATTTATGATGTCGAGGTATTCGTTCCTTCAGACAAGATGGGTGATGTGATGAGTGACTTGCAGGGACGTCGCGGTATGATTTTGGGAATGTCCAGTGAGAATGGATATGAGAAATTGGTTGCAAAGGTGCCGTTGAAAGAAATGTCTAATTATAGTACCTCATTAAGTTCGCTTACCGGTGGTCGTGCTTCCTTTATCATGAAGTATGCCAGCTATGAGTTGGTTCCGGCCGATGTTCAGGCTCAGCTTATCAAGCAATTTGAGGCTACAGAGGGTGCGGAATAAATGTAGGATGATAAACAATAAAAAATAATTTTATGACCGTATCTGTTTCTTTATTGAATTAAAAAAGATTCAGATACGGTCTTATTTTTTCTTTTATAAAGTTGAAATAGATTGTTTAGTTACTTATATGGACGCAAAATGGTGTTTTATTGTTAATTTGGTTAAAACTGGAGTTTTTTTTGAACTTTCAATTTATTTTCTATAAATAGTGCTTTATATTTGCGGATATGAAGAAGTCAACTATTTGGATAATTAGTGTAATCATGGGGTGTTCGCTGTTGGCGTTACTCTATTTGCAGACTACCTATATTCGGCAGATGACCAAAATGCGTAAGGAGCAGTTTGATGAGTCTGTTTTCCGGAGCTTGGATCAGGCTGCCCGAAATCTGGAGCAGAATGAAACCTTCCGCTATCTGGAAAAGATATCTCTGGAGTCGGAACTCTATCGGAACCAGCTTGATTCGATCGACTATCTGCTTATGTTACAGAGTGGTCCGTTGATTGATAGTGCGGTGAAGTTTAACTCTTCTTTTCAGGTGGCCAATAAAATCAAAAAGCCGTCCAAGATGCCCAAGGCTTTGACGTTGAAGAGCAAAAACTCCATTAGTGAAGCTTCCAAGGCTTTTCAGGCTTTTGTGAAGAATGCTTATGTTTATCAGAAGGGAGTGCTGGACGAGGTTATTTACTCCATCCTTTATCAGGCAAGTAATCGTCCTTTGTCCGAGCGTATCAACTTCAAGCTGTTTGATCAGGACATTCGGTTGGCTTTGGAATGTAACGGCATTCATTTGCCTTATCATTTTACTGTGACAACGAGCGATGGTCGTGAGGTGTACCGATGTCCCGATTATGAAGCGAAGGGAGAGGAGTATTCTTACTCTCAGGTGTTGTTCCGAAATGATTCTTCTAATAAAATGGGGATTGTTCGGATACACTTTCCGGATATGAATCATTACATTCTGGGTACAGCGCGAATGATGATTCCTTCGTTGATTTTTACGGTGATTCTGTTGATTACCTTTATTTTCACTGTCTACATCATTCTGAGGCAGAAGAAGGTGTCAGAAATGAAGAATGATTTCATTAACAATATGACACATGAGTTCAAGACTCCGCTTTCATCCATTTCTTTGGCGGCGCAGATGCTTGCCGATCAGTCAATCAAGAAGTCTGATCAGATGTATGAAAGTCTGTCTCGGGTAATCAATGATGAAACGAAGCGCTTGCGTTTTCAGGTGGAAAAGGTGCTGCAGATGTCTCTTTATGACCGGGACAATATCGCTTTCAAGCAGAAGGAGGTCGATGCCAATGCTTTGATTGCCGGAGTGATTAAGACATTTACCTTGAAAGTGTCACAGAATGGAGGTGAAATCACTTCTGATCTACAGGCTGAGAATGCCCAGATATATGTGGATGAAATGCATTTTACCAATGTGATTTTTAACCTCATGGATAATGCCGTGAAATATAAACGTGATGATGTGCAGTTGCATTTGTCTTTACGCACCTGGAATGCTCATGGCAAACTGTATATCAGTATAGAAGACAATGGCATTGGTATTCAAAAAGATGATTTGAAGCGAATTTTTGAGAAATTCTACCGTGTGCATACTGGTAACAAGCACGATGTGAAAGGTTTCGGTCTGGGATTGGCTTATGTGAAGAAGATTGTTGATCTGCATAAGGGAACAATCCGTGCCGAAAGTGAACTGGGTGAAGGAACTAAATTTATAATAACAATACCGATATTAAAAAGCTAGAATTATGGAAGATAAGTTAAGAATTCTGTTATGTGAAGACGACGAGAGTCTGGGAATGTTGCTCCGTGAATATTTGCAGGCAAAGGGATATGATGCTGAACTTTATCCGGATGGAGAAGTTGGTTATAAGGCTTTTCTGAAGAACAAGTACGATATGTGTGTGCTGGATGTGATGATGCCAAAGAAGGATGGTTTTGCCTTGGCTCAGGAAATCCGTCAGATTAATCAGGAAGTGCCTATTATTTTCCTTACCGCAAAGAATCTGAAGGAAGATATTTTTGACGGTTTCAAGATCGGTGCGGATGATTATATCACCAAGCCGTTCTCTATGGAGGAGCTTGTGTTCCGTATGGAAGCTATTTTGCGCCGTGTAAGAGGAAAGAAGGTAAAGGAAACCAGTGTTTACAAATTGGGTAATTTTACTTTTGATACTCAGCGTCAGATTCTGTCTATTGGTGAGAAGCAGACAAAGCTGACTACTAAGGAAAGCGAATTGTTGTCTTTGTTGTGTGCACATGCAAATGATGTATTGCAGCGCGAGCTGGCATTGAAGACAATTTGGATTGACGACAATTATTTCAACGCTCGTAGTATGGATGTGTATATTACCAAATTGCGTAAACATTTGAAAGATGATCCGTCAATCGAGATTAATAATGTGCATGGTAAGGGCTACCGTCTGATTGTCCCACGTGAGGAAGAATAAGATGGTTCCTCAGGAAATAAAAAAACAGGCAATGGAAATTGCCTGTTTTTTTATTTCTTCTTGTAGCTATAAACCAGGGATAAAAAGTAAAATAACAGATGGTTTAATCCTGATATTTTTTGTTCAGGATAATGTGTCCGATTAAGCCGATAATCATCAACACTAAGGCACCACCGTTAACCATATTGTTGTCTACCCAGCCAAATGTATAGCTTAGAATCAAAATGATGGCTCCCAAAATAACCAGGAGCAGTCCTAAATACTTCATACCGTTTGTTGTTATTTTAAATTATTTTTCTCGATTCGTTCCACAAATTAAAGCATAATTCTTTAAAAACAGAAACTTTTCGAAATAAAAAACGATAATAGCCTGATAATTTAGTCTTTTGTATTTGAAAACACTTTTCTTAATACATCCTGACTAATTCTCAGTTCTTCAATGCTTAGGCCGCGCAGTGCTTCTTTTAAGGTTTTGTTCGCAATATATCTGGATTTGTCTTCAAGACTTTTTCCATATGCAGTCAGATAAATCCGGTTGATTCGTTTGTCTTCTTCGCTGTTGGTGCGTTTTACCAGATTTTGCTTTTCCATATTATTGATCAGGCGGGTCATGCTGGGTTTGTCCTTAAAGGTTGCATGGCATAAATCCTGTTGGGTTACTCCTTCCTTTTCCCAAAGAAAAAGTAATACGGTCCATTGTTCCGGAGTGATTTCCAGATTATATTCCCTGAAGTTGCGGTACAGCTTTCGGTTTATGGCTGCAGATACTTTACCATTCAGGATGGCAAAGATTAATTTGATGTCAAAACTAAATTGTTCCACTCTTTCTTTTTAGAATAAATTCATTTCGTAAACAAACAAATATACTATCTTTTTGTCAACAATTTGCTCTATTTCTTACATTATTATATATTTTTGAATTTTCGACATCCCTTTTACCGGCAGATTTATATTAATATCCCTGAAAAATCGCAAAAAAATAGTTGACAGCTTGCAGAATCCTTCAAATCATATTATCTTTGCACCGCATTTTGAAAATTAACAAATAATCTATTAATTAACGTATTTATGAATCAATACGAAACCGTTTTCATTTTAACTCCCGTTTTGTCTGATGAACAGATGAAGGAAGCGGTCAACAAGTTCAAGGGTATCCTGACCAGCAATGGAGCAGAGATTATCAACGAAGAGAACTGGGGCCTGAAGAAGTTGGCTTATGCTATTGATAAGAAATCAACAGGTTTCTATATCCTGATTGAGTTCAAGGCACAGCCAGAGGTAATTAAGACTTTGGAGGTTAATTACCGTCGTGATGAGAAAGTACTTCGCTATCTCACTGTAAAGATGGAGAAGTATGCAGCAGAGTATGCTGAGAAGAGAAGAAATAACAAAGTTAAAAAGGAGGATTAATCATGGCACAGCAATCAGAAATCAGATATTTGACTCCGCCCACAGTTGACGTAAAGAAGAAGAAATACTGTCGTTTCAAGAAAAGCGGTATTAAGTACATCGATTATAAGGATCCTGAGTTCTTGAAGAAGTTCTTGAACGAGCAGGGTAAGATCCTTCCACGTCGTATCACCGGTACTTCTTTGAAGTATCAGCGTCGTGTTGCTCAGGCTGTTAAGAGAGCTCGTCACTTGGCTCTTCTTCCATTTGTAACTGATATGATGAAATAATAAAGGAGGAATAAGCATGGAAATTATATTGAAAGAAGACGTTATTGGCTTGGGTTACAAGAATGATATTGTAAATGTAAAGCCTGGTTACGGACGTAACTATCTTATTCCTACTGGTAAGGGTGTTATCGCTTCTGAGTCTGCAAAGAAAGTTCTGGCAGAGGATTTGAAGCAGAAGGCACACAAGTTGGAGAAAATTAAGAATGATGCATTGGCTTTGGCTGCTAAGTTGGGTGAGGTTTCTTTGACTATCCCTACAAAGGTAAGTGCTACCGGTGTTATCTATGGTTCTGTAAACAGCTTGCAGATTGCTGATGAGTTGCAGAAGAAGGGCTTCAGCATTGATCGTAAGATCATCATCGTTAAGGATGTTAAGGCTGTAGGTTCTTATGTAGCTACTGTTAAGTTGCACAAAGAGGTTTCTGTTGAGATTCCTTTTGAAGTTATTGCAGAAGAAGCTTAATATAGCGCTAAATATTAAAAGCAGGACTTGTTCCTGCTTTTTTTGTATCTGGATGGCTCTTGACAAAGAGTCATCTTTTTGTTTGTATTGGTTTCGAGATATTCTTTGAAAGAGTTGGGGTGTGGAGTATGGGTATAAAAAAAGGTTTGTCCTTAGGACAAACCTCGTTTCTTTTTTGCTTTCGTAAGCTGAAATTATTCAGCTACAGGAGCTGCGGTAGTGTCAGCTGCTACAGAATCAGAAGCTACAGAGTCAGTAGCTACAGAGTCGATAGTCTCAACAGCTACAGTAGTGTCAGCTGCGATGCTGTCAGTTGCAGGAGCCTGCTCAGTTTTGTTACCACAAGATGCGAAAGTCATAGCCAAACCTGCTACGAAAACAAATGCTAATTTTTTCATTTTTCTGCTTTTTTAAATCTGTAAAACAATCAATTGCTTATTAAAACATTGCAAAGGTAAGGAGTTTTTTGATATGTTGTACCACTTAAGGCAATTTTTTTTCATACTTTTTTCTGTATTTCTTCTAATTGTCTGTTTTTCAGTGAATTGTGTAATGTTAAAAATGAAATTTTTTTTCATTGCAAACCCTTATAGCTGTCTTTTTTTTGTTATGAACTCCTTTTTCACCGCATTTATAGTGTTCTGATTCTTATTAAAATCTAATAAATATGGGGAAAGGAACCGTATGTAACTGTTTTTTTCTATTTTTGTAATTCATATGTATATAAAAAAGTATGACCGAAGCATCTATTTTTCAAAATAAAAAGGCAGCTTACTATACATTGGGATGTAAGCTTAATTTCGCCGAGACTTCTTCCGTAGGAAAACTTTTGAAGCAAATGGGAGTAGAAACCGTGAGTGAAGGAGAAAAGGCAGATATTTGTATTATCAATACTTGTTCTGTAACAGAGGTTGCCGATCATAAATGCCGCCAGGCCATCCATAAGATGGTGAAACAGCATCCTGGTGCTTTTGTAGTAGTCACCGGATGCTATGCGCAGCTCAAACCTGGAGTCGTATCAGCCATTGAAGGGGTGGATCTTGTGTTAGGGGCCGAGCAGAAGGGGGATATTCTGAAATATCTCGAGGAACGTTTGCCTCTGTTGCCTCAGGAAAGAAAACCGGCAGATGCCGCACATGAATCTTTTACTGTAGCAGTAAAGGATATCCGTACCTTTGCCCCTTCCTGTTCTTGTGGCGACCGTACGCGGTATTTTCTTAAAGTACAAGATGGATGTGACTATTATTGTACTTATTGTACTATTCCATTTGCTCGTGGACGAAGCCGGAATGGTTCCATCGCTTCATTGGTGGAACAAGCGGAAGGTGTGGCTCGTGAAGGAGGAAAGGAAATTGTGCTGACAGGAGTGAATATCGGTGATTTTGGCCGTACTACGAAAGAGAGTTTTCTGGATCTGATCCGGGCGCTCGATCAGGTTGAAGGCATTGAACGATATCGTATCTCTTCCATTGAGCCGAATTTGCTGACCGATGAAATCTTGCAGTATTGTGCCACATCGCGTGCCTTTATGCCTCATTTCCATATTCCGTTGCAAAGTGGAAGCGATGATGTGTTGCGTCTGATGCGCCGCAAATATGACACGGCTCTATTTCGCTCCAAGGTAGAACGTATTCGTGAACTAATGCCCGATGCGTTTATCGGAGTGGATGTCATCGTGGGAACACGTGGTGAAACGGAAGCTTATTTCGAAGATGCCTGCCGTTTTATCGAGTCGCTTGATATTTCCCAGTTGCATGTGTTCAGTTATTCCGAACGTCCCGGTACGAAGGCGCTTGAAATAGACCATCAGGTCAGTGCGGAAGAAAAGCATCGTCGTAGTCAGATTCTTTTGGACATGTCCGATCGCAAGCTGAATGCGTTCTATAAACGCTATTTGGGTCAGGAACGCAAGGTACTGCTCGAACGTTCCAAGAATCCGCAAGTGATGCATGGTTTTACCGATAATTATATTAAGGTGGAGCTGCATCCTGATACACCGCTTGATGATAACCGTATTGTAAAGGTACGTTTGTCGGATCTGAATGAAGCGAATGGTATGGTCAATGCTCAAATAATCTGATTTCTATGGAAAAAAATAACAAAAGGGACCGTGTGGCTGTGGTTATCCTGAATTGGAACGGGAGAAAAATGCTTGAAAAGTTTCTGGCCGGAGTTGTAGCTCATACAGAGCCGTTGGGAACAGTATATGTGGCAGACAACGCTTCAACGGATGATTCTATTGAATATTTGAGAAAGGAATTTCCGCAGGTACCTCTTCTCATTCTGGATAAGAATTACGGGTTTGCCGAAGGGTATAACCGCGCGTTGGAGCAGATCAACGCGTCTTATTATCTGTTGTTGAATTCCGATGTAGAGGTGACTCCCGGTTGGTTGGATCCTTTGGTACGCTATATGGACTCTCATCCCGAGGTGGCGGCTTGCCAGCCTAAACTTTTAAGCTATTTTCAGAAAGACAGTTTTGAGTATGCTGGCGCTGCCGGAGGATATCTGGATTATTTAGGATACCCTTTCTGTCGCGGTCGTGTGCTGGATACAGTAGAAACCGATCGGGGACAATATGATCAGATCACTCAGATTTTTTGGGCTACAGGAGCCGCTCTGATGATCCGAAGTGAAGATTATTGGCAGGCTGGCGGATTGGACGGGGACTTTTTTGCCCATATGGAAGAGATTGATTTGTGCTGGCGTCTGAATACCATGGGGCGCAAGCTGGTATGTATTCCGGATTCTGTGGCTTACCATTGGGGCGGAGGAACTTTACCGAAAGAGAATCCTCGTAAAACCTTTTTGAACTTTCGCAATAATCTGTTGATGCTTTATAAGAATTTGCCGGATCAGCAGTTGCAGAAGATTCTTTTCTTCAGAATGTTGCTTGACGGAGTGGCTGCCATGCAGTTCCTGCTTAAGGGGCAGTGGGGGAATTTTAAGGCTGTCATTCAGGCGCATAATGCATATCGCTCTTTTAAGCCTAAATATAGGACAAAACGTCTGGACACTCAGAGTAAGGCCGTTTCTTCATCGGTATCGTGTATCTTTCCTAAGAGTATGGTTTTTTTGTATCTGTTTCGTGGACAGAAAAACTATTCTCAATTAGCCGGTAAAAACCATTTTATGGATTGACGGCAAGTGCGCAGTTTGTCTTGTCATGAGAATAAAGGAAAAACAGATTTTTAAGTTTTAAAAACTTTTTCTGTTTTTTGAATAAAAATTGTTTTTTAAAAGATTCTTTGTTATTTTTGCATTTAGTAAAATAATTATGAAGATTTTGAAAACAAAAGGGTATATATTCATTTTCCTGTGCATTCTGTTGACAGCCTGTACGGGTAACTGGCAAAGATGGGTCGATTCCTCGGACGAAGAAATGAAGATTATTCGTTATGATGAGGTGATGGACGACTTTGTATCTTTGAACAGTTATTCGGCGTTACAGCGTCTTAATTCAGAGTATTCTTTGCAAACCAGCATGCTCATTGAAGATGTGCTGGCTATAGGTAATGTTCAGGACCCGGGGATAGACCGAAAGTTACGTGCTTTTTATCAGGATTCTATCGTACAAGGTCTTTATCGGGAAGTGCGCCGTCAGTACGGTGATATGGATCCTGAGGAAGAAATCTTGAGTGACGTCTTTACCGAGTTGAAAGAAGCGGACAGTGATTTTGTCGTGCCGATTATTTACACACAGGTCTGTGCCTTGAATGAGAGTATTGTGATCAGCGATTCTTTGGTCGGTGTGGGACTTGATAAATATCTGGGAGTGGACTATCCTCTGTATAAAAATTATTATTATGCATATCAGCGACGTACGATGGAGCGTAGCCAGATTGTTCCCGATATCCTGTTTTACTATTTGAGTGATCAGTATGGAGGACATCATAACCGCACATTGTTGCAACGGATGATTTTTGCCGGAAAGATTCATTGGATTATTGCTCATTTACTGAAGAAGCCTTTAGCGGAAGAAATGAATTTTGCCGGCGGACGTCGTGACTGGTGTATGCAGCACGAGAAGGAGGTGTGGCAATGGTTGAAAAATAACGATATGCTACAGACCACCGACTGGGTACGTATTATGGCGTTGATGGAACCTCGTGAGTATACGGTATTTTTCGGCGAAGGTTCGGCCGATCAGTTGGGATTATGGCTGGGTGGACAGATTGTAGACTGCTATATGAAGCACAATAGGAATATACAATGGCAAGAGCTGCTGCATACTGATTCAGAAACTATTTATAAAAATTCAGGATATAATCCGTAAAAACAAAATGGAAGCAGCACTTTATTTATTACCTGTTACTTTGGGAGATACTGCTATCAGTGCAGTTCTTCCTGCATATAATAAAGAAGTTATTTTAGGACTGAAGCATTTTATTGTTGAAGATGTGCGTTCGGCCCGTAGATTTCTCAAGAAGGTAGACAGTTCGATCGTGATAGACGAGCTGACTTTCTATCCTATGGGTAAACATGCGTCGCACGATGTGTTTGCCTCTTATCTGAAACCGTTGGAGCAAGGTATACCGATGGGAGTACTTTCCGAAGCCGGTTGTCCGGCAGTGGCCGATCCGGGATCGGATGTGGTGGCCATTGCCCAGCGTAAGGGGCTTAAGGTTGTTCCTTTGGTCGGGCCTTCATCTATGATTTTGGCTGTAATGGCCTCCGGATTTAACGGACAGAGCTTTGCCTTTAACGGTTATTTGCCGATCAATCCGGGAGAGCGTATTCAGAAAATAAAATCGTTGGAACAGAAAGTGTATCAGGAGCATCAGACCCAGCTTTTTATTGAAACTCCTTACCGTAATGGTAAGATGATCGATGATCTGTTGCGTATATGCAAACCTTCAACCCGTCTCTGTATTGCAGCGGGAATTACTTGTGCGGAAGAGTTTATCCGTACGAAAACCATAAAGGAATGGAAGTCTTCCACCTTACCCGACTTGAGTAAGATACCTGCCATTTTCTTGATTTATAAGTGACCCCTGAATCAGGATTGAAATTTCCAAAGATAAAAGAGTCGTATAAAATATTAACAAACGTACAATTGTTTGTGATAGAGTGTACTAATCTGCCTGTATTGTTTTAACTTTGTCATGTAACTTTAGAAATATGAAGAGGTTGAATAATACAGGCAGATTTTTTGCTTTCAAGAAATTATGAGTTCCTGGAAAAGTGGAGTTTTTTTAAGGTATGTCATGGTATGTGACAGGTGTCTGAATCATAAAGAAACCTTGAAGCAGGAATCAGACCTATTTTCAAATAAAAAATAAGACAGATGAATAAAAACGTACTTTGTATTCTTGCATTGTTACTTTTTGCCACAAATGCAAATTGTATCGTTAATATTGATTGGCCTCGGATACCCTTGTTGACAATAACAACTGAAAGCGGAGAGTTTCCAACGTGTGAAGTAGTTTATCCGCCTTCTGGGGGACTGGGAATAGGTATTACCAACAATGACTATGTTTGTGGTCGTTTGGTGATGACGTTGGACGGAAACACGGTGTATGATACGGGTGACTACATAAAAGATGTATCTGGAATGCGGATAAAGATCCGGGGAAACAGTACGGGAGCGGTTCAAGGGCAAAAACCCTATAAGATAAAACTTTCCAAGAAATTTGACATGCTGCTCCGTGGTGACGAAGAATATCAGGAAAAGGATTGGAACTTGCTTCGAATCAGTACCTGGAATCCGGCATTCCTGAATGAAGAGAGCAATATTCTTACCGCATTGGGATTTGTTATGAGTGAGGCTATAGGCATGCCATGGACTCCCGGTTATACCTTTGTGAATCTGGTTATGAATGATAAATACATGGGGATGTATTATCTTACAGATGCCGTTGAACGTGGGGATAAAAGAGTGAACATCAAGAATAGCGGCTATCTTATAGAAAATGATGCATATTGGTGGAACGAAGATTTGTTCTTCAAGACCAATCACCAGAAGTCAGAAATGGGATGGACGTTTAAATCTCCGGATACAGAGGATGTTGACGGTGCCGTAGTTGCCAAGATCAGAACATACATAAATGATTTTGAAGATGCCCTTTATGCGGGTAACGATGTGGATGAATACATAGATCTGGCTTCTTTTGCAAAATGGATCCTGGTACATGATATTCTTAATGCTGCAGATATTGCCGGGACAAATATGTATATGTATAAATATGATTATGACCAAAGTAATCCCACCTCAACAAAGTTGATGATGGGGCCATTATGGGACTTTGATTCTTCATATAAAAATGATATCAATGACAGGTGGAGTCTTCTGCATGAATCGGATTATTTTTATTATCAGAAATTATTTGAAAATGAAAAATTTGTAGCCGAATATAAGAAGCAGTGGGATATGATAAAACCGGATTTGCTTATAACGGTTAGAAATGGATTGGAAGCAATAAAGCTAACTTATGGGGATGCTTTTGAGGAAAGCTTGAATCTGCATAAAACGGTGTATCCGTATGAGTGTGCCAACAGTCTGGACGCTCAGATAAACGAGGTATGTGGCAAACTGGAGCGAAGAATCGTCGGTCTTGATCATCTGATAAGCCAGTTGCACACCACGGATATAAGCTATCTGGATAAGGATAAGCGTAAGATTGTTGCCATATATGATATTCATGGAATGAAATGTACCCAGCCTCTGGACAAACTTCCAAAAGGATTTTATATTGTAAAATATAGTAATGCGTTATCGGAGAAACTGCTGAAAAGATGATAAGTGTTGCAAGTTTTTCAGGGATTAGGGAATCAGCGGAAAGTTATGGCATGCAGTTGCAGAAGATAGCATTGGTCCGTTACTGTTAAACATGGACGGTATATCAGAGTTTGAATAAAAAAATCCCGACAGGAAAAAGCCTGTCGGGATTTTTTTGTTCTTGGTGATCTGTTAAGGATGAGATGGGGCAATCACAAAGCTGAACTGATAATCCTGATAAGGAACCAGATATTCGCCTCGTGGCCATGATCCCCAACTGTCTACACAGCCCAGACCCATTTGTCTGGATGCCAGTTTGACAACCGTGAAGTCTCTTGGAGTAAGGTCACCGGAGTGGCTTTGACGCAAGTATTTGTCCGGTCCGTCGTCCAGATCCTCTGCCAGATAGTTCAGAGAGCTGCACTCCATGGCTGCGGTAGCATAGAATTTCAGTCCGTTGTTGGCTGAGTTAAGTACATTCCAATAACGTACTTCTGTCTTGTTACCGCTTTCCTGCGGACGGATATAGCCCCAATACTGATCAGCTACTTTCTGAGTGTATACTCCCAGACGGTCGCCGTTATTGCGGTCTATGTAGTTTTCGCCCGGTCCTTTACCATAGAAGTTTACTGTGTTGTATTCCTGTGGCATAACCAGCTGCATACCGAAACGCATCATGGACGGTTTGTTCTGTGCCTGTTCGTTGACATCCAGCTTCTGGTCTACCAGTAACTCACCCTGAGGAGTGAGCGTATAAACCATGGTAAGGGTTGCCGATACTCCCGGCATATCGTAAACAGCTTCAACCGATTTGTTCTGTCCGTTGTCGGTACACTTGAATGATTTGAGGTTGTACTGCGGATTCTTCCAGGCTGCAAAATTGTTTTGTAAGCCGGCTCCGTAATCATTGTCTGTTGGAGCACGCCAGAAGTCCGGTTTCAGTGAATAACCCTTCTCAAACATAGGTTTGCCGTTAATATCCAGATAGTCTACCCATCCGGTAGCCTTGTTGAAGGTTACAGAAGTACCGTTTGCTTCGAGGGTCAGAGCTGCCTTCATTTCGTCCTTTTTCACCGTCTGCTGTGCTTCTGCTTTCTGATTCAGGATTCCTTCTGCAGTTGGGAATTTGTATCCGTTCAGTACAAACTGTTGGCGAGCGATGTCATAACCTTTCTTCAATAATGGTTCGTCTTTGGTCAACTTGACATCAACATTCAAAACGAGTTCTTTATTCTGAGCCTTGGCATCTTCGATGGCTTTGGTCCAGTCGGCAGTCTGGTTGGCTGATGGCAGAGTTACCGTTTTTTTCTGCTGGGCATCTACATCCAAGGAGCAGGTTCCTTTCAGGACAGATTCGCCTTGGGCTTCCAGAGACCAGTGGATTTCTGCATAATCCTTCAAACCGATGAAGAAGTTCTCATTGTAAACTTCAAATTCTCCGCTTTCTGCTTTAACTGGAGTGAGCCAGATATTCTGGTAGTAATAGCGTACTTCGTTGGCGTGTGGGTTCGGCTGACGGTCCGGATTGATGATACCATTGTTGTTGAAGTTATGGTCGGTAGCCGGATAGCGTCCGTAGTCACCACCATAAGTGTAGATCATTTTTCCGTCCTTGTTGTAGTCACGCAAAGCCTGGTCTACAAAGTCCCAGATAAATCCGCCCTGATATTTCGGATATTTGCGTACCAGATCCCAGTATTCCTTGAAGCCACCCATAGAGTTACCCATGGCATGCGCATACTCACACTGGATCAGTGGACGAGGATTGTCGTTCTTGGCATATCCTTCGCAGCCACCGTAACCATAGTACATCGGACAGAAGATATCAGTCTTTCCGTTTTCACCGGCGCGTTCATACTGTACCGGTCTGCTTGGATCGTAGGCCTTGACAACATCATAGGCTTTCTCAAAGTTTGGACCATATCCGGCTTCATTACCCAAGCTCCAGAAGATGATGCTTGGATGGTTCTTGAATGTTTTTACATTCAGTTCATTACGCTCAACATGCGCTTTTTCGTAAGCCGGATTCTTGGCCAGGGTCGTTTCACCGTATCCCATACCGTGGCTTTCGATATTGGTTTCGGCCACCAGATACAAACCATACTGGTCGCACAGGTCATACCATCTCGGATCGTCCGGATAATGGCAGGTACGTACAGCATTGATGTTCAGTTCCTTCATGATCTTGATATCCTCGATCATGCGTTCAAGCGATACAACATATCCGCCGTCCGGATCGATTTCATGTCGGTTGGCACCCTTGAACAATACCGGTTTTCCGTTAACGAGCACCTGGGCGTTCTTGATTTCCACTTTGCGGAAACCTACGTTCTGTGGAATCGTCTCAAGTACCTTGTCTCCATCTTTTACCGTGATGTATAATTTATAGAGGTTCGGAGTCTCGGCAGTCCATTTCTTAGGGCTCTTTACTTCCCACTGGCAGGCCAGAGCACCGTTTTTATCTACTTTGGCTGTTTCGCTCTTTACAACCTTGCCCTGATCATCTTTCAGTGTGAGCTCCACATCATTGCCTTTGGCCTTGTCCAGACTCAGTTTGATATTCAGGGTTCCGTCCGTGTAATTGTTGGTCAGATCCGGAGTGATGAATACATCGGCCAGATGAGTTTCCGGGCGGGCATAAAGATACACTTCGCGTGCGATACCGGTAAAGCGCCAGAAATCCTGGTCTTCCAGATAAGAACCGTCGCACCAACGCATGATCTGCATGGCAATAAGGTTTTTCTTTCCCGGTTTCAGATATTTGGTCAGATCAAATTCGGCTGCTACCTTGCTGTCTTCGCTGTAGCCTACGAATTTTCCGTTCACCCACACCTTCAGGTTTGAGGTGGCCGATCCTACATGCAGGAAGATATCTTCACCTTTCCAGTCAGCGGGCACGAGGATTTCCTTACGGTATGATCCGGTATAGTTGTTCTTTTCTTCTACGAAAGGAGGATTGTTGTCGAACTGTGTATTCCAGGCGTAGCCTATATTTTTGTAGATGCGGTCGCCATATCCGTTGATTTCAAAAAGGCCCGGAACCGGGAAGTTAACCCATTTGGAATCATCGAAGCCGGTAGCCTCAAAACCTTTTGGAGCTTCATTGTGGTTGGTTACGAAACTAAAGCGCCAGTCGCCTTCCAACGACATGAAGCGTTTTGAATCCTTTTTGATGCCTTTCTGAGCCAGATCAGTGTTTTCATAGGCAAAGAAGGCTGCACGCGGTGCCTCACAGTTTACGCGGTTTACTTCAGGATTGAGCCAGAACGGAGTAGACTTGTCCGTTTTCTGTGCCTGAAGCGCCACGCTCGAAAGCAAAGCGCAAGAAAATAAAAATTGTCTTACCATAGATAAAAATTGTTTAGGATTTATGCCGAAACACAGATAATATCTTTCAATAGAATATAAAATATGTAACGGTAATATTAAGTGTTTAAAACATTCTTTCCTTGCCAAATATTCGAATCCGTCATGTATTTATTGACTTTTTGGGTGAATTCATGATTCTTTAGCCCCCAATCCGGTGCGATGAGCAGACTTTTGGGTGATTGGGATACGAAGCGTTCCAGAACGATGTCACGTCGCAATCGTCCGATAAAGGCCGCCACGAGCCGGATATATTCATCCGCTTCATAAATGTGAAACCACTCCGGATGCTCGGCATACTGATGCGCCATTTTGGTGCCCCGTATCAGCTGGAGCTGATGCAGTTTCAGAGTAGTCAGGGGCAGGGCAGAGAGCAGGTCCGCTTCATGCAGAATGTCTTCTTCCGATTCGCCCGGAAGTCCGAGAATCAGATGACCGCCCACCATGATACCTCTTTCGGCCGTGCGGATCACTGCTTGTCGGGTCTGTTCGAATGTATGACCCCGGTTAATGCGTTCCAAAGTGCGGTCGTAAGTGCTTTCAATGCCATATTCCACGATCAGGAAAGTACGACGGTTCAGTTCCGTAAGATAGTCCATCAGCTCGTCGGGCATACAGTCGGGGCGAGTACCGATAACCAGTCCTACGACTCCCGGTGTGGCCAGTGCTTCTTCATATTTACGAATCAGTTCCTGCAGTTCGCCATAGGTGTTGGTATAAGCCTGAAAATAGGCGAGATATTTCATTTCGGGATATTTCTGAGCGAAAAAAGCCTTTCCTTCTTCCAACTGTTGCGTGATGCTTTTTTCGGTGCGGCAATAATCCGGATTGAAGGTCTGGTTGTTGCAGAAAGTGCAGCCACCCAGTCCTTTGCTGCCGTCACGGTTGGGGCAGGTGAAGCCGGCATTGAGAGATATCTTTTGCACCTTGAAGGGGAAATGCCGTTTCAGAAACGAGCCGAAATCATGATATAAGAACGGTTTGTCCATTGTTCTATGCGGTTTATTCTTGATTCTTGTTTTCACAAAGATACAACAAAAGGCGAAAACAAAGCGGCTAAAAATGACGGAATGTTCTGTAAAAACAAGAGTTGTCTTCTGTTAAGAGAGAAAAAAAAACTATCTTTGTAGCTCATAACTCGCAGATTATTATTAAAATCAATGATATGAAAAAGATTGCACGCTTGCTTTTGCTGTGTCTGGCGGTCGTAGGACCCGTGCATGCAGCAAAGAAACTGAATTTGAAAGACTTGTGTAACGGTGCTTATTACGCCCAGCGCATTTATGGCGTAAACCCGATGAACGATGGCGAGAGCTACTCGCAGCTGAGTAAAGACAACAAGCAGATTCTGAAGTATTCTTTCCGCACGGGAGAGAAAACCGGAGTGCTTTTTGACGTGGCCACAGCCGAGGATGTGAAGCTGGATTACATTGACGGATACATCATGTCGCCCGATGAGAAGAATATTCTGGTGCGCACCCAGACCCGTCCGATTTACCGTCATTCCAACACAGCGGTGTATTATATCTATAATGTAGAGAACCGTACTCTGGATCCTCTGTCAGAAGGCGGACCGCAGCAGGTGCCGATGTTCTCACGCGACGGAAACATGATTGCCTTCGTACGCGAGAACAACCTTTTCCTGGTGAAGCTGCTCTATAACAACAGCGAGAGCCAGATTACCAAGGATGGTAAGTTCAACGAGGTGATCAACGGTATTCCTGACTGGGTGAACGAGGAAGAGTTCTCCAACGACTGCTCTTTCGACTTCAATGCCGACAATACGATGATAGCGTGGGTGAAGTATGATGAGAGCAAAGTGCCTCTCTATTCCTTCCCGCTGTTCAAGGGAGCCGCTCCGGCTATGGACGCTTATGCCAACTATCCCGGTGCGTATGAATACAAATATCCTATAGCCGGCGAGACAAACTCTACGGTGAGTGTCTATTCTTTCGAGATCAAGACCCGCGTGGTGCGCCAGATGAAGTTGCCGCTTCCTGCCGACGGTTATATTCCTCGCATCAAGTTTACCAACGATCCGAACAAGCTGGCCATCTATACGCTTAACCGTCATCAGGACAATCTGGAGATCTATATGGCCAATCCGCGCTCAACCGAGTGCAAGATGGTGCTGCGGGACAAGGCGCCCAAATACATCACTGAGAAGGCATACAGCGATGTGCAGTTCTACGGCAATTATTTTGTGTTGCAGAGCGAGCGCGACGGTTTCAATCACCTGTATCTGTATAACACCAATGGTTCGCTCATCAAACAGGTTACCAAAGGTAATTTCAACGTGACTTCTTTCTATGGTTATGATGAGGCTACCGGTGCGTTCTATTATGCTTCCAATCAGGACAGCCCGATGCGTACCGCTGTGTACTGCACCGCTTCCAACGGAAAGACCACGAAGCTGACTCCGCAACTGGGACAGAACAGCGCCATCTTCAGCAAGAACTTCAAGTATTTCATGAACGTATATTCAAATATTAATACTCCGTTCATCACTTCGATTTACAATAACAAAGGCAAGCAGCTCAAGGTGCTTATCGACAACAAGGAACTGAACGAAAAGCTGGCCGGTCTGGATTTGGGTAAGCGAGAGTTCTTCAGCTTCAAGACCTCTGAGGGTGTGGAACTGAACGGATATATGGTGAAACCGGCTGATTTCGACGCTTCGAAGAAATATCCGGTTATCCTGTTCCAGTACAGTGGACCCGGTTCACAGCAGGTTATTGACTCTTGGAATGCCGGAAATATGGGCGGAACCCTTTATGAACAGTATATGGCAGGCGAAGGCTTCATCATGGTTTGCGTGGACGGACGCGGAACCGGAGGTCGTGGACGTGACTTTGAGCAGTGCACTTATCTGAATCTGGGTAATCTGGAATCAAAAGACCAGGTGGAAACTGCCCTTTATCTCGGTTCTCTGCCTTATGTGGACAAAGACAATATCGGTATCTGGGGCTGGAGCTTCGGCGGATTCAACACTCTGATGAGTATGAGTGAAGGCCGTCCGGTATTTGCTGCCGGTGTAGCTGTTGCTCCTCCTACCAGCTGGCGTTTCTATGACACTGTGTATACAGAACGCTTTATGCGCACTCCGAAGGAGAATCCTACCGGTTACGATTGCAACCCGATTTCAAGAGTCGGTAATCTGCACGGCGCATTGTTGATCTGTCACGGTATGGCCGATGATAATGTGCACTTCCGCAATGTGGCCGAGTATGCCGAGGCTCTGGTTCAGGCCGACAAACCGTTTATGATGCTGCCATATACCAACCGTAATCATGGTATTTATGGTGGAAATACCCGTAATCACTTGTTTACCAGCATTTCGAATTTCTTTATCCGGGAGCTGAAGTAAGCTTTATGTCAATATCTGTTATGAGGGGCTGTATCACGCGTTTGTGTGTGATACAGCCCCTCATAATTTATTCCAGAAACCGTAAAGTTTTTCAGGAAAATCCAAGACAATATGTGATTGGTGTCATCTTTTATTTTAGGATGTGATAAGGCCTTGATTTTGTGTTAGTTACTTTTCGGTGAAAAATACTCCTGAGCATTTGAAAAAATCGTCCCGACGAATTGTTCAAATCGTCAGGACGAAATGTAAAAATTGTCGGGACGATTTTTTTCTGTTTTTCGCCCCAGTTGTTTTTTGGGTTGTCTTAGGTAATAAAAAAGGACAAAAAGGTATTGGCTCTATTGTTGGTAATCACGAATGATTCCTTGGCAGATCCAGTCTGCCAGTGCCTGGCGGTTGCTGGGAATAATGACCCGTTGCTGGTCCTTTTTGTTTTGAATATTGCCCAGTTCCAGAAAAACGGCAGCCGGGTTTGATTTGCGCAGTACATAAAGATCACGGGCACTGACGGTTCCTTCAAATCCGCGGTTCGGTTGGTGTTTGTCGTATTTCCGTTCAAAAGTGCTTCGGATATTTTCAGCCAGGCGCTTTCCTTTTTTGCTTCCGGTTGCGTGATAGAAAAATACATCCACCTGATCTTTTCTTCCGCGGCTGTCTACATGGATAAATACGGCCCGTTTGTAATTGCCGCGATCTTTGCGATATAAATGATTGATTTTGTCACATCTTTGCTGTAGTCGGGCTATCTGGTTCAGTGGAATCCGTTCTCCCATACAGGTTTCCCGTTCACTGTTGTCCAGATAACGGTCATTGCGGATTCCGTCTTTTTCATCCTGTATGATGATGTGTACTTTTGCGCCCCGTTGCATCAGGTTTCGGGCCAGACGCAGGATAATGTCATAGGCATATTCGTCTTCGTGCAGTTCATGTTCTCCGATACGACCGATGGCTCCAGGATCAGGACCTCCGTGGCCGCTTACGAGATAAAAGCAGGCTCCTTCCAGTTCGTCGGATATTCGATTGATCTTTTCATATCGTTTGCCGAACAAAGGTTCCCGACTGTTTGTTTTTTCTTTCTTTCGTTTTTGTCGCTTGCCTTTTTCGTTTTTTTCTTTGTTGTCAGATTCTTCCTGCTGAGGCAACAGATAGGTGCGCCCCAATATAAGACCGCCGTCGGAGGTAAATTTGCCTTTATTGATTTTCTTGAATTTCTTGATGTTGGCTGGTGTATTAAGCCGATATCTCTGTAAGAAAGTGGTAATGCCGTCACCGTCTTTGGGTTTTGCGGTTTTTTGTGCTTGTATCGTTAAAGGACACAGCAAAAGCATTATAAGGATTGTGTAATTGAATATAGACTTTTTCATATGGCAAAAATAAGTAAAAAATATTTTTTCATGAAATATTCACTTACCTAAAAGTAAGTATTTTATTCTGATTGTTATGGTATGTGATGCTGGGTTTTCCCATGCGGAAAAACAAAAAAAGTTTTAATAAACCCCATGAGAAATGGGTAAGTTGAAGAAAAAATAGTAACTTTAAATCTGAAATGATGAGGGGGAACACCGTTTCCCCTCCTAATATGAAATTAACAGATTAAAAACCAACATGAAAGGATCTTTTAAACTGATGGCAGCCTGCTCTTTGACGCTGGCTGTAGCATCGTGTAAATCATTGCCGGCAGATATGCTGGAAGGTGAATGGAACGCAGTGAATATCTCAGGTCAGAGCATCACTCCTTCGGACCAGACTCCGTATTTGGGCTTTGACATGGCAGAAGGACGTCTTTATGGTTTTAATGGCTGTAACCGTCTGATGGGAAGCATCGATACCAAGGCATTCCTGAAAGGAAAGGTTGATTTTTCAAAAATGGGTTCAACCATGATGGCTTGCCCGGATAATAAATATGAGCAGCTTTTCACTCAGGCTGCTGCTTCTGCCCGCAAAATGGAATTGCAAGATGACGGTTCACTGGTTCTGAAAGATGAAAATAAGGAAACCGTGATGCAGCTGACCAAGCGTGTGTTTACTCCCGAAACACTGCAAGGCGAGTGGGATGTGGTGCAGATCTGCGGTGAAGGGATTACTCCGGCAGAGGGCACTCCGTTTATCGGTTTTAAAGTGGCAGAAAAGCAGTTGTATGGTTTTACCGGATGCAATCGCATGACCGGAACAGCCGATTTTGCGAAGATCGTAGCTGGAGAGCCTGATTTCGGAAAGATCGGTACAACCCGTATGGCTTGTGCCGACGATAAGTATGAAACCAAGTTCTTGCAGGCGCTCAATGCTGCCAAGAAGGTAAAGATGGGTTATAATACATTCAGCCTGCTGGATGAGAAAGGCAGTACTTTGCTGATGTTTCAGAAAAGATAAGTAAGTAAAAGAATTGATGATAGTAATTGCGATGGGTTTTAGAAAAGAGTTTTTCTAAAGTCCATCGTTTTTCTTTGTTTCCAATAAGTTTCAAAAGCAATATCTTATGAACCGTCGCATACCCACTTTGACGATGACCGGTCTGACAACCGGATACCGCTCAAAGAAAAATGATTATATTGTGGGAAGGGAACTTTCCGCTTCTCTTTATTCCGGAGAACTGACTTGCCTGATTGGTACAAACGGTTGCGGTAAATCGACTTTACTGCGTACACTGACAGCCTTTCTTCCTTCTCTCAAAGGAAAGATTGTGGTCAGAAACAGGGATTTGTCTGACTATTCCCGGGATGAATTGTCGCGTTTAATTGGGGTGGTGCTTACGGATAAGGTAGATGTGCGCGACTTGAAAGTATGCGATCTGGTAGCTATGGGGCGCATGCCCTATACCGGATTCTGGGGGCATCTGACAGAGCAAGATCATATATTGGTAGATGAGGCGATCAGGTTGGTTGGAATTTGTATGCTGAGGAATCGTCCGATACATTCCTTAAGTGATGGAGAACTGCAGAAAGTTCTTATAGCCAAAACCTTGGCTCAGGAAACACCTTTTATTTTCCTGGATGAGCCAACAGCTTTTCTGGATTATCCCAGCAAGGTGGAGCTCTTTCTGCTTTTGCGCCGTTTGGCACGGGAAAAACAGAAAACCGTTTTTCTGTCTACTCACGATCTGGATCTGGTATTGCAGATGGCCGACCGTTTATGGCTCCTTTCCCAAGAGCAAGGCTTGCTGACCGGTATTCCCGAAGATTTGGTGGCTCAAGGAAAGTTGGGGGATTTCTTTTCGCATCCCCATCTCCTTTTTTCTCCGGAACACATGAATTTTCAGGTGAAGACGGATGTACCAGGTAATGGGGTGAAAGTTAAGATTGAAGGGGTTGAAGGGGTGGCGCGTACCTTGTTATGCCGGGCCTTGTCCCGTTATGGGATTATGACTGGAGATTCTTCAGCTGCCATTTCTGTATTCGTACAGAACACGGCAGATATGCCTTGTTATACATTGATGAAAAAAACGGATATACTCCTGAAAACAGATAGTATAGAAGAACTGCTCCAGAGTATATCCGTCAGTATTTCCGTTCCGGAATAGAGCCGGTTTTTTATTTGACCGGTTTCCTTTTTTTCCGTTTCCGGTTACGCTTGGTATGATTGTAACGCTTGATTTTTTTAGAGACAGCGTAGACCACAAAGGCACCGACTGTGGCCAGGATGATGATAACCACGCCACTGCCGAGATTGTCTCCCTTCACGTGCGACCACATTTCCAGAACAGCTTCTGTATGTTCGCCTGAATCGTGGATCATGGCGCAACGTGCCACGACACTACTGTCAGGATACTGGATGGGATTGATGTGCACCCGACGTGCTTCCGGTCCGAAGAAGTAAGCTAGATTGTAGGTTTCCTTGATTTCCGGATCTGTTTGTGCTTCCAGTACTTCGGGAGTGGCTACGGCACTGACGTATCCGGTGGCTTCCATATTGGCAATCGCTACTTCTGACTGACACAGATAATTGATGAAATAACGTGCGGCTTCAGGATTCTTGGCATACTTGGGAAGGCATCACACTTAGAATCACATAAGTCATATTGGGGGCTTATATTATTGTTTTAAAGTGCAAAGTTACATTATTTCTGTCAGTAAAACATGATTTGCTTTCAACTGATGCAAAGATTAAGATACAAAAAAAGGAGACGAACTTTTTCAGTACATCTCCTTAACTTACATGAGTTGGGGCATTGTGTTCATTTTAGTAATAAAAATTCAGAGCAAGGAACAGGTATTCTTTTCCATCCTTGCAACCAGACTCAAATTGAATCTTATTTTCACGTGCGAGCCATCCGATAGCTGCGTTCAACTCTCTGTCTGACAAACCCGATTCTTTTTTGAGATCGCAGTATTCCCAGCGTTTGTTATTGTTCAGCAGGTTCCATATGATGCCTGCATGAGCGCCGATTGTGTTTTGGTTCATAATGATAGATTTTTAAAATGAAACAATTTACTGTATTGCAAATATAGACAAAACTGTTAATCTTTAAAGTCTTTGAGGCGTTTATTTTTTGAAAAAAGTAATGAAATGTAGTTTGTATATGCTTTATAGCATAAAAGAAAAACTATTTAACTGCTTTTTAATTACAAAATATTTCCATAAGGGAGCTACCATGAGTGATTGCCGGAACTGATCCTCGTTTAATAAATCCCATACTTCCTGTTCGCTGAGCAGATGTACCGACAAATCTTCTGACTGATCCAAATGTTGTTTGTCAACCGGTTCTACGTCCAAAGCCAGGAAACAGTGTGTCAGGTTGTTTGTGGTACTGGTATTGCCTGAGATATTCATCAGCGGAAGCCATCTGCCGTGACCGTATCCCGTTTCCTCGAGCAGTTCTCTTTGGGCGGCCTGTAATGGTGTCTCATTGTTTTCGCACACTCCGGCACAAAGTTCATATCGTGTTTCTCCGATGCCGTGCCGATACTGGCGTACCAGCACAAACTCGCCGGTGCGGGTAATGGCTATTGTATTTACCCAGTCGGGATATTCCAGAACATAATAATCTTTAATTTCTTGTCCGTTTGGTAACCGGACATGGTCCCGGCGTGCGGTGAACCATGGTTCCCGATATAAATATTCCCGATGTAGGACTTCCCATTTTCTGTCATCGTTTTTTTTCATAAGTCTTATAAATTACGGTTTCTTTGTTTGAGAATGATATAAATAACTGTGGGAGCCCCGATTAATGGGGTTACTACGTTGAGCGGCAGACTGCCTGAACTTCCTGGAAGATTACATAATAAGTTGCACAACAGACTTAAGACACCGCCCAAAAGGATTGTGACCGGCACAAGATACTGATGCATGGAGGTATGTAACAGAATGCGGGCCAGATGCGGAACAGCCAGACCGAGGAAAGAGATAGGACCACAGAAGGCAGTGGTTACCGCAGTGAGTAATCCGGTAACCCATAAAAGCAGATTCCGTGTACGCTTGATGGGGATACCCAGATTCTCCGCATAGCGCTCACCCAACAGTAAGGCGTTGAGTGGTTTGATGAGTAGCAGAGCTCCTGCAAGTCCGATTAGAAGCAGAGTGCCGAATACAGGCAGCTGGCCTAGTGACACATTGCCAAAACTACCCAGTCCCCATACCATATAAGAGAATACACCATCGGCAGATGCCTGATAATTGAGCAAGGAAATAGTGGATGAAGTGAGATAGCTGATCATAATGCCTGTGATAAGCAGCATCATGTTATTGTGTAATACATTGGAAAGGAAAAATAATAAGGCAATGATCAGCATGGCTCCGGTTAGCGCGGCTGCAACCGTGAGTAGAAAACCATTAAGGGTTATCAGATCGGTAGTCAGCGAACCACCCATAAAAAGGATGACGAGGGCCACTCCCATACTGGCTCCGCTATTGATACCTAAAATAGACGGGTCGGCCAACGGGTTTTTGAAACAGGTTTGCAGAATGAGACCGGACACCGACAGGGCACTGCCGCAGAGAAGTGCGGTGCAGGCCTGCGGCAGACGGTTGTTCAGTATGATGTATTCCCAGCTGGCTTTTCCTGCAGCTTCTCCACACAGAATGTGCCAAACCTCATTTGCCGGGATTCTTACCGCTCCCCAAAACAGATTTGCCAGAAAAAGAGCTCCTAAACCCAGTGTACATAAAATACAGTATATTGTTTCTTTTTTCATGATAGCGGTGTGAAATAACGGCTTTTTTCATTTGGAAGCAGTTCCGGATGAAGCAAGCGGATCAGATCCTTCAGCAACAGATGAGGCTGGAATGGAGTTTCTTCGTAAAAAGGAATATATTTTGTGTTGCATCCATAGATGCGTTTTTCTTTCCAGGCCTTGAAATGTGTATACGGTTCATAGTCTTGTTTCAGTTGCCGGTAACTCAACGGTTCTTTCTGATTGTATTTGATGAGCCAGACCTCGGCATCTTCAGCCTGTTCCAGTACAGCCTCAAAGGGCAGAGGCAAGGCACCGCTGTTTTCTAAATGGGCAAATACATATTTTGCGCCAGCATCCTGATACAATTGTCCGGATGTGCTGTTTCCTCCCGGTACAAACCAGTTGGCGCCTGTCTTCATTTCGCAGAGCAGAGAAGGCTTATGCCTGCTTTCGGTCGCCAGCTTTTTCAAACGCTTATATTCCGTTTCAATTGTCTGAAAGAGGCTGTCGGCCTGAGCTTCCTTTCCGAAGAGCATACCGTAGAAACGCATCCATTCCGCCCGTCCCAGTGCGGAAGTTTCCATGTAATCAGCACATTCTACAATGGGTATACCCAGTTGTCCCAGTTTTCCATAGCTGCCGCTTTGTTCGAAAGGGGAGGGCATGAGAATATCGGGATGCTGCTCCATGATCTGTTCCAGATTGGGACTCATGCTGTTACCGTAGTCACGGATTTCACCTTTTTGTATTTTTTCCTGAAGGGACGGGTTTAATATATACTCTGCATCACATACTCCGTCTATGCAATTGGTCGCTTTAAGGAGTTCCAGTAAACTGTAATGCACTGACGAATAAACTACGGCACGGTTTACTGGAGTACGGATAACCGTACAGCCTTCGGGGAGGCTTTGCGGTAAAGGCAGGTTCTTATCCACCAATACATATCGGTGCAGTATTTTGCTCGGTTGCCAGGGATTCTGTAATATGGCTATTTGGAAACAGTCCTGCTGAATCAGAGTTATCAGGCGGGCGTATTTCAGAGGGATTGTATCACCGGAGTCCAAGGACTGTTGTGTTCTGTTGTTATGACAGGAAGCCAGCAGGAATAGGATGCCGGTTAAAAGTGACATGATACGTGTAAGTACTTTCATTGTGTTTGTCGGATTAAAATTTGGATTCAAAGATACGGATTTTAATCCAAAATGAAAAAGAAACTGCCCTGCGCTATAAGGCACAGGGCAGAATACAAAAAGGATTTATAATCAGATTATGATTTTCTCTTTCTCTTAGAAGGCATATCCCAATCGGATCAGGAAGTTGCTGGCACCTCCGTCTACATCCTCTCCTATATTGGCAAATCCTCTTTGATAGGCAAAATCTAAGTTCAGGTTCTGATACCATAGACCAACTCCGATGAGCAATCCGCCATCACACCGTTGGTAATCATCCAAATCTGCAATTTTGAAATCTCCAAACTTTCCGGCCATATCTGCGCTGAAGAAGCCACCGATACGTCCGTCCAAAGCAAATCCGCTTCCCATATCAAATTTATAACCTACCGTTAACGGGATCTGAATGTTGTGCGCACGGTATTCAAAATCGTCTGCTTTCTTGTAGTCGACTTTAAAACCTCTGCTTCCGAACATGACACCTGTATTCCAGTATAATCCGTCTTTGATATAGCTGTTGAAATCCAAGCCGACATTATAACCCGGCATTACATCTACATTGTCATAATCACTTCCGACAAAAGTGTTGGTTGCGAATCCGCCACGCAGGATAAAGTCTGTCTGTGCATTTGCTGCTGCCCCCCACATCAGGGCGCCTGTCAGCATCATCATTAGTTTTTTCATACTCTTTACTTGTTTAGTTTAGTCTGGTTTTCAATTTTAAAAGTTTCTCTGAGTTTCTTTATCACGAATGTACTTAATAAAAATATATTCTGATAATTTTACCTCAAAAAAACACACTTTTTATACCTTTGTCCCGGTATTTATTATATTTTTATAAGGTATGAAGATTTCTACGGTTGTTTTTGATTTGGATGGCACCCTGATGGATACCTTGCAGGATCTTGCAGAGAGTACAAATTATGCTTTAAGAGAATATGGTTTTCCACAGCATAGTCTGGAGGCAGTTCGTTCGTTTGTAGGCAATGGAGTACGGAAACTTATAGAACGTGCCCTTCCCCAGGGTGAAGAAAATCCTTTGTTTGAGGAAGTTTTCCGTACTTTTAAGGAGCATTATGTGGCTCATTGCCGTGATCATAGTGGGTTATATGCCGGTATTGCTGATATGCTTCAGACTTTGTCCGACACCGGCTATCAGTTGGCTGTGGTTTCCAATAAATTACAAAAAGGAGTAACTGAATTGCAGCACTCATATTTTTCTTCCTGGATAAAGGTTGCGGTGGGTGAGCGTCCTGAAGTACGGCGTAAGCCCGCGCCAGACATGGTGCTTCAGGCTATCCGCGAACTGGAAGCCGATTTACGGGAAACTGTTTATGTAGGTGACTCGGATGTGGATATTGAAACGGCCCGGCAGTGTGGGATACCCTGTATTTCTGTGTTGTGGGGTTTTCGTGACCGTGAATTTCTGGAAACTTGCGGAGCTGCTCATTTTGCCGCAACTCCGCAAGACATTATTCAATTAATCCGGAGGGGACTGGAGTAATTATCTCCGGTCAATCCTCCAGGGCATAGTCAATGGTGGTCACTACGCGTACTTTCTTTATATACGGAGTGTTGTCATCTCGATCGGATATGGAGAACTGGCCCTGACTGGCTTTTTTGATCTTGCCCAGCTTGCTCTCTGAATCGGTAGCAAATTTTTCTGCGGCCGCCCTTGCGTTTTTAGTAGCCGTTTCGATCATTTGCGGTTTGATATCATTCAGCCCGGTATATTCGTATTGCACACCATAGCGATATGGTTCGCCAGTGATCGCTATGCCTTGTTTAAGTAGCTCACTCTGTTCATTGATCAGTTGGCGGACCAGCTTTACCTGGTTGGAGGTTACGGTAATCACAGAAGTGACATTATAGCGGTAAGCCTGCTTGTTGCTGTTATACCGGTCTGCTTCGTTATCAATGATACTTGGTGCGCTGATACTGATTTCATTGTCTTTGATTCCCTTTTTCTTTAAAAAGTCAATGATCTGTTTGTTTGTTTCCTGTATCTGTTGATAGATGGAAGGCAGATCGTTGCCTAATAGACCATAGGCCAATGGCCAGGTAACTTTATTGGCTTCCACTTCCATTTCTGCCAGTCCCTTTACGTTAACGGTGCGGTCTTTTTCCGTGAATGAGTTCAGTCCCGATTGAATGAAATAACCACTTACAGCTACTCCTACGGCGAGGATAGCTGTTTCTACTATAAATTTTGCCATAATTTTTTCGTTTAAGGATCAGTTTGATAATTAAGGTTATGATAAAAAATATTATTGCAATCTCTTGATGCAAAAATAGAGAAATATTTCTTGAAGCCTCTTTTTTTCCTTCCTTTTTTGATTTTTTGGCAAATAACTTTTCTCGCTTTCATTTTGTTATGGATTTCAGACTCTGGTGATGAAATCTGTTTCTTTATGAAAACGTCTCATGAATGGGGGAATATTAGACATAAGAAATTCAGGTTTGAGTATTTACAAGAAATATTCAAATGATTTTTTTAGAATGAAGAATATCGGGGGAACCAGTAATGAGGGTAGCAGATCCAGAGTCTTTATCTCTTTCATTTTCAGAATACTGATGCCGGAGCAGAAAATCAGAATACCTCCCACAATGGAGATTTCTGTAACCAGAGCATCTGAGATAACCGGTCCGGCCAGACAGGTAAGCAGATAGATGCTTCCTTGCCACAGGAATAATATCGGCGCGGCCAACGCCATACCTATGCCATAAGTTCCGGCCAAAACGGTAGAAGTCACCAAGTCGAGTGTAGCATTGGTATACAGATAAGTGTGGTCGTTATACAGAGCACTCATCACTGGACCCACAATGGACAGGGTACCGATGCAGTAAAGAAGTAGTCCGGTGGTGAGTCCCTGTGCCAAATTGGATTTGGAGTATCGGTTGATGAGGCCTTGAAAACGGTTTTCCAGATCCAGTTTGGTTCCTAAAAGCGATCCTAAGGCCAGGCTTCCGATAAACAGCACCGGATATTGGCTTTTCGGCATGTGGGTAGCCACGGCATTGACTCCCAAGGCTACGGCTGCCAGTCCCATAGCATTATAAAGCGCGTTCTGATAGCGCGGTTTGATACCTTTTTTCAATATACTGCCGGCTATACTTCCGACAAGAATGGCGATTGTGTTTGTAATTGTTCCGATCATAGCTGTAAAGTTAATGAAAAAGCATGAAAAACATCTTTGTGTGAAGTGTTTTTCTTCTTGGGAAGACGGTAAATAATTGTTTTGAAGATAAAATGATATTATTATGAAATCATTATTCATTTATTATTTGCAAGTAATTGTATTATTATATATATTTGCAATCGAAAATGATATGAATTATAAAAATAATGATTATCTAACTGATATTTTAATGAATAAAATTATCAGTAATGATATTGTTTTGATATAAAAAAGTGAGGTTGAAAAGTGTATGCCGGAGAAAAAAACAGATATGAGAAGCTTTGTGCTTCGGATTGATTCCAAGACGATGGATCAGATTGAGGTCTGGGCAGCCGAGGAGTTCCGTTCGGTGAACGGCCAGCTGCAGTGGATCATTGCTGATTCATTGAGGAAGTACGGCCGGATGCCCGATAAGAAAGAATAATTTACTCTCGAATCATATACGCTTGAATCTTTTGAGCAATGATATGGTCTGTATATAATATACATTTAGCTTTTGGATTCTGTAATCATTCAATAAACGGTCTAATTGCACAAAAAAGCCTTGTCGTGAGACAAGGCTTTTTTGTATTCATCCGTTTAAATCTCTATTTTAATGACGCCCCCGTAAGGAGTCAGATTGTCGTATCCTTCTTCCATTTTTACCTGTCCGGCAAATACTTGCGCACAGATCAGCACACCGCCATGCGCAAAGATGGCAACCCGCTGATAATTTTTTTCTTTCAACTCTTCCAGAAATGCGCTTACTCTTCGATACAGGTCCATGAAAGACTCGCCGTTTTTGGTTGGAGTATTCAGATAATCCTCAAACCATTTTCGGATTTCCGGATCAGTAATTTGGTCATAGCGCATCATTTCCCAGTCGCCCATGTTCAGCTCCTTGAGCCGTTCGTCGCGGATGGCTTCCGGAAATCCGCAGAAATCCGCCAGTTTCGTGGCCCGGCTCAGCGGACTGCTGTATACGCAGTCAAAAGAAAGCCCCTCCAGCTGTTTTTTCGTTTCGGCAGCTTCTTCCGGAAAGGAGGCCTTCAGGGGCACATCTGTAAATCCGTAGCACACTCCATGCGGCACATCTACGGATGTATGTCTGATTAAATATACTTCCATAATTCAGTTTGAATTAGTTTTATGTTGATCTATGCAAATGTAATGATTTCCTTCTTTTTGCCCAATAATAGATGGATTTTCAATTTGAAAATCCTTCTCAGTAAATGTTTTTTTATTGGTTGTGCCAGGTAGAAAAAGCATAAAAAAACTTTGAAAAGCCTTTGGAACGAAAGATTTTTATATTACCTTTGTTTTTTGTAATGTGTTGATAATTAATATATTAAATAATAAATTTAAAATATAAATTATGAATTTAGAAGATAAAATTAAATCCTTTGATCTGCGTACAGAAATTGAAAATAAGAAAGAGGGAAAGAATAGAGATGAGAAACTGGTATTGGTGTTTAAGGATTTGGCTCGACTGATTCTTCAGGGTTATTTTTTAGTTAAGAAGAATAATTGTGACTCTTTTATAAAAGTGCAACCAACTTGTGTGGAAATTTATTGTCATGAAGAAGGTGAGGGGGATGATAAAATCAAGGATTATATTGTCTATCATCGGAATAAGGACAACAGGGAGGATTTGAAATCCCTTTTTCCACTGGGTGTATTGCATAACCATGTTTCCGGAATAGATATTACTTTTGAACACGGTAAGGATGCCGCACACGCTGTTCGTTTGTCTGCTTTGATTCGTGAGTTCTCTGTAGACGAATCTCATAAAAATGAAGAGCAACTGTCTGAATTTGATAAAGTGAAAATCATAGATAAACCTACCTATTTATATGATGCTCTATATTCTCAATATTCTGTATTTGAAGGTGGATTTAGTATTCAGTGGGTTGATAGTTCGGAAGAGAAAGACTTTGAGATTTCAGAAGAACAGAGATTTAATGTGGCTGATTATGAATTAAAAGACAAGGTTTTCAAGAATAGGCCCTATAAGGCACCGGAGAAGAAAACTATGGATAAATTTAGCGGGGCGCAACCGACTGCTAATAAGAAATATGTGCAGGATATGAGAATGTGGAGATTCAAAAGGAGTTCTAAGAAATAAGTTCATAAATATATGATACCAGATTATCAGGCAAATTCCGTATATGTGTCTTTATGGCTTCAAAAGGATTATAAAGAGGTATATACGAATTTGATTACGATACTCTCAAAATATAATATTAATCATCAGATTATTCCCGACACAAAGGATGTTTGGTGTCGGGATTATATGCCTTTACAGTTAGACGAAGACAGATTTTTATGTTATCGGTACATGCCGGACTATCTGCTTAAAAATTCATGCAATCGGAGATATATTACGGATTCTTTGGAGGTCAGTCAGAAAATGGGACTTCCTATTAAAGAATCTTCTCTGGTTATAGATGGAGGCAATGTGGTAAAAGTGGGTGATAAGGTTATTATGACAGAAAAAGTTTTTGCTGAAAATCCGGGAGTATCTTCAAAATGGTTGAAAAGAAAACTACAGAATCATTTGGAATGCGAGGTGGTTTTCATTCCTTGGGACCGATATGAAATATATGGGCATTCAGATGGAGTCGTTAAGCCAATATCGGATTCGGCAGTTCTGATGACTAATTACCATGATTATGATGACTCATATGCTGAAGAGGTTGTGAAAAGATTATCCAAAAAATTTAATTTGGAATTTTTGTCCTATCAAGTAAGAAAACCGAATCGTCTAAATTGGGCATATATTAATTTTCTGACGGTGAAAAACCTTATTGTATTGCCTTGTTTGGGAATTGAAGAAGATCAGCAGGCTCTGACTCAGATACGGCAGTATTTCCCTGATGATACGATTGAACAAGTGAACATTACTTCATTAATAAAACATGGTGGCGGATTGAATTGTGTTACTTGGTGTCGGTATATTCCTTCTACACATCTTGGAGATTAGAAGATATAAAAAAATCCGTGTTATAATCTTTATTGATTACTCTATTATCATATTTTTCCACTTTCATTTTGAACTCGTGCATTTTTTGCACAGGTTACGTTTTCTTATAACTCTTCTGATTTATTAAAATTTGCGTATGTATCAGTCAATTGTTGTTCTGTTTATGTTAAGCAGATTAGCTATGTGATATTATGTTGGCTAAACTGCATTCTTTTAATATTGTGTTATTATAATAAAACTGACCCCATAAAAAAATCCCGCCTATGGAATTTCTTCCACAGGCGGGATGCAATTGCTGAACTATTAAGAATTAGTGAATCTCAATAACACGGCTTACTTTGGCTTTTTCTTCCGGAGTGCGTTTTGGCAATTCGATGCTCAGCACACCGTCGTGAACCTGGGCGCTGATCTTTTCTTTCTCTACATCGTCCGGCAAAATCAGGCTTTGCTGGAATTTGGTGTATGAGAATTCGCGACGCAGATATTTCTTGTTTTCCTTGTCCTCTTCCTTGTTTTCGGATTTCTTCTCCATGGAGATGGACAACTCGTTGTTTTCACCCAAATGGATGTTGAAGTCGTCTTTCGTCATACCCGGAGCAGCCACCTCAACGGTATAGCTTTTGTCGCTTTCTATTACGTTGATTGATGGAGCTGTTGCATTAGCCTTAACCATCCAATCAGTATCGAAAAAGTCATTGAAGATACTCGGTAACCAGTTCTGACCATAAGTTTTTCTCATCGGCATCATAATCTTAATCTCCTATTCTTTAGTTGTTTATTTCAGTTCGTTTCTCTCTCGCATCCCCTTTCGGTTCTGCGATTCGCTAAGAATAGTACAAATGCTGTGCCGGATGCAATTTTGTCAGATGCCAGAGCGGTTGAATTAAACTTGTAAAAACTTCTTTAAGTCATCTGACGGGATTTTATACTCCCGAAAACTTTGTTTACTTTTTGGAGATGCCCGAGTGTAGACAAAATGGCACAACCCAAAGCCGGATTGTGCCATTTTGTTCTTTTTCTGTTTCCAGAATACCCTGTTATTTGATGGTCAATGCCCGTGTGATGGCATCATTCAGGTTGGCAAAGTGTGCCTGAGTGCTCTTGTTGACACTACGTGCATACTGTGCCGTACGGGTTTTCAGGTTCTGAAGCGTCTGCAACACATAAGGGCGTGCTTTGGCGCTGATGCCGGCACGGTTCAGATAAGAAACCAGACTTTCTACAAACGTGTTCTGTAAGGCCTTTTCATAAGCACTTGGGTTGGCGGTGTTGCGGAAGGTCAGTCGGGTCAGGTCGGCCAGATACTCGTCGGCGGTATATTCCGGGTTCAGTCCGTCAATCAGGCCGAGCAGACGGCTCACCATGCTCGTACCGATGCTGGTGGTGTAGTTTTCCGGTTTTGAAGTGAAGCGGTTCATATACTCCGGCAACAGCCAGGTCGGTTCTGTAAAGATGTTGCGCTCAAAGTAAGCCAACGCATTCTTTTGGCGCGCTTTTTCCACCGGAGTGTAGATGGCACCGCTTTCGTTCACCGTTTTGAAGTTGCTGTAATAACCCCCGATGTTGCGCAACACATGATTGTTGTAACGGTAGAACTGGTTGCGGATCTGGTCGTACATTCCTTTCAGATTCTCATTATAGATATCCTTGTTGTCATAGGTCCATTTCGGAAGAGCCGCAATTTCCCGCTTCAGATTCAGAATACCATATTCGCTGGCTTTTACGGCATCATCACCCAAATCCTCGGTCTGACAGCGAGGATCGTTCACCCGGTTGGTTTCTCCGTCGCCGAACCACAGACGCGGGTTGCCCGGCAGATTCTTCTGTATCAGTTCTTCGAGCATGGCATGGTCGCTGTCTTCGTCGGTAGCTCCGATCATCGGACGATAACCCCATTCGATGGCCCACATGTCATAATCGTTGATGCGTGGGAAGATGCCGGCGCGCGAAATGCCGTCCTCCGGCTGTGCCACATAATTGAAGCGGGCGTAATCCATGATACTGGGTGTATGACCGTATTTCTCCACCCATTCCTTGTTGCGCAGGCTGTCTACCGGCACCGTGCTGCTGGCACCGAAGTTATGGCGCAAGCCCAAGGTGTGGCCCACCTCGTGCGAAGAAACAAAGCGGATCAGTTCGCCCATCAGTTCCTCGTCGAAGTTCATTTTCTGTGCGGCTTCATCAATGCTTCCGGCCTGTACCATATACCAGTCGTGCAGCAGATTCATCACATTGTGATACCAGCAGATGTGGCTTTCCAGAATCTCGCCCGAGCGTGGGTCGTGTACGTTCGGTCCGTAGGCATTCTCTATCGGAGAGGCCAGATAGCGGATTACCGAATAGCGTGCGTCTTCCATGCTCATGGTCGAGTCGTTTTCTGGCCATTCCTTACCGATGATGGCATTCTTGAAGCCGGCCTTTTCGAAAGCTTTCTGCCAGTCGTTGATACCTGCGATGAGATATTTTCGCCACTGTTTCGGAGTGGCCGGGTCAATGTAATACACAATCGGTTTGACGGGTTCCACCAGTTCGCCGCGTTTCATCTTTTCCACATCTTCGGGGCGTGGTTCCAGACGCCAGCGTACAATGAAACGCTTGCCCTTGACGCGCTGCTGGTCGTCGGAGAACTCGTTGAATCCGTCGGCGAAATAACCCACACGCGGATCGAAATAACGGCGCATCATCGGTTCTTCGGGCAGCAGAATGAACGAGATGTTCAGTCCGAAGGTGGCGCGTCCGGTTGAGGAGGTGGCAGGCAGATTTCCCGTTGCCGAGTTCCAGGTCTTCACAAGGCGCACCTCTGTGTTCATCGGGAAGGTCTTGATGCTTTCGATAAACGACAGGTCGCCCACCTGAGTGCTCAGGTTATACTGCTTTTTCATATAGGCTGGCATACCTAAAGCCGGATTGTCCTCATTAAAGAAAGAGGTCACCTTGATGCGGCTGGCTTTGCCCACCTTCTTTTCAACCTTGAAGGCACCGATAATCGGATTGTTGTTGCTTATGGTAATTGCCTTATAAATATTTTCGGTAGAATCGGCGGTGTTGATCAGCAGTTCGGCACGCAGCAGAAGGCGTCCGTCGTTGCTTTTTTCCCAGTACACCACCTGTTCGTTCATCTGTTCGCCACCGAACTTGCCGCAGTTGGCCGGGGTACTGGTGAATCGGGTCGTGGTCAGGAAGCGGCGGCCGATCAGCGAGTCCGGAATCTGGAAGAACCAGTCAGTGCCTGATTTGACTACCTGAAACAGCCCCTCTCTAATATCTTCTTTGGGAGCTGCGTTTTCAACTTTCTCTTTGTCTTTCTTTTTCTTCCGCTTGGCATCTGCGGGAGCGGCCACCAGACCGGCGCAGAGCAGGAGCAGAATCATCCTTAATTTTATCATGTCTGTATTAAATTAGGTGATACATTCTATTCTGAAAACAAAGATACTTTTTTATCCCGACACCGCCTTGTTTTGGACTCTGTTTTTCGATTTTGTGTCCGAAAATGGACACACTGTCCATTTTCGGACACTTGTGATTTTGCTTATCTGTCGGAATATCAATACTTTACGTTTTTGGCATGATTCTTGTTAAATGAAAAGTGAAAATGATAAAATAAACGTAAATATGGATCGTCCTATATCTCCTGTTGAAATCAGAAAACGGCGCATCAAGATTGCGCTTTATGTAGTTTTGAGTGCTGCCGTATTGGTTGGCGCGGTTCTTTGGATCAGCGGCCAGCTTCAAACCGGTGTCAAGCAAACGTCTTTGGTCTTTTATACAGTAGATTCCGGCACTATCGAAACCGGCGTCAGCGCTTATGGTAAGGTAGTGCCGGCTTTCGAAGAACGTATCACTTCGCCGGTAGGCTCGCGCATTATGGAAGTGTATGCCCGTGTCGGTGACACGGTAGAAGTGGGCACTCCGTTGCTGCGGCTCGATTTGCAGAGCATTGAAAACGATTATAAGAAACTGCTGGACGAGGAAAAGATGAAATGTTATCAGCTGGAGCAACAGTTGGGTAACGACAAGATTTATCTGAACGACCTGGAAATGCAGATCCGGATTGCCGAAATGAAACTGGACCGCATGAAGGTGGACTGGAACAATGAACGCTATCTGGATAGCCTGGGATCGGGCACAGCCGATCAGGTACGCCAGGCCGAGCTTTCTTATACGACCAGCCGCATGGAGCTGGAGCAATTGCGTCAGAAAGTGGAGAACGAGCGTCAGGCACGCCGCACCGAACTAAAGATAAAACAGTTGGATCTGGAGATTTTCCGCCGGTCCATGGAAGAGAAACGACGTACCTTAGAGGATGCCCGCATCCGTTCTCCGCGCCAGGCAGTGCTTACCTTTATAAATACACAGATAGGAGCCCAGGTGTCACAAGGCGAAGAAGTGGCCGTAGTGTCCGATCTGAGTCATTTCCGGATTGAGGGCAGTCTGTCCGATACCTATGCCGATTTAATAAGAGTTGGAGCCAAAGTGTTGGTTAAGGTTAATGATCAGGTATTTCCCGGCATGGTATCCGGTGTAACTCCATTGAGCGACAATGGGATGATTTCTTTTTCCGTACAGTTGGACGATAAAGTATCATCCCGTTTACGCCCGGGAGTGAAGGCCGACCTGTATGTGGTACATGCCGTGCGTGAAAACGCCATACGTATGGCCAATGCCTCGTTCTATACGGGCCCCGGAGAATATCAGCTGTTTGTGCAGGATGGTGATGAACTGGTGCGCCGCAGAGTGCGGTTGGGAGAGTGTGACTTTGACCATGTGGAAGTGCTCGACGGACTGAAGGAGGGTGAACGTGTGGTGGTGAGCGACCTGAGTTCTTATAAGGATAAGATGGTTCTGAAAATACGCTGAGGCTGCTGTCTGAAGGCAGACCGGTTTCTCTGTGAGTATTTTCCGGTAAAGTAATATAATGGAATAGAAAAGAAGAACATGATAAAAAGTTATTGGAAACAAACATGGGCCTTGCTGTGGCAGAACAAGCTTTTCGGCGGGCTTTATCTGATCGGGACGGCACTGCCGGTCACGATGACGATGATTGTCGTGATGTATTTTCATCTGCTGACGGCTCCCGTTTACCCGGAGTTGAACCGCGACCGGCTTTATGAGGTGCGTGCAGTAAAGACTTATAATGCCGACGGGGTGCTGACCAGTGGCGGTTACTGTTCGGAAGCTATGGTTCACCAGTGGTTTTATCCGTTACGTTCGGCCGGAAAGGTTACGGCCATTTATACGTATAACCGGAATCTGAATGACTGGCTTCAACTTGCAGACGGAAAAAGTGAGCTGAAAGTACATACGAAATATACGGATCCGAATTTTTTTCGGGTATTCGATTTTGATTTTGTAGCCGGTGCTCCGTTCTCCTGGTCCGACTTGGAGAGCGCCCGCCCCTGTGGTGTGTTGTCCGCTTCCATGGCCCGTCGGCTGTTCGGTACGGAGCAGGCTGTAGGCAAGCGCTTTACCATGAATTATATGGACTATACGGTTACGGGTGTGGTACGCGATGCCAGTAGTCTTACTCCGACAAGTTTTGCCCAGATCTGGCTGCCTTATACTCATGTTCCGGGTTATGGAAACTATCAGGAAATCGGTTCCGGCGGGTTCACCACAGTCTTTCGGGTGCAAGACAAGAAGCAGGCCCGGCAGTTGCAGGCCGATGTCCGTGATCTGGTGCGCCGGTATAATGTGCTGCATGCCGATGAGAAACGGTTGGATGTTGATTGTCCGATGCCTGTGTGGAAACGGAATCTGGTTCCGGGAAACATGGAAGTCGATTTGCCGGCGATGATCCGTTTTTGGGGCGGACTGCTTCTGGCCTTTCTGATTGTTCCGGCCGTGAATCTGGGAGGTATGATTTCGGGACGTATGGACACCCGTTTGCCGGAACTGGGCATCAGTCGTGCTTTCGGAGCCGAACGGGGATATCTGTTGCGTCGGGTAGTACGTGAGAATCTGCTCATGACTTTAGCCGGAGGACTGTTGGGCCTGGTGCTTTCCTGGATGCTGTTGGGATGGGGGCACGACTGGATTATCGGTCTGTTCGATACCTATGGCCTCATGCAAGTAGAGAATGAAGAGATGCTGGTTACTCCGGCCATGCTGTTCTCGCCGGTACTTTTCCTGGCCGCCTTTCTATTTTGTCTGCTGCTTAATCTGGCTTCGGCACTCATTCCGGCCTGGCGGGCTTTGCGTGTGCCGATTGTGCAGGCACTTTATGAAAAGAAATGATTCGGCAATCTATCAGAAACATGAAAACATTAAAACGATATAGCTTATGTTACGCATGATATTTAAAATGCTGTGGGCCCGAAAAAGACGCTACGGATGGCTGCTTACCGAACTGGTGTTGGTCACGATGATTGTCTGGGTGCTGCTTGACCCTTTGGTCGTACTGTTGTCCATAGAGTCCATGCCCAATGGTTTTGATGAACGGAACCTTTATCGGGTGGTTCTTGCGGATTACAACAGTCACTCTTCCCGTTTTCGCTCCGAAGAGATGAATCCGGTGAAAGCCCGCGAAAACCGATGGAGCCAGCTCCGCAGGATTCGTGCTTATCCGGGAGTGGAGTCGGCCACGTTCTTTGGCAATACCGGTCCGTTCTGGCAAAGTTCCTATTATCTGCGCTTTCAGAAAGATACTCTGGTGACTGATGCCTGGGTTATGGAGGTCGTACCCGGTTCGGATTATTTTCAGACACTGCGCTTCACCGAGGTGGGAGGACAGACCAATGAACAGCTGGACCGTCTGTTGCAGGGCGAACCTTTTGAGCAGCCCGACCGGGTGGTGTTGAGTGATGCCGCCTTTCCCGGGCAATCGGCACGCGGCCTGAATGATACGGTGAACCAGCATCAGGTGGTCGGCACAACGGCGCTGGTGCGCATGCGTGTAGGAGGTGTTCCGATGCCGGTCACTTCGCGGCTGACTTATCCGAGCGGTCAGAGTATTCTGTTCCGGGTACGTGACGGAATAGACGAAGACAAGTTCCTGCCCGCCTTTACCGAATGGGCCCGGAACAATCTGCAAGTCGGCAATTCTTATGTACGCAGTGTGCAAACGTTCCGTGATTTCATGCACGAGGATGGCGACGAGGTAAGGCAAAACCTTCGGGTGCGTACCATATTGGCGGGCTTCTTCCTGTTCTTCCTTTTTATGGGAGTAACCGGTACTTTCTGGATGCAGACCCGCAGTCGGCATGAGGAGATTGGTATTCTGAAAAGCTTTGGTGCCACACGGGGCACAATTGTCCGCTCCCTGTTGGCCGAAGGGGTTATTCTGGCAACTCTGGCCGTGATTATCGGCTGTCTCCTTTATTTGCAGTATGCCATGAAAGAAGGACTTTACAACCCATTGGGAAATAATGGAAACAATATCTATACGCTTTATTCGGGGCGTTTCTGGTTTGAGTATTTCAAGACCCATTTTTCGGTTATCTCTCTGATTACCTGGGTACTGTTACAGCTGGTTGTTTGTCTGGGCATTTGGATACCGGCACGGAAACTCAGCCGTATACCTCCGACCGAAGCCTTGCATGAGGACTAAAGCGCTTTCAGAAGATTCATCAAAAAAGAAATGATCATATTAGAATAAACAAATTAAAAAAATAAGATTATGAGCAACATGATTCAATTGACCGGTATCAACAAGATTTACCGTACAAACGAGATCGAAACACAGGCATTGGAAAACGTAAACCTGAGTGTGGAAAAAGGAGAGTTTCTGAGTGTGATGGGACCATCCGGTTGCGGCAAATCCACATTGCTGAACATTATCGGTTTGCTGGATAACCCTACCAGCGGTACTCTGGAACTGGGAGGCACGCTGATTACTCCGAAGATGAGTGATCGCGAACAGGCTGCCTTCCGTAACCGTACTCTGGGCTTTGTATTCCAGTCTTTCCACCTGATCAATACGCTTAATGTGCTCGACAATGTAGAGCTTCCGTTGCTATTCCGCAAGATGTCCGGTAGCGAGCGCACCCGTCGTGCCAAAGAAGTGTTGGAGCGCGTGGGATTGAGCCACCGTATGCGTCACATGCCTTCGCAACTTTCCGGCGGACAGTGTCAGCGTGTGGCCATTGCCCGTGCCATTATCGGTAATCCCGAAATCATTCTGGCTGATGAGCCGACGGGTAACCTGGATTCCAAGATGGGAGCCGAGGTTATGGACATCCTTTGCCGTTTGAACAAGGAAGACGGACGTACCATCGTCATGGTAACGCACAATGAAGAGCAGGCGCGTCTTTCTTCACGCACCATCCATTTCTTCGACGGTCGTCAGATAGACTGACTTTACCTTAACTAAATATATAGTGACCATGATAAAACGATATATCAAACAGACATGGGCCATGCTGAAGCAGCACAAGCTGTTCGGCGCGCTCTACATCATCGGTACGGCTATTCCGGTAGCGCTGACGATGATCGTCATCACCTTTCAGTATATCCGGGTGGGATCCATCTATCCGGAGGAGCACCGCGATGAGCTGTGGTGTTCCGAAACTATCTATGGAAAAGGCGCCATGGGATCTTTATCCCTGACGGCTGTCAATAATTGGTTTTATCCGCTTCAGAGCGCAAAGGCTGTGACTGCCATACACAGTGCTTATCCGGTTTTGGTGCAGCTCCCTGATGGAAAAAGCGTACTTCAGGTAAAGACGATAGCCACGGATGCCGCTTTCTTCCGGGTCTTTGATTTTCGGTTCCGTTCCGGAAAACCATTTTCTGAATCTGATTTCCGCAACGGCAAACAGTGTGCCGTGATTTCGGAATCACTGGCCCGGCGGTTGTTCGGTGAGGTACAGGCTGTGGGGCGGACCATGCAGTTCAACTATGCCGATTATGTAGTGGCCGGTGTGGTGCGTGATGTCAGCAGTCTGACTCCGCGTACTTTTGCGCAGATTTATATTCCTTACACCTGTCTGGATGAAAATCAGGATCCTTCAACTTTGTGTGGATCGTATACAGTTTCTATTCGGGTTGACCGGGATAAGGGGGCACAGATGCAAGCTGAGTTTGATGAGAGATTCCGTAAGTATCAGGTGGCAACGGGCGATACGTCGGTTGTGATTGAGAGCCCCCTTCCGGCTTGGCAATATTCGGCAAAGAGTATGCCGGGTACCTTCATCGATGATGATATGGTGCGCAAATCTCTCTACCTTTTCGGGGGATTGGTTCTGGTCTTTTTATTGGTTCCGGCTTTGAATCTGAGTGGCATGATTGCCGGTCGTATGGAAGACCGCTTGATGGAAATGGGTGTTTATAAGGCCTTTGGAGCCACCCGTGGCTATCTGTTGCGGCAAGTTCTGAATGAGAATCTGATTCTGACTTTGATGGGCGGACTGGTCGGGTTGTTCTTGTCCTGGGCTTTGTTGGCGTGGGGAAAGGACTGGGTGTTCCGATTCTTTTCCATTGACTACTATCTGGACAATTCGGATATTCTGGTTACTGTGGAGATGCTTTTTTCACCCTGGATTTTCCTGTCCGCATTTCTGCTCTGTGTCGTATTGAATCTTGCCTCTGCCTTGCTTCCTGTATGGCACGCCCTTCGTGCGGAGATTGTTTATTCGTTGAACCAGAAAAAGTAAGCTTATGATACGTTTGGCATTAAAGAATTTATGGGCCCGAAAGAGGCGCAACGGCTGGCTGATGGCCGAACTGATTGTGGTCAGTGTCATTCTGTGGCATTTTGCCGATCCCGTGACGGTGCAGACTTATGTGAATATGCTGCCGGATGGCTTTGACTCGGAGAATCTGTACCGTATTTCCATTCAGGAGTATGATCCGTCTTCTTACCGCTACCGTGAAGAGGCGGCAGAGAGTGAGACACGACAGGAAAATATGTGGCGCATTCGGGATCGTGTCCGGAATTATCCCGGAGTGGAATCGGCCACGTTCCAGATCGGACAGAATGGTCCAGGGGGAAGATCTTATAGTGTGATGGGATTCTCTGTTTCCGAGGATGTTTCTGTATCTTATATGGAAGTCAAATTCGTTCCCAAAAGTGATTATTTTACTACTTTCCGCTATCAGACGGCCGGAGGACCTTCAACTGAGCAGATGGACCGGATGGCTTTGGAGGATGGGCATATTATGACTGAAGACGCCTTTCCGGACGGCCACTCTTGGGGAAGAAATTACAAGGATGCTTTCGGAAATGAATGTAAGATTGTAGCTTCCGTTCGGCCTGTTAAAATACATTTGAACAAGCCTCCCCTGCAAGTCCGGTTTGTGAAGTCTGGTGTTCAGGATGCGGAGGCTATTATCTTCCGTTTGCGCGATGATGTGGACCCGGATGCCTTCCTGACGGATTTTCGGGAGTGGGCTTTGCGGGAGTTGCAATTGGGTAACTATTTTGTGGTGCAGATCGAATCGTATGACCACTATATCAGTCAGGGATACTTTTCCAATACCTATGATTATGGGGTACAGCTTCTGTTAGGCTCGTTCTTCCTGTTCTGCATTTTCTTCGGAGTTTCGGGAAGTTTTTGGATGCAGACGCGTGCCCGGCGTGAAGAGATCGGTATCCTGAAAAGCTTTGGAGCCACTTCCGGGAAGATGGTGCGTCTGTTCCTGCTTGAGGGACTGATACTGACCACCGTGTCTGTCTTCTTGGGGGCAGTTATTTATTTGCAATATGCTTTGCATACCGGATTGTACCAGCCGGAAAGCACTTGCTACAGTCCCTTTGTGCACTATTGGTATGAGTCTTTCAAACTGCACTATCTGATAGTTTCGGCTGTGGTCTGGCTGCTGATGGTACTGATTGTCAGTTTCGGCATTTATGTGCCTGTGCGTGGCATCAGCCGGATTGCACCGACAGAGGCGCTTCACGAAGAGTAACCCTTTTAATCTTCATATATGAAATCTTTACTGAAATATTCCGCCATTCCTTCCGGAGCAGCTATGTCTGTCAGTCCCTATTTGCTGTTCCGCCTGTTTCTGGCTGTTCTGTTCCTGTTTCTGGTGTCCCTGCTTCCGGCCCAGGAACTGACACCGCGCACACTGACCTTGTCCGAAGCTATAGTGCTGGCCCGCAAGCAAAGTGTGGATGCCGCCTCTGCATTGGGACAGTTGAAATCTGCCTATTGGAGTTACCGCAGTTTCCGGGCGGAACTGCTTCCGGAGGTGAACTTCTCGGCTACATTGCCCGGCTATCGCAAAAACTATAACACCTATCAGCAGAGCGATGGTTCGCACACCTATGTGCGCAATGACTATATGAATCTGAATGGAGCCATTTCTGTGGACCAGAGCATCTGGTTTACGGGGGGAACCCTTTCGCTCACCACATCGCTCGATTATATGACCCAGTTCGGCACCGGAAACCGCAATCGTCAGTTTATGTCTGTACCGCTGGTCCTCACTCTGAACCAGCCTCTTTTCGGTGTGAACTCGGTGAAGTGGGACCGCCGCATCGAGCCGCTTCGCTATGCCGAAGCCCAGGCCAACTTCCTGTCGGCTACCGAGCGCGTGACGATGACCGTCATTCAGTATTACTTCAACCTGCTGCTGGCCCGTGAGAATGTCAGCATTGCCCGTCAGAATCTTCAGAACGCCGAAAAACTCTGCGAGGTGGCCGAGAGCAAGCGGCGCATGGGAAAAATCAGCGAGAACGATCTGCTGCAGCTGAGACTGAATGTGCTCAATGCCCGCTCCACGCTTACGGCCAATGAGAGCAGTCTGAAATCGAACATGTTCACACTGCGCTCGTTTCTGGCGTTGGGCGAAACGGAAGAACTGATTCCGGTGCTGCCCGACAGCGTGCCGCCGATTTCATTGGAGTATCACGAGGTGCTGAAGAAAGCTTTGGAGCATAACTCCATTTCCTATAATCTCCGTCGCCGTCAGCTGGAAGCCGACTATCAGGTGGCGCAGGCCAAAGGCAACCGCAGACAGGTTTCGCTCTATGCCCAGGTGGGCTTTACGGGCAGTGACTCCGATTTCGGACGCACCTATACCGAGATGAAGGACAATCAGGTGGTTCAGGTTGGCGTGCAGGTGCCCATACTCGACTGGGGCAAACGCCGCGGACAGGTCAAGGTGGCCGAAAGCAACCGCGAGGTGGTGCGCCAGCAGCTGCGTAAGGAAGAGGCCGATTTCAGTCAGAGCCTTTTTGTGCTCACCGAGCAGTTCAACAATCAGGTGAACCAGTTGCAGATTGCTCTGGAGGCCGATGCCATTGCCCGCCGTCGTTATCAGAGCAACGTGGAAACCTTTCTGATCGGCAAGATCAGCACACTCGACCTGAACGACGCGCAGACCAGCAAGGATGAGGCGCGCCGCAAATACATCAACGAATTGTTCTCCTACTGGTACTATTATTATCAGATTCGAAGCATCACCCTGTGGGATTTTGCCGCCCAGACCAATATTGATGCCGATTTTGAGGAAATAGTCCGGTAATAATCCAATAAAAAGAAGTAACTTTGTCTTATTATGATACTGATAATAGATGACGATAGTGCGATACGCTCTTCGCTGACCCTGATGCTGAAAAGGGCCGGTAAAGACGTGATGGCCGTACCCGGTCCTGTCGAAGCGATGGACGTGGTACGTGCTTCAGCCCCGCGGCTGATACTTATGGATATGAATTTCGGGCTTTCTACCAGCGGTGATGACGGACTCACCCTGTTGCGGCAGATCAAGCTGTTCCGCCCCGAGGTGCCGGTCATTCTGATGACCGCCTGGGGCAGCATCCAGCTGGCTGTAAAAGGCATGCAGGCCGGAGCCTTCGACTTTATCACCAAGCCTTGGAACAATGTGGCGCTGATGCAGCGCATAGAAACGGCTCTGGAACTGACGGCCGATCTGGCTTCCGCTCCGGCGGAGGATGTGTTCGACCGCAGCCTGATTGTGGGCGAGAGCAAGCCGCTGAAAGAAGTAATCGATGTGTTGCGGCGCATTGCCCGCACCAATGCCCCGGTGCTGATCAGCGGTGAGAACGGAACCGGCAAGGAACTGGTGGCCGAAACCATTCATCGCAACAGCATGCGTGCGTCCAATGCCTTTGTGAAGGTCAATCTGGGCGGTATTTCGCAGAGTCTGTTCGAAAGTGAGATGTTCGGACACAAGAAAGGAGCCTTTACCGATGCGGTGGCCGACCGTGTGGGCCGCTTCGAGCTGGCCGAAAAGGGAACCATCTTTCTGGATGAAATCGGCGAACTGGATCTGGCCTGTCAGGTCAAGTTGTTGCGGGTGCTTCAGGACCAGACCTATGAGGTGCTGGGCGACAGCTGTCAGCGCAAGGCTGATGTGCGGGTGATCAGTGCCACCAATGCCGATCTGCCCCGCATGATTCGTGAGCATACCTTCCGTGAGGACCTTTTTTACCGTATCAATCTCATCACGGTGCGGCTGCCGGCTTTGCGGGAGCGCCGTGAGGATATTCCCTTGCTGGCTACCCATTTTCTGGATTTGCAATGCCGTCAGTATGGTCTTCAGCCGGCGGAACTGGAACCCGATGCCCGTCGTTACCTCATGTCCTTGCCTTATCCCGGAAATATCCGCGAACTGAAGAACCTGGTGGAGCGCACGTTGCTCGTCAGTTGCAAATCCCGTTTGACAGCCAATGATTTCCGGGCGCACTATGTGCCGCCGGCCAATGAAAAAGCTTCGGAAGAAGAGCATGGCGGGATGACTTCCCTGCAGGGACTTACGCTGGAGGAAGTGGAGCGTCAGGCCATACTCAACACTTTGCGCCAGTTTGACGGCAACCTGAGTCAGGCGGCTCTGGTGTTGGGCATCAGCCGGGGTGCCCTTTATCGTAGAATGGTAAAATATCAGATACAGACCGATGATACGAAAACGGATACCGATACCGAATAGTCTGCGCACGCTGCGCATCGGGTGGCTCTTCTGGCTCTGGGCTTTTCTGCTTGTGCTGGTGGGCCTGTTGCTCTATGTCCTGCTGCCGGTCGCCGAGAGCGCCTTTTACTGGGCCGAGGGTATGGTGGTGTTCAGTCTGCTGTTCCTTTATTATTTCTACCGCAAGGCGGTGAAACCCCTTCAAACCATCGGCAATGCCATGGATCTGTTGAACGAACAGGATTTCAGCAGCCGTCTGGCACCGGTAGGACAGCGTGAGGCCGACCGCATCGTGCAGTTGTTCAACCGCCTGATGGACCAGCTCAAGAATGAGCGTCTGCATGTGCGTGAGCAGAATCACTTTCTGGACCTGCTCATCAGTGCTTCGCCTATGGGAGTGATTCTTTTTGACTTTAATCTGAGGGTGACCGGCCTGAATGCGGCGGCCCTGCGCTTTTTAGGCGGACTGGCCGAGGCTGATGTCGTGGGGCATACCATGGCCGAGGTGCCTTCTCCTCTGGCGGCCAAGCTGGCCCAGATTCCGCGTGGCAGCATCGAAACGGTGCGTCTGAACGATGCCATGATCTACCGTTGTTCTTCGCTGTCGTTTATCGACCGTGGTCTTTCCCATCCTTTTTTGCTGTTGGAGAGCCTTACCTCGGAGATCGTGAAGGCCGAGAAGAAAACCTATGAGAAGGTTATCCGCATGATTGCCCACGAGGTGAACAACAGTGTGGCGGGCGTGACTTCCACTCTCGATTCCCTTTCTGATATTCTGGAACCCTATGATGAGGGCGGCGATCTGCGTGCCGCCATGCAGGTCTGCTCGGAGCGTTGTTACGGAATGAACCATTTCATCGCCCGTCTGGCGGAGGTGGTCAAGATTCCCGATCCCAATTTGCAGACCGTTTCCTTGAACCGTCAGGTTGAGGCTTGCCGCCTGCTGATGGAGCATGCCTGCCGGCAGCATCAGATTCGTCTGTCTGCTGATCTGGACGCTGTCAATCCGCAGGTGCGGCTCGACACGGTGCTGTTTGAACAAGTGCTGGTCAATATTGTCAAGAATGCAGCCGAGAGTATCGGCACTGAGGGCGAGATCCGTATCCGTACCACAGCCCGTCCTCTTCAACTGGAGATTGCCGACAACGGAGCCGGTATCTCTCCCGAAGATGAAGACAAACTGTTTACTCCTTTCTTTTCGACCAAGCCGACCGGTCAGGGCATTGGTCTGATTTTTATCCGGGAGATTCTGACCAAACACGACTGCGTCTTTTCTTTGAAAACCGATTCCGACGGTTGGACCCGTTTCCGCATTTGTTTTCCGGAACCCGTAGTGGGGAAATAGAGATAATTTTGAGCAAGACTTGTTTAATTAGTCTTCCCTTAAGAAAATATTTATCTACTGTTATACAGTCATTTAATCAATAAAAGTATTTGATAAATCTGCAAGTTTTCTTATCTTTAGGTT